>JAQYLJ010000040.1 GCA_028720145.1 Clostridia bacterium
CACTATCCAAGGTCAATCCAAGAAAAGCAAATGTTCTTCGAATGTTTGAGAGAATTAGTCAATCACATTGTGGTTGATAAGTCTCAATAACAACCACAGTATATATTTCACGGCTCTATTCACAGCATCGGTAGTTCACCAGCGCGAAGCACACTCGAAGGAGTGTGCTTTTTTTCGCGCTGGGGACCCGTACGAGGAATCTCACCCAGCGCGGCGTTGCTTTCCATATACTTTGTACTCTCCTGTGCCGCGCTATGGGTTCGCATATCGCGTCCAAGACGGCGGTAGCTTGCTGACCGACGGCAGGACGCGACATATTGCCCCATAGGGGCAAATTCCCGTAAATCTGTCGCATACTGAACATTGAGAAATGTTCAGTATTTTTTTATTTTGGGGGTGATGGTGTCCCGTACACTCATCGAACACGGCACCTGCCCTGCTTTGGGAAACCACTTTGCTGCCCGTTTCGGTGCCGTTTCGAGAGTGTCGCAGGTGCATGGGTTCGTATCTGCCCCGTAGAGCGGCGTCCGACAGCACAGACGACGGCAAGGGGCAAGATATTCGCCGCAGGCGAAATTCCCGTACGGCACCCCTTGGTGGGTGCCGCTCTTTTTGTTCCCCGTCTTGAATCTACCGCGGCGGATCTTCCCTCTCCCGCAAAAACGGTCCTCTGTTGACATAGACATCGATTCCTGATAAAATAAAAACAGCAAATATATAATTATAATGTAGAACTTCATCGAAATCATCGGAAACATCGAAATCATCGGAATCGTTGGAAATCAACCGTTTGGAAAGGAGTTCCTATGAAAAACACTGCGCGGAAACTCATGTGTCTCGTGTTGGTCTTGCTCTTTATGCTCGCCGGGTGCGGAAACGGAGAATATAAGATCAAAGACAAAAAACTGAAAGCGGACAGCGCGGTTCAGGATAACAACCGCGTCTTTTACCAAATCTTCGTGGGGTCCTTCTCCGACTCGAACGGGGACGGGACTGGGGATCTGCGCGGGATTATCAACCGCTTCGACTATCTGAACGACGGAAAACCGAACTCGGGTAAAAGTCTCGGGGTGGGCGGCATCTGGCTGACACCTATTTTCAAGTCGCCTTCCTATCACAAGTACAATGTGGACGACTATTATCAGATCGACCCGCTCTTCGGCACGGAAGAAGACCTAAAAGAACTGATTGCGCTGTGCCGCGAAAGAGATGTGAAACTCATTCTCGACCTGCCCATCAATCACACGAGCACATCCAATGCCTGGTTCCAAAACTTCAAGAGTGCTCACCTAAACGGCAATTCTTCGGACGAGTATTATGACTTCTACTCCTACTGTCTTAAAACGGACACCGTACCCGCTGGCAGAACCTTTTCGCCCATCGCGGGAACAAACATCCGCTATGAGTGCAATTTTGACGGCTCCATGCCGGAACTGAACTACGACAGCCCCGCCGTGCGGTCTGCCGTGCTGGATATTGCAAAGCATTATCTGAATCTCGGGATTGACGGTTTCCGTTTTGATGCCGCCATGTATATCTACTACGGGGACAACACAAGTTCCGCTGCATTCTGGGACTGGTATATCGGGGAGCTTAAAGGGATCAAAGAAGACATCTATACGGTCGCCGAGATATGGAGCAGCGACTCCGTCACCGACTATTACTACTCCGCGACCAACTGCTTTGACTTCACCATGTCCCAAGCGAACGGTCTGATTGCGACCGCGGCAAAAGGCGGGAATGTCAATACCTATACGGCTTATGTGGAGAAGTACTTAAACCGCGTGAAAGCCCTCAACGCAAACGCCACCATCGTCCCGTTTATCGCCAATCACGACACCGACAGAGCGGCGGGATATCTGACCGTCTCTTCGGGACAGATGCAGGTCGCGGCGAACCTGTATCTCCTCTCGCCCGGTTCACCTTTCATCTATTACGGAGAAGAAATCGGGATGAAAGGGTCGCGCGGGAGCGACAATACCGACGCGAACCGCCGTCTTGCCATGCTCTGGGGCGATGACGATACCGTCAAGAATCCCATCGGCTCCACCTATGACAGTACCAAGCAGACGAACGGCACCGTCGCCGATCAAATCGGGGACGAGAACAGTCTTTATAATTACTATAAAAAACTGCTCATGATCCGCAACGCCAATCCCGAGATTGCCTCGGGGGAGTACAAGGCACTCCGCTTCTCCGACACGAAACTGGGCGGCTTCACTTCCACCTACGGGGGCAGTACGGTGGCGGTGCTCCACAACACGACAACCGAAGCGATTACCGTCGACCTCGCAGAAGTGACAGACCTGCATTTCAGTGAAATCCGCGCTTTCATCGGCATGAACGGCGTGACGCTGGAAGGTACTATCCTGACCCTCGGAGCACAGACCAGCGTCGTGCTCAAATAATTCGTCTGTCGTCCCGATGGGATTGCCGCGCATGAGGATTCCCCTGTTTCGGCAATTTTGCAATGTCGCCCGATAGAATCTCACAAGTCCTCGGGAATCCCACGCAACCAAACAGAATACCACCCGACAAGCGGGTGGTATTCTGTTTTCGGGTATTACGCCCTCTCACCCGACTTCGTCGGGAGCTCTCCCAAAGGGCGAGCCAATTTTGTATGTTCGCTATGTCCGCACCGCTTGATGGCATTTGCTTTGCGCACTCTCCCCCAGCCGCGCCCCCGCGGCAGCCCCCTCTCGGAGGGAGCCAAGTTCTATTTATATATGTTGGGCGGGGGCTTGCTCCCGCCGCCTCTCTGTTGAAACACAGATGCAAAAGGGTATGGTGATGCGCGAATCATCGTTCTGCAATCTTGCCAAATTTGACAGATTCCTTTCATTTGTTTCGGCGGGAGCAAGCCCCCGCCCTACGGCATTGAGAAATCTAGCGGGAGCAAGTCCCCGCCCTACGGTACTGAGAAATGTAGCGGGAGCAAGCCCCCGCCCTACGGTATTGAGAAATGTAGCGGGAGCAAGCCCCTCCCTACGATTCCCGCCGCAAACCGCCTCTCACTTAGGGAGAGGTAGCGCGCGTAAGCGTGACGGAGAGGGCACTGCCTCCATCCGGGAGGGAGGTGGCACGGCGGAGCCGTGACGGAAGGAGCCGGCGTGATAACGGTTTGCGACCTTGTAACGCTTTTCTTTGCGCACTCTCCCTCAGTCACCCCCGCGACTGCGGTCGCTCGCTAACAGCTCCCTCCCGGAGGGAGCCTCTTCCACAAATACATTCTTCGCTTTCTTTTTATTTACTTTTTGCTTATCGGCAATAGCCTTTATTGAACCACCACTTTGGCGGGGGTTTCGTTATACAAAAATGCTCCCGTTGCGGTAAACGCAACGGGAGTTCTTTACTTGGGAATGGGAAACGCGAATTATTCCGCCGTGGGTTCGGTGGGTTCAACCGTTTCGGTGGGTTCGGCAGTTTCTGCAGATTCGTCGGATTCGGTCGGCGCGGCGGGTCCATCAACCAACAGGTTGACTTCACTCTCCGCATCGAAGAAGTGCATGACTTTGCCCTCAAAAGTGAAGTGGAGGGTGCTCCCCGCATGGAGGGAATCTCTTTCTTCTGCCGAGAGATTCATGGTAGGCACTCTCACCACGAGAGGAGTTCCGTCCTCCGTGTTCACATGGAGATGGAGTTCGCTCCCCATCATCTCGTTGACGACGAGAGTGCAATCAATCGTGCTTTCACTCTTTTCGGGAACCATGACGATATGCTCGGGACGAACGCCAAGATAGATTTCCTGCGTCCCGATGCCTTTCTCTTTCAGCATCTTTGCCTTTTCTCCGTCGACCGGAATCTTGGCACCGAACGGGGTGACATAATACTTCTCCCCCTCGTTTATCAGTTGGGTCTTCATCGTGTTCATCTTCGGTGCGCCGATAAATTCCGCGACAAACAGGTTACTCGGCATTTCGAACACTTCCACAGGGGTCCCGACCTGCTGAATGTATCCGTCCTTCATGATGACGATGCGATCCCCCAAAGTCATCGCCTCGGTCTGATCGTGCGTGACATAGATGAAAGTCGTATCGATCTTCTGCCGGAGTTGAATGATTTCTGCTCTCATTTGGTTGCGCAGTTTGGCGTCCAGGTTGGAAAGCGGCTCGTCCATGAGGAACACCTTGGAATCTCTCACCATGGCGCGTCCGATGGCGACACGCTGTCTTTGCCCGCCGGACAGGGCTTTCGGCTTTCTCAAAAGATAATCGGTGATGCCGAGAATCTCCGCCGCCTTCGTCACCTTATCGTAGATGATATCCTCTTTGACCTTTTTCAGCCGTAGAGAAAACGCGATGTTGTCGTACACCGTCATGTGCGGATAGAGCGCATAGTTCTGGAACACCATCGCGATGTCTCTGTCCTTGGGTTGCAGGTCGTTTACGACTTCCCCGTCAATCTCGACCGTCCCCTCGCTGATCTCTTCCAGTCCGGCAATCATACGAAGCGTAGTCGATTTCCCGCAACCGGAGGGGCCGACAAATACAACGAACTCTTTATCCTGAATCTCAAGATTGAAATCGTGCACGGCAACGACATTTTTATCGTAAATCTTTTTCACATTGGTCAGTTTGACACTTGCCATATCAATGCACTCCTTTTTATCAGCCCTTTACGGCGCCGCCTGTAACGCCGGATACATAATACTTTTGCAGACACATGAACAGGATTGCCACGGGGACCGCGACACAAACACCGCCCGCACAGAACATGGTGTAGCGAGAGTTGATCTGGTCGATGGTGAGCCAGCTGTAAAGACCGACCGCCACATTGTATCCCGAGGGGGTCCCCATCGCGACATACCGTGCGAACACGAAGTCGCCCCAAGGTGCCATAAACGCCGTCAGAATCGTGTAGATGACAATCGGCTTCGCCAAAGGCAGGATGATCTTATAGAGCACCTGCGCTCTCGTGGCACCGTCGATTCTCGCCGCCTCGTCGAGCGACTTGGGAATCGTATCGAAGAACCCTTTGGAGACATAGTAGCCCATACCGGAGGACGCGACATACACGAGAATCAACCCGGGCAGCGCATTCTGCTGGGTGAGCCCCAAGTCCGCAAGCACTCGGTAAAGAATGATCATGGTGAGCATCCCGGGGAACATCCCGAGAATCAGAATGAATTTCATCAGGGCTTTTCTGCCGTTAAAGCGAAATCGGGACAGCGTATAGCTCATGCAGAGGACGATGACCGTCTGCAAAACCGCCGTCGCCAGCGCCGCAATAAAGGTGTTCAGATACCAGTGCCAAAAGTCTGTTTTTCCAAGATTGATATAGTTGTCGAGTCCCCACTTCTGCGGGACGACATATCCGACGGGATAGGTGGATTCCACGCGGAACGACTGCAACACGATGAACACGAAGGGCAACAGCCAGACAATGCTCATGACGACAAGAATCACATAAATTGCCGTGTTGCTGATATGGGTCTGCGCTTTGATGCCGATGTGTCGTTTCATGGAAGAATGATTTAGATCTTTTGTTTTCTCACGCATCACTGGAAGTCCTCCTCATTTTTCACAGAAGGCAACACGCTGTACACAATCAGCGAGATGAGCGCCACGACGACAAAGACCAAAATCCCGATGATGGACGCCATATAATACTGGGATTCGGCACCTGTTGTTATCTTGAACAGCCATGTGATCAATAGGTCCGTAAACCCGACCGACCCTGCCGCCGAGGACGCGGCACTGTTGGCGGGTCCGCCTGCCGTCAACAGATAAATGACATTGAAGTTATTCATGTTGGCGGTGAAACTGGTGAGAAGATACGGACCCGTAATGAACAACATATAGGGCAGAGTAATCTTCGTATATTGCTGGAACGCATTCGCGCCGTCGATCTTTGCCGATTCCAGAAGATCCGCGGGGATATTCATGAGGATCCCGGTCGTAATCAGCATCAGATACGGAATGCCGATCCAGATATTGATGATGATGACCGTCACCCGCGCCCATGTGGGATTCGTCCAGAAAGGCAACGGCTCTTGAATCCAGCCCCACTTCATGAGGGTGCCGTTGATGATCCCGTTGACGGCAAACATTTTGGAAACATACAAAAGCGAAATAAACTGCGGAATGGCGATGGTCAGAATGAGGATCATCCGCCACATCTTTTTCAGGCGAATGCCCTTCTTGTTGATCATCATGGCGACGAACATCCCGAGGAAATAGTTCGTGAAGGTCGCAAAGAATGCCCAAATCAGCGTCCAAACCAGGATTTCTCCGAACGCGGCGGAGTAGGAGTTCCCACCGGAGGTCCATGTCAACATGGTCTTGAAATTGTCGAGCCCGACCCAGTGGAACAAACTGTTGGAAAACCCGTTATGCGCGCCGTCATAGTTGGTGAACGCCACCAGAATCATGAAGACCATCGGCAAAACGGTAAACATAAAGATGCCGAGTGTAGGCAATGCGAGCAGGGTCTTATGAAACTGCTCGTCCACAAGAGATCTTAGGTCGTCTTTCGTCCGCTTCAGGGGTTTCCCGGACGCGAGAATCTGCTGCGAAATCTTATTCTGTTTGATATTCAACCGCCAAGTGTAGATCAGGGCGATGATGAAGAAAATCGTCAAGACGCCGTAAAGCAGAATCTTGAAAGAATTATCATGATAGACCGTCACATAGGCATCCAAGTTAGGATCATAGTGACTATTGAGTTCGGGTCCCTCCTTCCCGAGTGACGGAAGCAGCGACAGCCAATGGGCACCCGCAAAGATCATATAGAAGATGAAGACGAGTTCAAACAGTAAGAACAGAATCCCGCGGAGGATCTGCCCGCGTGCCAAACTGCCGAATCCCATGATGAAGAAAGAGATACGGGTCTTATAGTCGCCGTTCTGAAAGGTCTCGTAAATATCCACGAAAGTATCTTTGACGGCGATACCGAACTTCTTGATATAAGTCCAAATCTTGATGCCGAGATGGGCAAACCACATGGGAATCCCCAAAAAGAAGTTCGCGATTTTTAGGATAAATCTGTGCCATTTGGATAATTTCAGATACTCTAAATCGCTGTATTGTTTCATCGCAAATTCCCCTTGAAAATATGGGTTGGAGTCAAGATGATTGACTCCAACCCAATACTAAAATCAGGTCAAGCCAAAGTTTTTACACTTTGGTGAGAGGGGAATTGCTCCCCTCTCCTTGTCTTATTCAGCAGGGATCAGTTCAATCGTGCCGCTGTCACCCGTCAGGGTCAGCTGGATGTAGTACCGACCTGCGGTTTCGACCACATAGTTGCCTGCGCCGTTGCCGTAGCTAACATCCCAAGAGCGTCCCTTTCTTGCCTTAAACTGGTTACCCGCAACGAGGTCATACGCTTCGGTGGTCTTCCAGACGCCTGCAGAAGTCTCGGTCATGGGAAGGTCGATCGACCAGGTGTCCCCGTTGATGTCACCGATGATGGTGTATGCTCTCTTTTCTTCGGGAGTCAGCTTGAACAGTTCTTTGATCTTGTTCTCATAATCGACAAGTGCGGCTTTCAGACCTGCGTCAGAACCGTCGGAATCCTTGATAGCCGTGGGAAGGGCTTTCCCGATATCCCACCAAGAACCGTGAACCTGTCCCTGCGGAATGGCATACGGAGACTGCGCAATCAGCGCCTTGAGTGCGGGGTTCGCCTGAACGGCTTCGTTCGCCTGTGCATTCTTATTGGAAGGACCCCATGCAAGGGTGTTGAATCTTTCGAGTTGGCACTGTTCGCTCGTCAGATAGAGAGCGAGTTTGTTAAGAGCGGCAGCTCTCTCGGGGCTGGTCTGCGGTTTCACGCCGAGCAGTTTGTTACCGCTGAAAGAACCCATGTGATAGGTGGTGCCATCCACCGTGAAGGAAGGCAGAGCCGCCACACCGAGGTTATCGCCGAGAATCTCGACGGCTTTGGTGTAATCCCAAGCGCCGGAAATGACGACGGCGGAAGGTGTCGCAGCGGCAAAGTCGGACACGCTGACGGTAGTGGTGTCGACCAGGATACCGGATTTGAGAAGTTTATACATTCCCTTCGCGGCTGCCAGACCCTTATCGGAATTGAAGGTGTCGTAGTAGGAAGCGAAGTCACTGCCGTCTTCGGTCAGCGTCCATTCGGAGACGCATCCGGTACCGAAGAAGAAGGAAGCAGCATACCATGCGGAGCTTTCCAGCTGCATGGAGAAGTTTTTGCCGTTCGCCTTGCAGGCGGCGATGATGTCTTCCAGACTGCCCACGATGCTGTCGGAAATGACACTCTTATCGTAGTACATGAAGTAGCCGTTGTCTGCCGTCAGAGGATATGCGTAGCAACTGCCGTCACCGGTCTTGACTGCCGCGACGGAGCTCGCGTCGTTATTGGCGGTAACCGTCTCGGTTGCTGCGATCCCGAGTTTCGTAAGTGCGCCCGCATTCACGAGTCGGACGAACTGGTCCTGTGCGAAGCAGAAGATGTCCGCTCCCGCCTCGACATCGGTAATCATGTTGGTTGCGGCTTCGCCTTCACCCACCGCACTGACCGTCGCATTGATGGTAATGCCGTCGGTATTGGTGCTATTGAAGTTCGCGATCTGCTGTTTGGTAAGTTCGACCGCGTTCTCTGCGACCCAAACTGTCACATCATATGTGTTAGTGCCGGTTGTGTTATCATCTTTTTTGCCACATCCCGTGAGTCCGAGAACCATCCCGATGCACATGCTCATGACGATGACCAGTGCAAGAATTCTTCCCATTTTTCTCATGCTTTGTTTCTCCTTTGGATATGAATTAAATCTGTACACCGTACAGTGGGAAACGGGGTTTTACCTCAAATGTCGCAAAGCCGGGATGTCAATGACAATAAATTGATAGATTAGAATAAATTTCTTGCCGAAATATGAGATATTTTGTTCACTTTTGTCGATTTGTATTCTAGCACGCCGAATGGAGAATGTCAATACCAAATATATAGGTTCCATAAATTAGCTGATTTTTTGTATATTTTCCATAAAAGCGTTTTCCGTGGTCTTGACATATTAACTCATGGAATTGAGCAAAGCGTCGTCGATTTTGCCCCATGCGCCGTTCCCGGAACCGCCGCATTTCACATAGATCCCCACCGCAATCGTCTGTCCCGCGGTATACTCGATGTCGGTGATGACCTGCGTATCCCAGTTCCCGTAGGAAGTGATGGTCAGGGGGGTGGTCTTCACGATTTCCCCGTCGATTTTCACATACATATAAATATCGGTCTCTCCGCAGTCGCCGCCCATGATGGAAATCGTGAATTTGTATCGACCGCTCGGTAGAGCAGCGACCGTCTGTTCGACGGTGAACTCCACGCTGTCGGAAGCCGCGCTCCAAAAATGCACATGGTTGGTGCCTGTCATGGAATCGGTCGCCTTGCTTTCAATATAAAACTCATCCATGGGTTTCAGCGGGGTGAGCACCCACCCCGTGCCGTCGGTATCGTCTTCAAAACTGTAATTCGTTAAGAAGTTGTACTCGACCATAGAGATATAGCAATAAGCCGTCATGCCGCCTGCGGTCCCCGTGACCGTGTATTTTTGCACGCCGCCTGCGTACATGGCCGCCAGCTCGGCATCGGTGATATTCCAAACCACATCCACCTTCTGCTTGCTGTCATCCGTCATGATGGCGTTCACCTGCTCCGGCAAGACGATAGTCCCGTTGAGGTCGCAGATCAGGGATACATCTTCGATGGCATCGGCGACGGGTGTCACCGCATTCCCGTGATAGACCAGATTGAACACGCGGAGAGATTCCAAGGGTCTGCCGTTCTTATCAAAGAGTGCCTGATTATCTACAGCACTACCTCCATAGTATTTTCCGGCATCGTCGGGATCATACTTGGCGGAATAACTCGTCGCCCAACCCGAACCGTACCGTTCCCACTTCTCGTAGTTCTCCTCAAAAGAGTTCGTACCGACCGAAATCCATGTCCCTTCCCAATACACGACACCGATGCCGTTTACCGTCTTATTCGCGACGGTGTCAATCACATTTCGCAGGCAATTCGCCTGCCCCTGCACGGTGAAAGGATAGTCCTTGACCACCGAGCCGCCGCTTGAGATGGTATTGCCGAAGAAGTCGGTGTCCTCTGCGGTATAGGCGTAGGAGGTCTCCATCACCATGACCTGTTTCCCGTATGTATTCGCGACGTTTGAAAGCACCTCTGCGAGGTTCTCGAGCGTGCCGTGCCAATACGGATAATACGACGAGGCGAAGACATCATAATCCACCTCATAGTAGGCTAGTTTCTTCGCGTAGTCGGCGTAGTTCGTCACCTTTTCGGGATTCGCAAAGTGGAGCGCCACCTGCGCTTTGGGGAATACCTCTCTCGTTGCTTTGGAACCCGCCTTCATCAGATACTGGATATTGAACCAAGTCTTCTCCCCGCACATCGAGCCGTTGGTCTCGTTACCGATCTGTACCATGCGGACATCGACCTTCTCCTCTTTCAGCCGCGCGAGGCAGTCCTTGGTGTAGGCATAGAGCGCATCGGATTTTTCCGTGATATCCATGCCTGCCCACGCGAGCGGCACCATCTGCTTGTTGGGGTCCGCCCAGAAATCGGAATAGTGGAAATCGACCAAGAGTTTCATCCCGTATTTCGTGGCGCGTTTGCCGATCTCGACCGCCTTCTCGATATCGTTATTGCCACCGCCGTAGCCGTTGCCGTTTTCGTCATACGGATTGTTCCACACGCGGACGCGGATGGTATTCACGCCGTTTTCCGCGAGGGTCTTGAATACATCCTGTTCATTCCCGTCAAAATCATAATAGACGACGCCGCTCTGCTCCTCGGCAATCACCGACGACGCATCGACTCCGAGAATAAAGTCCGCCGGCAGGTTCTCCACCTTCTCCACATAGAGAGACGATCCCTCGATTTTCTTGGGAATCTTGGGTTTCCCGCACGCGCCAAACGCCAGCGCAATACAGGACAGCAGCAAGGTAAAACAGAGAATTTTTGTTAATTTTGTCATATTTTTTCCCTCCGTGTCGAGATTCTATATTTATTTTGCCATAACAATCGGGTTCTGTCAATACGCATTTGTTCCCCTCACGCCTCATGCGGAAAGACTGCCCGCGGGCAACTCGGAAAGCGGGCTGACAGAAAAATACTGTTGATTCTTTTCTCTTTTGATGGTACTATATCCTTGATTCCTCTGCTTTATTCTGCGGGCATATGCCCCCGATTCATTCATTTTACGGAGCGAATATGAAAATGAAGCACTACGCAAACGAGCAATTCCCTCACCTGATTCACGGCGGGGACTACAACCCCGAGCAATGGATCGACACCCCGTCGGTGTGGGACGAAGATATGCGCCTGATGAAGCTGGCGAACTGCAACGAGATGACCGTCGGCATCTTCGCCTGGTCGGCGCTGGAGCCGCAGGAAGGCAAGTATGACTTCTCGTTTTTGGACGAGACGATCGACAGGGTCTACCAAAACGGCGGCAGAATCATGCTCGCCACCCCCTCGGGTGCGCGCCCGCACTGGATGGCGGACAAATACCCCGAGGTCTTGCGCGTGGACGGCAAAGGGCAACGGATGCATTTCAGCGCAAGACACAACCACTGTTTCACCTCTCCCGTCTATCGGGAAAAAGTGCGGGAAATCAACACGCTGCTGGCGAAACGGTACGGGAATCATCCCGCAGTCATCGCCTGGCATATCTCCAACGAATACGGCGGGGAATGTTACTGTCCCCTCTGTCAAAACGCTTTCCGCGATTTTCTCAGACGCAAGTACGAGGGCGATATCGGCAAACTGAACCGCGCCTACTGGACCTCTTTTTGGAGCCATACCTACGACAGTTTCGACCAAATAGAAGCGCCGTCGGAACTCGGCGAGCGCAGTATTCACGGACTCAACTTAGACTGGAAACGGTTTGTCACGGCACAGACCGTGGATTTCATCAAAAACGAGATTGCACCTATCAAGGAAATCTGTCCGTCCGTCCCCGTCACGACCAACATGATGTACGCCTTTGACGGTCTCAATTACAACAAATTGGGAGAGGTACTGGACATTGCCTCCTGGGACTCCTATCCCGAATGGCACTCTGGGGATCAGGAGAAAACCGCGCAGAACAACGCGTTCTGGCACGACTTTTTCCGCACGCTGAAAGGGCGTCCTTTCCTCATGATGGAGAGCACGCCGAGTCTCGTCAACTGGAAGGAAATCAACAAGCCGAAGCGCCCCGGCATGGACCTCCTCGCGTCGGTGCAGGCGATCGCCCACGGCAGTGACAGCGTACAGTATTTTCAATGGAGAAAGAGCCGCGGGAGCGTGGAGAAATTCCACGGTGCCGTCGTCGACCATGTGGGGACCGAACACACGCGGGTGTTCCAAGCCGTTAAGCGCATGGGGGAAATTCTCGGGCAAATTGATGAAATCGCGGGATGCGATGTGTCGGCCGAGGTCGCCATCCTCTACGACTGGGAAAACATGTGGGCACTCGATGACAGTCAGGCATTTGCGAAGAACAAGAAGTATACCGAGACCTGTTATGGATATCACAAAGCCCTATGGAAACGCGGCATCAACTGCGACATCATCGGCACGGATGCGGACCTTTCCAAATACAAACTGGTCATAGCCCCCATGCTCTATCTGACCTCGGAAGCAACGATCGACAAGCTGACCACGTATGTGGCGGCGGGCGGCACGCTGTACGCCACCTATATGCTGGGCATGGTGGATGAAAACGACCTCTGCTATTTGGGCGGTTTCCCCGCAGGGAACCTTAGGGAGGTGTTCGGCATCTGGAACGAGGAGATCGACACCCTGTTCCCCGAAGAAACGGGAGAAGTGGTCATGGGTGGGAAAACCTACCCGACCGTGGATTACAGCGAGATCATCCACGCCGAGGGTGCGACGGTGCTGGCGACCTACGGCAAAGAGTTCTATGCGGGGATGCCCGCGTTCACATCTCACGTCTACGGGAAAGGCAAGGCGTACTACCAGGCGTTCCGCGACACGGGGCTTTTCCAAGATGAAGTTCTCGAAACTCTCTCAAACCAACTCGGACTGCAAAGAAGCATTCCCTCTCCCGCGGGCGGGCTCCCCTACGGCGTCACCGCCCATACCAGAACCGACGGGCAAACGGTATATCTCTTTGTGGAAAACTATTCCGACAACCCCGTCGGGAATATCGAACTCGGCGCGGAGATGACGGATATGCTCACGGGCGAGAGACGCACGGCGTGTTCCCTCCCCCGGTACGGCTTCGCCATCTTCAAGTCGCAAGACAAATCATAAAAAACCATATGGAAAAGGGCGCGGAAGCAATGCTTTCCGCGCCCTAAACTTTTTCGCACAACCGAAGAGTCGACTAATCCATGCCGATGAGATTCTCTGCGACCGTCAGAGCCGCGTCGGACGGAGAGCCGTTCAGAGCCCCGATGTGAACCGAATCTGCATTGAAAAAGAGATAATAGTCCTCCTGCGGTGCCCCCTCCACCGTATAGGTCAGGTATTCGGTGGCGACACCTGTCGAGGTCGAGGCATCATACACCTTGATTCCCCATGCCGTGCCGTCTTCCCCATAGTAGTATTCATACAGCGGGTTCTCCGCGCGATACTGCTCGTTTAAGGGACAGAACGACGGGAGATAGGTCTCGATTTCGGAGGATTTGATGATATAAATGTCACCCTTTACGAAGGTCGAGCTGTCAAAGAGACTAAACGAAAACGGGTGTACCTTAATCATCTTGATGTTCTCGGGCTTGTCTTTTTCCAGTTCTACCGCGAGATCGGTGTCGGAACAGGCATAGGTGTTGATGAACACCGTCACCTTTTTGTTCGGCGTGGTATTCGTGACGAAGGAAAAAATCCAACCCCAAAGCATGGCGGCAATCATCGCCCACAGCAGATAGAGATAAAACTTTGAAAAAATATTTTTAAGTACTTTCATTGTTTTCTCCATACGCCACGATATAGCCGTGAACCGTGTAAATTGTTACCTGCCCGCGGAGTTCTTTCAGCGCCGCAGCTTTTCGGTGGTTGACTTTTACCTTGTGAACCTCGGTTCCGTCATCGAGGGTCGCATTGTGGATGGTGATACTGCCGACAATCCGCCATCTCTCGTCGTCGAGACGGAGGGTGCCCACCAGTTCTTCCCTCTCGCCCGTCAACATATTTTCCGCATGGGACCACTCGTTTTTGTTCTCTTTGACGATAGAAACGAGAATATAGAGGTCAATCCATCCCATGACCGTAAAGGTCAGAATGGCGGCGATCTCCATGCGCGATGCGTTACGCGTCGTGGTGAGACAACAGAACACGATGCAGAGAGCAACGCAGAGTGCGGAAAAGCAGGACACGAAGATCATCCATGCCCGATTCCGCTTTTTGAGTAGGTCAATATCGTTTTGGTGATACAATTCGGTAATCTGATTCATGGTTCTATTCTATCACGGGGAAGCCCGACGCGCAAGAGGAATCGGGGTTAGACCCGTTTTCCGTCTCTTTCATCTCTTGCGCGGCTTTCCCTCACTCGCGTTCAGTCTATTGAGCGGTAGACATAACAACTGACGGGCGTGATGCTCTCTTCGCCGCTCTGCGAAGTCATGAGCGGGGTGTCACCCGCCTGCTCTCCGTTGATATACAAATCCCAATTCCCTGCGGGAAGCGTAAAATCGTATGCGGTCGTCCCTGCGTTGTAGATAACGAGCAACTCTTCTCCCGTGTCGAAATCCGTCATGGTGAAGGCGACGAAAGCACCCTCTTTCTCGACAAGGTTGCACACCCACCTCTCCTGCTCCGCGTCACAGGCATAGGGCAGGCGCAGGGCGGTACTTGTTTTGCGGAATGCAATCAGTCCCCGATAGTACTGCATCATCTCGTAGCTATCGGAGCCGGGCACCAGTGCTTCCCAGTCGAGATTGTTCACCGCGTCGGAGGCGTTATAGCTGTTCTCGTTGAAGCTGCCGTCCGGGTTGACCTTGGAGCGCAGCATCTCCTCCCCTGCCAGCATAAACGGGATTCCGAGCGAAGTCTCGACAATCGCCGCAGAGAGCTTGTTGCGGGAGAGATTCAGCGCGTCGTCCGCACCGTAGACATGCAAGATTCTGTCCCACAGGGTATTGTTATCATGGGCGGAGCAATAGTTCACGACATTGGTCGGGTTATACGCCTGCCAAGAGTTTCTCACGCCCGACATGGTGGGGTTCGTGATGCCGCCGTTGACACCGAACAGAATGTTGTTGAGATACGCGGTATTCGCGCCGGTCGCGAATCCGACATCGTTGATATTGAAGACCGACCCCTTGATGGCATCCCGAATGACATCGCTGAACATGGCAATACCGTTGGTCTCGTTTTCGGCATTGACCGCGCGGAGATTGGAAAGCAGACTGCCCGTGTAGTTCTTCGTGGTGCCGCCGCCCGTCCAGCCCTCGCCGTACAGGATGGCTTCGGGATTGATTTGGTGTACCGCCTCCTCGATCTCACGCATGGTCGTGACATCGTGGAGCCCCATCAGGTCGAATCGGAAGCCGTCAACATTGTATTCTGTCTGCCAGTAGGTGACCGAATCGACCATGAACTTACGGAACATGGAGCGCTCGGACGCCGTCTCGTTCCCGCACCCCGAACCGTTCGAGAGGGTGCCGTTCGAGTTGTAACGATAGTAGTAATACGGGACGATTTTGCTGAGGTTGGAATCTGCCCGATAAGTATGGTTATAGACCATATCCATCACAACGCTGATGCCCGCGTTGTGGAGTGCCTGCACCATCTGCTTGAACTCCTTGACGCGCACGGCACCGTCCGACGCATCGGTGGCATAACTGCCCTCGGGCACATTGTAGTTCTGTGGGTCATATCCCCAGTTGAACCGATCATTCGCGGGATTCCCGTCGGTATTCGCCGCCTCGTCTATGGAGGCATAATCGAAGACGGGCAGGAGGTGTACATGGGTAATCCCCAGATTCACCAGATAATCGACCCCCACGGGGACCCCCGCCGAGTTGGTGAGTCCGGTCTCGGTAAAGGCAAGGTATTTGCCCGGGTACTTTGCACCGGAAATGGTGTTCGAGAAGTCACGGACATGGACCTCCCAAATCACCGTATCGGTGTAGTTCGTCACATTGGGGTTATCAAAGGGTTCCGACACCCAGCCCGCGGGGTCGGTCGTATCCAAATCGATAATCATGCCGCGCGCGCCGTTCAGTCCTGCGGAACGGGCGTAGGGGTCCACTGCTTCATTGACGCCCGCCGAGGTCGCCACCGTGTAAGTATAGTACTTTCCGACAAGGTTGTCGGTGGTGCTGTAAGTCCACACGCCCTTCTCGCCCAAAGTGAGCGTGCGGTGGTCGGAGGTGCTACCTCCGTTGCCGCTGTCGTAGAGATTCAGCGTGACGCTGCTCGCCGTCGGCGCCCACAGACGAAATTCGAGGGACGCTATCTCGCCCGCGCCGTCTTTGGAAAGGATGACGCCCAGCTCCCCATCGTAGGTATACGCATTCGCAAATGCCTCGCTCGAAAAATAGGTCATCGGCACCACAGTCACGGGATCGAGATCGGTCACCGAAAGTGTGTATGATTTTCTCAAATCCATCTCCTGCGACAGGGTCACGAGTCCGGCATAAGCCGATGTAATCGGCACTTCGCTCCCGTCCGAGCAGGTGACGGACAGGTTCGATTTCGCCACGGAAGAGCCGTCGCTCATCACGACCCGAATGCGGGTGGTGTCCACCATATCGGCAAGCATGACATACTTCATGACTTTCAGCGTTTTTCCTCCGTCTTCGCTGGAATAATTGTTTGCGTCTCCCGCCTTGGTATATATCACGGTGTAGTCGCCCGTCAGCGTGACCGAACGGTCGCTTTCCGTCCCGTCCTTGGTCGCCGTCCCCCAAGAGGCGCCTCCGGGGTCCGAACAACCGGTACGAATGATGTATCCGACCGTGGTAATGGTTTCGGGGACATTGACGACGACCTTGGCACCGTAGTCACAGGCATGGAACTCATAGCCCCTGCCGTCGACAGAGTCGTACCACAGCCAGATATCGCAGTTTTCATATCCCGCGTCACGGTGATAATAGATGGTCAGCTGTCGGTAACCCTCTTCGAGCTCCAAAGTGTATTCTTCCTCTTTCCCTCCGCCCTCGTCTCCGCCGTTCTTATCCGATTTACATGCGGAAAACAGAAAGAGCATGGGAAACATGAGACATACCGCCGCAAACAACGCGATGAGACGCAATCCGACACGATTCATAATACCCTCCTAAAATGTTTTTACTCGCATTTTCGGCACAAATGTTTTTTCGCCGCACGGAAAGGTCGCAACACAAGATGCCGTTCGGCATCAAACCCTCCGCGTAGCGGTGGCGAGGTCTTTCAAAAATCCCGCCAGCACGGGCGTAAAGTCTCCATCGACAAAACGGAAACTCCAGTTTTTGTCCGACATGACGGAAGGCAGATTCATCCTCGCCTCGCCTCCCATCGCGAGAAGGTCCCACATGGGAATCACCACGGCAAATGCCACCGACGCAAACGCCAGTCGGATGACCGTTCGGCACATACTTACCGAAGAAGTGAGATCCGCCGTAAGCCCCAATTTCTCGCACTCCGCCGTCAGATCCGTTTGGAAACGGTCAAAATACTCGGCGGGCAAATCTTCAATATACTGTCTGAGCGGCATATTGTCGTGCGTGCCCGTATAGCAGACGAAGTTCTCCCGATAATTCGAGGGTTTGTGTTCATTTGCTGGCGAGCCGTCGAAGGCAAACTCCAGAATCTTCATCCCGGGATACCCGACCCGATCCATCAGCCGTATCACCCCGTCATCGAGCACACCGAGGTCCTCTGCCACGATGTCATAATCGCGTTTATCCGCGAACAGCTCTTCTTTCGGACCGTCTTCCCAATGTCCGTTCTTTGCCGTCGTCTCCCCCGCGGGAATCGCATAGTATCTGTCGAAGCCGCGGAAATGGTCAATCCGCAGAATATCAAAAAGATTTAGACACGCCCGTATTCGCCCGTTCCAAAAGGCGTATCCGTCCTCCTTCATCTTCTCCCAGTCGTATAGGGGATTCCCCCACAGCTGACCGTCCTCGCTGAACGCATCGGGCGGCACCCCCGCGACGCAGGACGGGCGGCGGTGACTATCCACTCGGAACAGCTTGTCACCGTATTTCCACATCTCCACGCTATCGTAAGCGAGATACAGCGGGATGTCTCCCATGATACGAACGCCGTTTTTGTTCGCGTACGCCTTGACGCCCTGCCACTGGCGCAAGAAAATAAATTGCGTGAACTGCCAGAACAGATATTCCTGCCTGTTTTCGGCAAGATAGGCGGCGACGATGCGCTCGTCATAGTCGCGGTAGGGCGCGTCCCATTCTTCCCACGCTCTGTGCCCGAACTTGCATTTTAACGCCATAAACGAGGCGAAATCGGCATAGTTCCCTTGGCTGACAAATGCCTTAAAATCCGCGCTTTCGGGGTCAAACCGTGAAAACGCGCGGCGAAGCAGAGCGATTTTTCGGGTGAACTGTTTTCCGTAGTCCACTCTCCGCGCGTTCCCGCCGAGATCGGCTTCGGTAATCTCGTCCTCTGTCAGCAGATGATCGCGGACGAGCAGTTGTAAGTCGATGAAATAGTAATTTAAGGCGTTCGAGCAACAAGACTGATAGGGGCTGTCCCCGTAATTCGTGGGGTTGAGCGGAAGCACCTGCCAAATCTTCATGCCGCTATCGCGCAGAAAATCGATGAAGGCGTAGGCACCCTCGCCGAGCGTCCCGATCCCCTCACCCGACGGGAGAGCCGAAATGGGCATCAGGATTCCGGCGCATCTCTCTCTTTTCATGATTTACCTCCGAACTAACAGCGTTATGAGCTCCGGCGGTTCGGTCAATACCGCGCGCATATTGTATATTCACCTATGGTATTTCGGGGAACAGACGGAAGAGAAAATCAATGGAGCAATCCCAAAAGATACTCGACAAGACACGAATAGTCGTCTGTTGCAAAGTCGGCTGTCTCCGCCGCACGGGCGAGGTCGTCCTCTGCAGGAGATATATTCGACCGAATATAGGCGGCTTTCATCCCCGCCGCTTTCGACGAAAGGATGTCACAGGTAAAATCGTTCCCGATATAGACACACTCGGACGGGTCGAGCGCATATTTTTTCAGGATATGACCGAAGAAGGCGGGAGAGGGTTTCTTCTCCCCGAAGTCCGACGACAGTTCGATGCCGTCGAAATACTGCACGAGCTGCAATTCTTCCAGTTCCTTTAAAGTAAAGGATGCCTGTGCGTTCGACAGAATATAGAGCTTCCCTCCCTTTTGACGAATCCCTTCCAGCATCGTGGGCACACCGGGGTAGGTA
>JAQYLJ010000041.1 GCA_028720145.1 Clostridia bacterium
GGTTCTCGACGATTTTTTCGAGATAGGTTTTGACTTTGTTCTCAAAACCGGCGTTGGTATGGACGACATACCATTTGGGACCTTGGTTGAGTTCGTTGAAGTCACTCATGGATTAGCCTACCAATCCGGCTATGCCTTCGATGATCTGACCGAACACGGTGTCAACGACGGCAATCGCGAGGCTGAACACAATGACGGCGCAAACGACGAGCAGCGTATTCTTTCTGACATCTTTCCAGGACATCCACGCGACCTTTTTGAGTTCGCTCAGATATTCTTTCCAGAACTTCTTGATGCGTCTGCCCATACGGACAAAAATATTCGGCTTTTTGTTTTTCGCCTTTGCCTTTTTGTCTTTGGCTTTGCCGGCACCGGAGGTTTCAGCGGAAGGGGTTTCCGTTGCGGGGACTTCTTCGGTTGTTTCTTTTTCGATATCAGCCATTTCGTTCACCTTTCATCACTTCGTCTCTCTGTGCAAAGTGTGCTTCCGGCAGAAGCGGCAGAACTTTTGCATTTCGAGCCGGTCAGGATCGTTTTTCTTGTTTTTTGTTGTGTCATAATTTCTGGATTTGCACTCGGTGCAGGCCAGCGTAATTTTGACTCTCATATCGGCACCTCCTAATAGATTCGGGCGGAACGCCCGTGAATACCTCCCTCAAATTCGGGGTCATGCGTCCCAAACATGAAAAAAACCTCCGACAGAGGTACCCATATTGTAACATGCTTCCCACGGCTTGTCAAGAGAAAACAGAAAATATTTTTATAATATATAATAGAGTCTATTTTGCTCGCGCAACTCACCATAGAAACCGACGAAATAGCGCGGGGCACCGTCCTCCGTCGCGACCCTCCCCTTGACAATTCCGGGAAAAAGTGGTTCAATAAATATAATAGTATACTTTGTATATCCACTCAAATCCGCTCGCACGCTTTGCGATGCGAAGAAAGAGGTTACCATGAGAGAAGAGAAAAGAGACGGCGGGAGAGGTTCTCTCCGCGTTTTCGGGCGCGGTGCGCTCTGTCTTGCTTTGCTGATTCTCACCGTATTCGCACTGGTCTCCTGCGAGTTTCGGTTCTATCTCGAAGACGGGAGCCCGTATGTCGACCCGACCCCCGCGACACCCGACGGGGGTAAACCCGACGAAAACACACCCGAGGAGGAAACGCCGTCGGGAGACCCGAGCTGCGAACATGAGTATCTGGCGGTCCCCGCAAAAGAAGCGACCTGTACCGAGGACGGCTATACCGCCTATGAAGAGTGCACGAAATGCCACGCGAAGAAGGGTTATGCCGTTATCCCCGCGACAGGGCACAACTACCTCACGGTCGAGGGGAAGGACCCGACCGATACTGAGGACGGCTATTCCTCGTACGAGATTTGCAATAATTGCGGCGATATTCAAGGCAAAATCGTCATTCCCGCAGGGCATTATGTCCACACGATTTCCGAGCACGCGGCAGAAGAACCGAATCCGCTCTTCGACACCTGCTCCTGCGGCTTCTCGGTCGTCCCCGACCTGCGTACCCGCCCCCTGATTTGCGACCTCTCGGACGATGATTTCAAAGAATTTGAGATTCTCTACAATATGTACCGCAACCGCGAGGCGTCCTGCTCGTTTACGCAGAGACTGTCGAGTGATCTCGCCAACTATTTCAATGTTTTAATTGTCTATCAATGCCCCGAACTCTTCCTGTCCTATTATGAGGGGAGTCTTGCCGCGACCATCACCACGGCGGGCGCATCTTGGAATCCCGATTGCATGAGCGATGAGGAATACGCCGACGCGTGCGAGGTGATCTCCTCGCTGCTCACGACTTGGACGAACGAGACGCGGGAGATGTCCACCCTCGACAAGGAACGGTATGTCGTGAATTGGCTGTGTGAGAATATCGAGTATTCCGCCATCGGGGTCAATACCGGTTCGGCATACGGCGCGCTCGTGGATCGCATCTGTCGGTGCATGGGCTACGCACAGGTCTTTAACTGGGCGATGAATCTGATGGGCGTCCCCTGTATGGCAGTCCTCGGGGATGCGGACGGCACCGCCCATTCGTGGAACCTTGTGCAAGTCGATGGCGCGTGGTATCAGGTCGATGCCACTTTTGATGCGGGGCAGGCATGGGGCGTGCCCTACTCGGTCGGCTATTATATCAACCTGACGGACAGCGAAATCGGGATGGGTACCCATCGTACCTACCACGAGATTTACGGGAAAGTCGGTGTGACCCTTCCCACCTGTGATACGACCGATCAAAACAATTTCCGCCAACTCGGCAGGTATCTTACCTCGACCGACGACTACGCGGAAAAGCTCTCTGCCATCTTGCAGAGCGCGGTCACGGCACAAGAACCGATTGTCTTTATCCGAGCTGAGAGCAGAGAAGTGTTCGAAGGGTTCCTTTCGTTCCTCGGCTCCTCGAATGCGACCGAAGTCTCGGTAGAGAACGGAATCGAGAAATATTACTATTCGGGCGGATATGTAGATGCACAGAATTATTACATCATCTATTTGAATCTCCCGATTGCTCCCGCGAATCCCGCGACCGTCGAGGAAGTGACCGAACCTGTGGCGGATACCGCTTACCACCTCGCCGTCGATCTCACCTCGCCGAACCGCACCATGTTCTTCGCGGGGAAAGAATGTTCGGGCGGTCTTGCGGTCACCTCGGACTTCACCCGCGCATTTAACCTCTACATGACCGAAGTCACGGGCGGGGTGCGGTTCCGCTTCACCGATCACGGTGTCGTGCGCTATATCGATGTCACCGTGATTGACGGCAATCCCTATCTCTGTCTCACCGAGACCCCGAGTGCGGTCTTTACCTATTCGAGTGTCCTCGGCGCCTATACCGTCACGGTGAATGCGACGGTCTATCGCATCGGCATGAGAGACGGCGGGTATCAGATGGAACTTTTGCCCGTCACGCAAATCGGATGCGTCAACGCACGGCTTGTGACAATTCCCGGGGAAGTCATTGACAGCGTCTGTCCCTCGACCCCCGTCGGCGAGCACGCGGTCGGGAAACTGACCGTCGACCGGACGGCGCGCGGCGAGACCCTCTACCTTGTCGCTGCCGATCAGACGCGCGATTTCCTCCCCTTAACGACCGAAGCAGGGGATGCCGTCACCGTTTACCGCGAAGAGGGAAATAACGGTGGGTATCAGTTCTACTTCATCGTCGGCGATAATAAGGTGTATATCCACGCATACGGACATTATCGGGGATTTGTCCGTCTGCGTTTCTCGACCGCACCCGGGCTTGACTTCGTCTATAACGACACCTACGGCGTTTATACCGTGACCTACGCAGGCACCGACTATTTCGTCGGCTGTACCGGCAGTTATAATACGCTCGGTCTTTATGAATTGTCTCAGCTCTCCGGCTCGAACGCTTCGTCCTACTATCCCGCCATGTTCATAAGTGACTAAATAGAAAACGACCATCGAATGAGTGAGAGTTCCACTATCAAATTTCATGCGCCGCAGGCGCGCTTCATTGAGCTACCGCTCTGTGTGCCGCAGGCTCGCTTCACGGAAATGAAGCATCGACTGTGTCGATACGAAGCACTCGCTACGCTCGTATGAAGCGGCGTTGCCGCCATGAAGCGAGGCGCACCCATCCATCCGTGTGCCGCAGGCACGCTTCATGGGACGAAGCCCTGCTTCATTTTTCATGCGCCGCATGCGCGCTTCATAAAAAAAGACAGGTTTCGCTTGAAACCTGTCTTTTTTTGGCGGAGCGGGTGGGATTCGAACCCACGAGCCCTTGCAGGCTACCTGATTTCGAGTCAGGGCCGTTATGACCACTTCGATACCGCTCCGTATCGATGCTTTTTTGGGCACGCTGATATTCTAGCATAGGATTTCGGGAAAAGCAAGAGATTTTCTGATTTTTCCGTGCGGTTTCTTGCAAAAGAGCGTTCGGTATGGTAGAATGCTACTGAAATGAGGTGCAGGATATGAAAAGAGAAGGATATATCACTTGGGACGAATACTTTATGGGCGTGGCGATTCTGACCGCCCAGCGGTCGAAAGACCCGAA
>JAQYLJ010000042.1 GCA_028720145.1 Clostridia bacterium
GACCTACACCGTGACCTGGTCGGTCGATGTCGCCGAGGACCTGGTGCGTGTCGTCCCCGATGCGGACGGCAAAATGGTGACCATCGATGTCGTCGACGAAGCGGCGGCGGATGTCCCCTACACCCTGACCGCGACCATCGCAGATGCCGCGGGCAACACCGCGACGGTGTCCTTCACCCGTAAAGTGCCGAAGTTCGCTATCATGACTTGGGCAGAGTACATTGCTGCGGCAAAAGATGACACGGTCATCGTGGAAGGCATTGTGAACGGCATCATCTCCAAGACCAACGGCGCATCCTCCAACGGTATCTATTTCCAGGATAACGACGGCGGCTACTACGCATACGGTGTGACGGATGATCCCGTGACGGCGGGCATCGAGATCGGCATGAAGATCCGCGTCTCGGGTACCAAGGATATCTACAACGGCACCCATGAGATCAAGGACCCTGTTGTCACCGTGATCGACAACACCAAGAATCCCGTGACCGCGGCAGACTACACCGAAATCTTCGCGAATGCGACGGCTCTGACCGATGAGGCACTGGTCGCGAAACAGGCGTTCCTCGTCACCATCAAAGATGTCCTTGTCACGAGCCAGGATACTTCCAGTGGCTACTACAAGTTCCAGCTCGGCGACAAAGAGAGCTATGTCCGTATCTCCGGCTCTGCTTGCCCGCTGACGACCGAAGAGAAAACGACCTTTGTGGCAGACCATGCCGCGAAGTTCGGCTATATCGCCGATGTGACCGGTATCATCACGGTCTATAACGGCTCCTTCTACCTGACCCCCGTCACGGTCGACGCCTTCACCTATAAAGGTCTGCCCGAAAAGACTCCGGCAGAGAAGGTGGCGTTCGAGCTTGATAACCTGACGCTGGTCGGAAAGATTGACAAGCCGTCCGAAATCACCCTGCCCACCGCGGGCTCTACTTACACCGATGTCGCGTTCAGCTGGGCTCTCACCGCGAACGACTACGCGACCTATGACGCGACGACCGGGAAACTCACCGTGACCACGGTTCCCTCGCTGGAAACCACCATCACGCTGACTCTGACCGCTACCTGCGGCGCGGACGCGACCGACACCAAGGAGATCACCATCACCCTGTTTGCCGCCACGACTTTCGTCACCCAGGCACTGGATGCCGCAAACGCGCTCGAAAGCGGCAAGTCGACCACGAACGAGTGGATCGTGGTCGGTGTCGTGACCGACTTTGAGTACAGCACCCAGTACAGCAACGCGACCTTCTACCTGTCCGACGGCGTAAACAAGATCATGGTCTACCGTGCGGCATGGGAAGGACTCGCCGATGTGAAAGACGGCGACCTCCTCGCGGTGAAAGGACAACTCAAGAAGTACAACACCACGCTTGAAGTCGTGAATGCTTCTGTCTATGCGAACCTGACCTCCATCGCGGATGCTGCTGCCGCCGGCATTGCCGGAACGGGCGTTGCGGGCACCGTGGTTTACGGACAGATTACCGCCATCAATACCGCATATAGCGAACAACATAACAATATCACCGTGACCATTTCCGACGGCACCAACTCGATCCAGTGCTACCGTCTCGCGGGCGGCGCGGATCTGAAAGTCGGCGACTTCATCATCGTGACCGGTACGCCCTCCGCTTACAGCGGGAAGGCACAGATGGCTGCGGGTGCTACCTATGTGGTAAACGGTGAGATCATCCCCGTGGTAGAGGAAGACACGAGAGATACCTATGATGCCGCGACCAACAACACCGTGACCTACAACTTCGCCGACACCGTCACCAAGACGGGCGCAACCGAGATGACTGACAGTGCGGCAGCACTCGCGCTCTTTGGGGCATCCTGTAACCTCAAAGACGGTCCTCTGACCGCAGTTGCTTTGACCAAGGTTTATGAGGGCACCGGCACCGGCGGCAGTAAGCCGACCACCGCAGGCATCCTCAAAGTAGGCACCAGCAAACTCGGCGGTCAGTTCGTCCTGACCTTTGACAGAAATGTTGCCAGCGTGCAGATCAAGGTCCATGACTTCTATGTACCGTCCGATACACATCCGACGAACACGACGAACATCGTCGTCAACGGCTCCGCCGCGCAGACCGTCCCCTACAATGCAGAGGGTGCGCCCGATGTACTGACCTTCAATCTTACCGAGGCTTCCAAAACCGTGACGATTGACTGCTCCGCCAGAATGTATATCTACGAGATCGTCATCGTTTTCGAGACCCCTGCCCCTGCGGCTGAATAAGGTTTCTATCGCAAATTGAGGACTGCCTTCGGGCAGTTCTCTTTTTTGTGGGGTGGAGACATTCGGAAACACTACGCAAGGATTGTGCAGGGCGAATAAAACGGGTCTTTCATACGGGGTTACAAGACTGCTCACAAATAACGGATAAATACAAAGCGGAGCCGATAGAGCGGCTCCGCTCGGTTTGCTTTTGGGTTCCCGCGGGGGAGGGCGGGGAATCAAGTCGGGTAGGGGATTTCTTCAATGGCGGCGGGAAGATCGGCGAGCGAGGAGATCTCGCGGTCGGGACAGATCTCGGAGGACGGGGGACGGTGCTTCGGGTTGAACCACACCGTGGCGATGCCCGCGCGGATCCCGCCGAGAATGTCGGAGGTCAAACTGTCCCCGACCATGACCGCGCCCGCGCGCCGCTCTTCCCCGAGGGCGCGAAACACGCCGTCGAAAAAGCCCGGTTTGGGTTTCTCCGCGCCGAGGTCCTCCGAGAGAAAACAGCCGCAGAAATAGGGGAGGATCCCAGCGCTTTGGAGCCGCCCGCGCTGGACGACCCCCGTGCCGTTGGAGGCGAGGTACAGGTCATAGCGCGGAGAAAGGATTTTCAGTACCTCGGGAGCACCGTCAATAAAGAAATGCCCCTCGGAGAGCAGATGCTCGTACCGTGCCTGTACGGTCTCGGGGTCATGGGACGAGCCGAGGTGGGCGAGAAATTCACGGAAACGACCGACGAGCACCTCCCGTCGGGTGATTTCACCGCGTTCGAGGCGTTTCCAATGTTTCAGATTGATTTCGGAATAGAGAGCCCTGACCCCCTCGTCCGACGGAAGCCCGAGTTCGGTGAGCAGTCGCCCGATGCCGCGGCTCTCCGCGCGTCCGAAGTCGAGAATCGTATCGTCCAAATCCATGAGAATCACTCGTTTCATGTCTTGTACCTCATATAATTTCTAACTCTATGATAACAGTTTTTCGGGTGGAAATCAACCGTATGCGGAAGTGCCCGTCCTTGACAAATCCCCGGGAGAACGGTATACTGAATGGGAACACAAAGCACGGGGAGACCCCCGCGCCGCAGTCCGTGAGATACGGAAGACCCCGAAACGAGATATTCCCGCCCGCGGGAGAGAGGAGCGACTATGGCAGGAGAAATCAGACGGATATCCGAGACCCTTATGAGAATCTTCTCTCTTTTCGGCGACCCGTGGGTACTCGCGGAGCGGAACAGTCTGCTCCCTTGGCTCTACGAGCACACGCCCGACCCCCGTTACCGCCGCGCTTATGAAGTGACGGTCGCGCGCAGTCTCTCCCAGAGCCGCGAGGACGCCGCCTGCCGCGCAGCATTCCGCGAGGCGGGGATTCCCCTCATCCCGCTGAAAGGCGGGATTCTGCGCGAGGTATACCCCGCGCCGCACCTGCGACAGATGTATGACCTAGACTACCTCTATCGGAAAGAGGATCAAGAAAAAGCGCACGAGGTGATGGCGCGTCTCGGGTACGAGCCGGACAAGACGGGGGAATACCATCACGACGAATATGTGAAACCGCCGCTCCTGACGGTCGAACTCCATCGCGACCTGATTCCCGGCATCTTCAAAGTCAGTCGGTATTTCGACGGGGTTTGGGAGAAGGCGACCGAGAACGCGGAGGGCGCGTGGGAACTGCCCCTCGAAATCCAGTATCTCTTTTTCATCGCCCATTTCGCCAAGCACATGACCGAACGGGGTGGGGCGGGTATTCGCTCCCTCGTCGACCTCTACTTTTGGGAGAAGGCGTGGGGCGACCAAATGAACCGCGATGAGATCGCCGAGGGTCTTTCCGAGATGGAACTCACCGCGTTTGAAAACAAGTATCGGGAGATGGCGTTGTACCTATTCTCTCGGGACAACCCTGACCTCGAACCCTATCGGAAGGAACTGCGGTTCATGACTCTGTGCGGGACCTTCGGGGATGCGGAGGTGTCGGCGGAACAGCGCATCCAACACGACGGAGGGAGCCGCGCGGGGTATGTCTTTCGCCGTCTGTTCCCCTCCTATCGCGCCATGTGTGTGTATTTCCCGCGCCTCTCGAAATGCCCTCCTCTCCTGCCGTTCTATTATGTCAAGCGGATGTTCCGCGCCCTGACCGTCCATCGCGGGAACTTACGGGCGGAATGTAACGCGCTGAAAGAAAACAAGCGGCGGGAAAAAGAGCAAAAGAAAGCCGAAAAAGCACGAAAAAGAGCCGAAAAGAAAAACAAAAAGAAAGCGTCCTCGGACGGGGACCAAACAAAAAAGGATTGACCGCGTGTCAATCCTTTTGTCTTTTTCAGATAAAACAAACCATTGCTGCGTGGAAAAAATGATTGGTGCGGTAGGGGGGATTTGTCAAACGCGCCAAAGGGCAAAAACGGTACCGTAGGGCGGGGGCTTGCTCCCGCCGAAATATACAATATCAAATCCCCCTATTCGATTAGATTTGCAGACCGATGAACGGTATTGAACCATATCCTCGCTGTTTTGTGTTTCAAAGGCAAGGCGGCGGGAGCAAGCCCCCGCCCTACAATAAAGAATAATCTCACTTCGGTGTGAGCCGAAACTTCACCGCGGCGTAGCGCGCCGCAGCGTCACATTTGCATAGCAAAACTTCACTTTGTCGTGAGACAAAACTTCACTTTCCGCGGAGCGGAAAACTTCACCTTTCGGCGGGAGCAAGCCCCCGCCCTACAATAAAGAATAATCTCACTTCGGTGTGAGCCGAAACTTCACCGCGGCGTAGCGCGCCGCAGCGTCACATTCGTTGCAGACGAAACTTCACTTCGTCGCAAGACGAAACTTCACTTTCCGCATAGCGGAAAACTTCACCATGCGGCGGGAGCAAGCCCCCGCCCTACAATAAAGAATAATCTCACTTCGGCGTGAGC
>JAQYLJ010000043.1 GCA_028720145.1 Clostridia bacterium
ATTGCCGTTTCAAATGTTTCGTTTTCCATCGCTTGTCTCCTTTTCCGTTTGTCTGACTGTCGCAAAGAGTTTCCCGTCCGAGAGCCGCACGGTTATCTCGTCGCCCGATTTCACCGAATCGACGGATGCGACCCTCTGCCCGTCGGTCATGGATACATACCCGTATCCGCGGGACAGAACTGCGAGCGGGCTTAAGCTGTGTGCTTTTTCCGCCAAAAGCGCGAGGTGTTTCCGCTTTTCTTCGGGGATGCGCCGTATCGCCGTGAGCATCCGCGTCTCCGCGTCGGTAAGCGCCATGGCGAAAGGTCTTAAGATTCTCTCCGGCTCCCACATGACTGCCGCATCTGCATACTTCGCGAGCCGCGTCCGAGAGAGTTCCGCGCGCCGTCTGAGCAGTACGCGGATACGTCCCGAGAGGTCACGCAGTTTCCCTGCGAGTTCCTTTTGGTCGGGGACGGCGAGTTCCGCCGCGGCGGAGGGGGTCGGGGCGCGGAGGTCGGACACAAAGTCGCAGATGGTAAAGTCGGTCTCATGTCCGACGGCGGAAATCACCGGGACTTCACACGCGGCGATCTCCCGCGCGAGTCCCTCATCGTTAAAGCAGAAGAGGTCCTCATAGGAACCGCCGCCGCGTCCGATGATGATGAGGTCGGGCGGGTTACGGCGGAAATACCGAATCCCCTCGACGAGACTCTTCGGTGCGTCGAACCCCTGCACGAGTGCGGGATAAAGACGAATCTGTGCGAGCGGATACCGCCGTTCGAGAATCTGGAACATATCCTGCACCGCTGCGCCGCTAGGTGAGGTTACAATGCCTATGGTGCGCGGATAACGCGGAATCGGCTTTTTGCGTGACGGGTCAAACAGCCCCTCGGCTTCCAGTGTATTTTTCAGTTTCTCAAACGCGAGGTAAAGGTCCCCTATCCCGTCTTCGATAAGAGTCTGCGCGTAGAGCTGATACTGCCCGCTCGGCGAATAGACCCCGACCGAACCCGAGACCACGACCTTGGAGCCGTCTTTCGGCTCAAACCGCAGGCGCGCCACGTTCGAGCGGAACATGACACAGCGAACGACGCCGCCCGCGTCTTTGAGCGAAAAGTAGATGTGCCCCGAGGGATGCCGTTTCCAATTGGAAATCTCCCCGCGTACCGCGATCCCGGAGAGAATGTCATCCCGCTCCATCAGCGCGCCGATGTATTGATTGAGCGCCGTGACGGTGACTGCCTCATTTTGCAGTGACATATGCTCTCCTTTCCGCTGATGCAGCTTTTACTGTTTTTTTATCGAAAACTCGATTTATCGGAATGTTTCGAGTGCGGTGAGGACTGCCGTCCCGACCGCGTTATCCGCCGAGAGTGCGGGAGGCGCGAAATAGGCGTGTCCGACCTCGTCTCGCAGCCGCGCCTGTAACAGAGTGCTCGACATGACCCCGCCCGCGAAGAGAATCGGGTCGTCCCCGTATTCTGCGCGATAGGCGCGCGCCATGTGAGCGAGCGCCGCGCCGATATAGTCAAAGACAAAGGCGGCGGTAAGGCACGCGTCTCCGCTCTCGGAATATAAGTCTCGCGCCATGTTTTCAAGACCCGAGAGATGGCAGTAGCAGCCAGAAAGCGCGGGTTTGCGCTTCGGGACTTTCTTGGTATTCTTCATCGCCAGTTGTTCGAGCGCGGGTCCCGCGGGAAATGAAAGCCCGAGAGACACCCCCACGCGGTCAATGACCTGCCCCGCGTGTAAGTCGCGCGAACCGCCGACCACCTCACACGAGAAATCATGCTCCGCGGGGGTCACGCGCACGAGTTCGGTCGTCCCGCCCGAGACATGAAACGCCGCAAACGGTTTTGAACGCAGTTCAAGCGCATCTGCGCCGAAGAGCGCGGCGGCGATATGCCCGCTCTGGTGGGAAAATGCGAGGAGCGGAATATCCTCGACCGCGCGAATCCCCTCGGCGGCGCTCACACCGACGAGGAAACAGGGCATATACGACCCCTCCTGATTCCGCGGGCGGGAGGAAACCCCGACGGCGGAAACCGAGAGGTCTCGGAGATACGGGCGCGCCTCCCGAAAGAGTTCGGGCAGATTCTTCACATGAGAAAACACCGCGTCCGACTGCCTAAGACCCCGCTCTCCCTCTTTGACGGGGAGCGGTCGTTTCAGATTCGCGACGACACCGAGGTCCTCGTCGACAATCCCGAGCGAGGTGGTGTAGTTACTGGTATCGAGCGCGAGTACGCATCTTTTCATTTCTCTCCGACTGCCCGCGCGTCATGCATTAGCGAATTGAGAATCCCGTTGACGAATCCGTACGCCTTCTCATCGTCATACTGTTTCGCGAGTTCGACCGCCTCATTGACCGAGACGCGGAGCGGGATGTCCTCACAATAGAACATCTCACAGCACGCGAGACGGAGCAACGCGAGCGAGACGCGCGAAATGCGCTCAAACGACCAATTGACCGAATAGGTGCGAATCGCACCGTCAATCTCGGTGAGATGCTCCCCGACCAAGCGGAGAATCAGGCGGACGAACGCATCGTCCTCGACCCCTCTCTCGGGGATAGCGACCTCATAGTGTGCAATCGGATCGGGCGCGGAATCAAATCCCGCCTCAAATAGAATGGAAAACGCAGTTTCTCTGGCTTCTTTACGAGTCATCGGAAAACCTCCGAAAGTATATTTATAAATATTATACATTGTTTTACCGCGTTGTCAAGAAAAAACGCGCGTTTCCCCCTGAGTTTCCTTGCAAGTTTTCCCCGCGTTTTTCCCCTCGCGCGGGGTCGGGTGGGCGGGATAGATTTTTCTTGCTTTTTGTTCGCGGCTGTGGTATTCTGTTTCTGTCGAAATCGAAAAGGAGATTTCCATGAAAATCGCAAAGAAAATCTTTCAGGTGCTCTTTCGCGCCTGTACCATCGCGACGGGCGTGACCCTCATATTGTTTTTATGCGCCTCCGCGATTTACGGGAAACCGGGAATCGAACTCTCCCGCTACCTGCGTATCCTCGGGTTTTCCCTGACGGCGGCGCTCCTCCACGAGGTCTTTTTCTTGAGACGGCTCCCGTTCGTTGTGCGGCTGCTCATTCACTATGCCGTCTTTACGCCCGCGTTCGTGGTCTTTTTCCTCATCGGGACGACTGCGCTGCGCTCGGGCGCGACCGCCTTTGTCTTCCTCTCCCTCTACACACTCGCCTACGCCGTCGTCATGGGCATTGTATTCCCGATTCTGCGCGCGACGGGATACTATCGGGCGCATCTCTCACGAGAGACTAAGAAAAACTGCAGTGAAACCGCAAACAAACCCTACGAAAAACGGTATTCGTAAATCGCCTTCTCCCATCGGAGTCGTTTCTCTCGGGAGAACGGTAACCGAAAGCGAATCAACCGAATATTGTGAATAAAACCAATTAGAAAACGCGCCTTTTCGGCGCGTTTTTGCGAGAAAAAAGGGGCAGATGCCCCTTTTTTATGTGTTTGCGTGTCGGAGGTATTGATTTTACTTTTTGGATTCCTGTTTTTTCTTCACGACCGTGCGCCCCATATTCTTCCCCGAGGACATACGGAAGACATCCTCCGTGCGACCGATCACGACAAGGACATCGTCGGGGCGGAAAGTGTAGTCGGGAGCGGGGACGGGATCCAAAGTGTTCTCTTTTTTGATGGCGATGACATTGACGCCGAAGCGGTGGCGGAGATCCGCATCCCGCAGGGTCACGCCCACGAGGGAGTCCATGACGGGAATCTCGAAAATGGCGTACTGATCGGTCAACTGAATGAAGTCGAAAATGTTATCCGCGTTGAATCTCACGGCGAGTTTCTCCGCGAGTTCCTTATCGGGATAGATGACTTCATCCGCGCCGATGGTACAGAGAAGCTCTGCCTGAATATCCTGTTTCGCTTTCGCGACGACATATTTTGCACCCAGCTTTTTGAGCAGTGAGGTGATGACGAGCGAGGACTCGAAATTCGAGCCGATGGTGACGAAGCAGAGGTCAAAGCCCGAGACCGAGAGCGAGCGGAGAACCGCCTCGTTCGTACAGTCGCCGATATGCGCGTCGGTGAACAGTCCCGAGACCTCCTCAATCACTTCTTCGTCTTTATCGACCACCATGACATCGTTCCCGAGTTCCGCCATGTTCTTGGAGAGCAAGCGCCCGAGACGACCAAGACCAATCACAAGAATGGATTTCATAAGTATCTCCTTATCCGACAAGGATATTTTCGGTCGGGCGTTCCGTCAGACCGGATTTGCGTTTTTGCCCCATGATGAGGACGAGTGAAATACCGCCGATACGCCCGGCGTACATGAGCAACATGACTATGATTTTCGATGCGGTCGTGAGATGCGTGGTAATCCCCATAGTAAGACCCACGGTGTCGAGAGCCGAAAGCACTTCAAAAATGACCTCGCGCAGACCGAATCCCGCTCCTGCAGGTTCAATCGCACAGATGGCGATGGTGGCGGCGGTCGCGACGGAGAGATAAATCATGATGGTCGCGGTCGCGCGCTTGATGGTCGTCTCGGCGATGCGACGACCGAAAGAGTTGACGCTCCCCCGCTTCGTCGACGACGCAAGCATATCGAGTATGAGGATGGCGAGGGTCGTGGTCTTAATCCCGCCTGCGGTCGACCCGGGGCTCCCCCCAATCAGCATCAGAACCGATGCGAGCACCGCACTGCTGTCGGAAAGTCCTCCGACACCGACATTGTCGAATCCCGCGGTACGGGTCGTGGTCGATAAGAAGAACGAGGAAAGCAGACGCTCCCCAAAGTTCATGTCCTGCATGGTGTATTTCGTTTCAAAGAAGAAGAAACACACGGTGCCGAGCACCAAGAGGGCGGTCGTGGTCGAAAGAACGATTTTGGAATGTAAACGGTATTTTTTGAAGTGAAAACCGTTCGCAGCGATATCCCCCCAGACAAGGAACCCGATGCCACCCGTGATGATGAGCAGCGCGAGGGTCAGCATGACGACGGGATCACTCCGAAACGAGAGGACTGAGGAAAACGCCCCACCGGAGCGACCGAGCAGGTCAAAGCCCGCGTTACAGAATGCGGAAATGCTGTGGAAAATCGAGTACCAAACGCCGCGCCAAAAACCGAACGCGGGGATAAACCGCGTCGACAAGGCGAGCGCGCCGATGCCCTCAAAGACCATTGTACCGACAAAAATACGTTTAATCAGATGCGAGACACTCTCATGGGTGAGAAAACCCGCCGTCTGCATGAGCATGGTACGGCCGTAAAGACCGATGTTCCCGCGGAAGACCATCCAGACGATGGAGAGAATGGTCATGAACCCGAGCCCGCCTATCTGAATCAGGGCGAGAATGACGACCTGACCGAAGAGCGTCCACTCGGTAGCGGTATCCACGACAATCAGCCCTGTCACGCAAGTCGCACTCGTCGAGGTGAAGAGACAGGTGAGAAAAGAGGCGGAACCCGCATCGCGCGATGCGAACGGCAACATGAGAAGTAACGCGCCCAAGAGAATCAATACCAAAAACCCAAATGCTACGAGTTGTGTCGCATTCAGTTTCTTAAACCATTTTATCAAAGGGACACCCCCAACAAATGATGTGCCATTATACACCCCCACTGACCGTTTGTCAAGAAAAGCCAACGGAAGTCAGAAAGTGCATATTTCTGCTTAATAATAAGCGTCAAAATTTGAATTGCAGAGGAAGCCCCGAGACAAAGGCGGGCATACTCTCTCCTTGAATCAGGGGTAAAAGATAGGCGATGCCCTCGTCGGTAATCCCGGTGCCGTCCGGGGTAATCATGCTGTCGGGAACGACTTTAATTTGGTTCGCGACCCGCTCGGCGGGAACCGTCCCCGCAACGACTCTGTAAGCATCGCCCTCGGTACGGATAAAGGTCATCATGCACCCGCAGACCCCGTCGACCGCAGCACGGACGGCGGAGGCGCCTATGAACACCGATTCTTCGAGGTCGGTCTCGGAGGCGATATGCGCCGCGCACCGCTGCGGCAGATTGAGTTCCACCGCGCGCACTTTACAGCCGATCTCCTGTTTCACGACGGTTTCGAGATATTTCGCCGTCCCTGCGAGATAGCGGTGGGCGAAGACATCCTGTGCGCCTCCGGGCGTTTTCCCGCCCCCGAGGTATTCCCCGTTCTCGTCTTTGATGCCCTCGGACACGGCGATAACGACATTCGGGTGCTTCGCGAGTGCCGCCCGCACATCGGAGAGGAACTGCTCGATTCTGAAGACCCGCTCGGGAAGATAGATGAGATCGGGTCCCTCGCCGAACACGGCTCCCGGGAGCGCGCTCGCGGCGGTCAGCCAGCCGGAGTCTCTGCCCATAATCTCGACGATCGTCACGGCGGGGACGGTATAGACGCTGCAATCGCGAATGATTTCTTCAATAGAAACCGCAACATATTTTGCGGCAGAACCAAATCCCGGCGTGTGATCGGTTTCCACGAGGTCGTTGTCAATGGTTTTGGGCACGCCGATGACCCTCAGGTCATAGTCGCGGCACTTCGCCGCGGCAGTCAGTTTCACGACCGAGTCCATCGAGTCGTTCCCGCCAATATAGAAGAAATAGCGGATATTCAGACGCCGAAACTCCGCGAATACGGTATCATATGCGGGGTCGTCGGGGGAATCGGGCAGTTTCTTCCGACACGAGCCGAGCGCGGCGGCGGGGGTGTGAATCAACTGTTCCAGTTTTGCGTCGTCCATACAGTCCGTGAGGTTCAGATAGTCCCCGCGGAACAGCCCCTCGACACCGTTTCTCATACCGTAAATGGTCTCAATAGGTCCCTGCCCTGCCTGTTCGAGTACCCCGCGGATAACTCCCGCGAGGGTGGCGTTGATGGCGGCGGTGGGTCCGCCCGACTGTCCTACCAGTGCGTTTCCCTGTAACATATCAGTTCCCGTCCTTTTCTTCGGTTTCTTCGGTTTTATCGCTGATTTCCGAGATGTCTTTCAGGAGTTCCTCTTCCGAGAAAGTATATTTTGTCTCGCAGAAGCGGCATTCTGCGGTCAGAGCCCGCGCCCGCCCCTCTTTCTCCTCTTCGTCGAGAAGATCTTGCACCTGTTTTCTCCCGAGGGAGCAAATCCCGCGTTTCATGCGTTCACGCGAGCAGGTGCAGAGGTAATCGGTGGTGATCTCATCGTAGAGGTCATACGGAATCTTGTCCAGCGCGAGATTCATCAAATCAATGAGGTTCTTCCCATCTGCGAGCATCCCGCTGATATTCCCGAGATGTGCGGCGTTCTCTTCCAGTTGCCCCACCGTCTTCTCGTCCGCAAACGGCAAGAGCTGAATCAAAACGCCGCCCGCAACGCGGGTATGGGCTTCCTCATCCAGCAGTACCCCGAGCGAGAGCACGGTCGGTATCTGCTCACTCTCGGCATAGTAGGCGGCGATATCTTCGGCGATCTCCCCGGTTTTCAGGTCAATCATGCCCGTCTGCGGCTCTCCCGTCCCCGTATCGTGCGCCATATACAAAATTCCCTGCCCGACGGCGGCTCCGACATCGGGATGCCCGTTCGGTTTGAGCATGAGTTCGAGTTGCGGGTGTTCCATATACCCGCGGACATTCCCGTAATAGTCGCTGACCGCGAGCAGTTTCCCAGTGGGTCCGTCGCCCTGAATCCCGAGCGTCACGCTCTCGGTCTTTTCCGCCATGAGTGAGCCGATGAGCGAGGTCGCGGTGAGCACCCGCCCGAGGACGACAGTCCCCATGGGAGAGAGTGCGTGGAGTTCCCGCGCGCGCTCGACTATGGCGGTGGAATCCGTGACAAGAACGCGCGCGCTCCCATCGCTCGTCATGGCGCGCAGTATTTTTCCCGATTTCATCATTTTCTATCTCCTTTGCGTGCTACGCAATACCATTTGGGGTTGGTCTCCGAGACGGGGGCACCGTCAATGCTGCCGACAATATTTTCAAGAACAAGTCCCGCATCGGCAAGGCACTTCTTCACGGTCGAGAGCGGAAAATACCGCTCGGTCTCGCAGGAGTCCCGCCGTTCATAACGCCCGTCCGCGGTCTCTGTAAAGAGCGTAATCCAAAAGTCACAGCGTTTCGTTGAGGGGTGATAGTCGTTCTGCCAAACGCAGAACGCCCCCTCGGTTTCGAGAACATAGACCTCGTCCGCGTAGACCGTCTCGAACTGATAACGGCTGTTGAGGTCGAAGTAAAAGACACCGTCCTCCGTGAGGTGCTCCGCGACCCGCCGGAAACAGGCGGTCAAGGCAGCGGGGGTTAACAGATGGTTCAGCCCGTCGAGCGAGCACAAGGCGACATCGACTTTCCCGCACAGGGAAAAATCGGTCATATCCTGTCGGGTGAACTGAATCCTATCGCGAACGCCCGCTTCGCGTGCACGGCTGTCCGCGACCGTGAGCATATCGTCTGACAAATCAAGTCCGATAAGCTCATATCCGCGCCGCGCGAGCGGAATCGTCATGTTCCCCGTCCCACATCCGAGGTCGAGAATACAGATGTCGGGGCGCGAAAAAGTCTCGCGAATCGCGCGGTCGAGACGCGCCGTCATCTCCTCATAGGGGACATCTGCATTCAGCGCGTCATAGTAGGGCGCGAGGTCTCCGTAAATATTCTTCATGGATTTCCTCCGAATCGCGTGAGAAATTCATCGAGCCCGAGTCGGTCGGCGACGTACTCTTTTCTCAACAGTTCTGCCGGAATATAATCGTCGTATTTATCGCGTACAGGGCTTTCCGACTCTGACAAGAACTCCAAGAGGTCGGGAGTGTGCTCGTCGAGATCCCTGCGAATCTCGCGAAGAAGCGTTGCGCGCAAATCCCCTTTTCCCTTGAAAGTGATATACAGGCATCCCTCGCTTTGAATATCTGAAATGCCGAATCTCTTCGCATGGTGTTTGAGATATCTTTTCAGGGTGCGGAACGGGAGCGTGCCGAGCCACGGGAACAGCACCCATGAACTGCCGCCGAGTGAGACGAGCATACTGTTCTTCATCTCGGTCGCTTTCGCGACTGCGCGAGCGGTCGCGAGCCGTTTCTTGGCGTTCGGCATGAGATAGGGGTATTCCTCTTCCCCGAACAGCACTTCCCGCATCTTTTCGAGAATCCGCGTATGGATTTCCCCGCCGTCGCCCGGCCAAGAGACCTTCATCTTCCCATCGACTTTTTCGACATAGACCAGCCGTCTCTGCATATCGAGTTCGGTCACCTGCCAGACTCTGCCCGCGAGGGCGAACCTGTCGCCGACGGGCGGCGGGTTGGTAATCGTGCCGATTTCCCCCGACTTACAGCGCACGGCATAGTCGTAACTGTCCTTAAAGACCGCGAAGAAATGGAATCCCGAAATCAAGCGTTCGCCTTTGAGTCCGATGATGAGCCCCCCGCCCTCGGTGAGTTCGATATCTTCATTTTCCAGCATCGCGAGAAGCAGTTGCCGATAGTCCTCCCGCGGGATCTCCCGAAACGGCGGGAGGGTCAGAACCGCATCCGCGAGGGCGCGGGGCGTGAGTTCTCCCGACGAGGCGAGAATGCTGAGGGTCTGATGATATGCGAGACTGAACGGCAGATGCCGCACGCGCGGCGGCTCAATAAACCGCTCTTTCGCGTACAAATCCACGATGGCAATAGCGCGCAACAGTTCCCAAGGCAACAGTTGCGGGAGGGGCGCGTACGGGAGCGGAGATTCCTCACGGAATACCATCATCATCTCGGGCGGCGCTCCCCGCCGTCCGCTGCGCCCCAGCCTCTGCAAGAAGCCCGAAACGGTCGTGGGCGCGCCCATCTGCGCGACGCGTTCCAGTCTGCCGATGTCAATCCCGAGCTCGAGCGTGACGGTGGCGCAGGTCACGGCGCGGGTCACCGATTCGTCTTTCATCTTCATCTCCGCGTCCTCGCGGATAGATGCCGAGAGGTCTCCGTGATGAATCAAAAAGATATCGGGCTCTCCCCTCCGCTCGGCTATCTGACGGAGGGTCGCGGTGGTATATTCGGTCTCCTCGCGGGAGTTGGAAAACACAAGGGACTTTTGATCTTTTACGGAATCGTATAAAAATTCATAGCCCGCGTCAAGCGTGGCTTTTTTCTTTTTCGGTTTCTCGCAGGGGTTGTCCTCTGTTTGGTCAAACGCCTGATCCTGCATATAGAAATGCTCCATGGCAAGCCGCCAATGCAGTTTCACGGGCGACGGCACGGGCGCCTGCGTATTGCGCCGACTGCCCCCACCGAGCCAATCCGCGGCGATGCGGAGGTCTCCGATGGTGGCGGACAGACCGATTCTGCGTACCGATTTTTGAAGCTTTCTTTCGAGCCGACAGATTTGGCAAATAATCTGATTGCCGCGGTCACTCGATATCAGCGTGTGGATTTCATCCACGACCACATACCGCAAGTCTCCGAAAATCCGCGGCAGGTCGTTCGACCGCCGCATGAGCATACTTTCGAGCGACTCGGGCGTGATTTGGAGAATCCCGCGCGGGTTCTTCATGAGTTTGGTCTTCTGCGAAGCGGCGACATCGCCGTGCCAATGAAAGACGGGAATCCCCGCCTCTTCGATAAGGGCTTCCAGCCGCTCAAATTGGTCGTTGATGAGACTTTTCAAGGGGGCGATATAAAGCACCGAGACCCCCTCGCACTTGGGCGGAGTGTCAACCAAATCCGCGAGAATCGGAAAGAACGCCGCTTCGGTCTTTCCCGATGCGGTGCCCGATGAGAGCAACAGATTATCGTTTGACCCAAAGAGGACTTCCGCCGCCTGCATCTGCGGCTCACGGAGTTCCTGCCATTGATTCCGGTAAATATATTCCCGAATAAACGAGGGGAATCGGCGATAAATCTCGTCAGCCGTCATGGCATCCTCCTAGATTTCGATATCAAATATACCCTTACCGCTTGAAGCGCTGTCAGAGCTCGCTGCGCGCGGTGACGCGGGGGTCTCGCGAGAGATATTCCGAATGAGAGATGCAAAATCCGCGTCGGGATTGTCTTTGAGAATGCCGAGCAGAGACAGGAAATCCCGAATGATCTCGCGCGGGGTCACCTGCTCTTCTGCCCCCATGCGTTTGAGTTCACAGGACAAAAACTCAGTGCATTCCTCAGTCGTGAGCGAGACGGTATCGCCCCACCGCTCCCGATAGAGTTTGAGGAGTCTGAGGATGAGGGCGAGCAGTTCGTTATCCGACAAGCGGCGGAGACGAATGACGGGTGCCGAGAGATTCCGATACCCGAGGTCGGAGAAGCGGCTGTCGGTCAGGCGCGAGCGGAGCGCGTCGTAACTGAACAGCCCGCGGCGGGTGTCTTCGAGAAACTGCGGCGTCCCGCCGAAAATGACGGCGAGGTGTTCTGCCCTGCCTTCCAGCGTATCGTTGAAGATGGCGAGCAGTTTCTCATAGTTTGCTTCCCGCGAAATCTTATTCGTGATTTTATAGAGGTTGATACACTCGTCAATGTAGACGACAAGTCCCCGGTACCCGAGTTTGACGGCGAGTGCCGCCCAGAGTTTTAAGTAATCGTACCAGTTCGCGTCGTCGATGATGCCCCCGACCGCGAATCCGAGGGCGGCGCGGGCTTCGGTCTTGGTGGTATATTCCCCGCGGAGCCAACGGAGACAGGCACTCTTGCGCTCGGTCTCATCATTTGCGAGGGCGGTAAAATACTCCCCGAGCACGCGGGCGAACTCGAAGCCGCCGACCCCGGTCTCCATGCTTTGAAGCGTCTCGTAGATTTTCTGTTTCACGGCGGCATCAAACGCTTGCGTATCGGGGGAAAGCCCGACGAGCACGAGGTCTTCTTTCACCTTGTTATAGAACCGTGCGAGCACGATGGGGAGCGCGCCGCCATCGGGCGACGCTTTCGACGCGAAGTTCCGCATGAGTTCCCGATAGGTCGCGAGCCCGCCCGTCCCCGACAGTTTCCGCTCGGGAGAGAGGTCCGCGTCTGCGGTCAGAAAATCACGGTCGAGGGCATAGCCGCGGATGAGTTGCATGAGGAAACTCTTCCCGCTCCCGAATCTGCCGATGATGAAACGGGTGGCGGCTCCTCCTTCCGCGACGGCGGAAAGACTGTCGAGCAGCGAGGCGATTTCCTCGGTGCGCCCAATCGCAATATAGGGTCCCCCGCTACGCGGCACCACGCCCGCTTCGAGGGACGACAACAGATTATTCAGCACCCGTTTCGGTACCCGCTCGCTCACTTGTCTCTCATCCATGATGCAACCTCGCTTTCATAATCGCTCAAAAGAATGTAACCCGTGTCGGAGGGGTCGAGTACAATATCCCCGACAAGAGGGCTCTCCAAAAAATACTGATTGATTTCCTCTGCGAGTGCGTCGCACACCCGTGCATAAGCGCTCGCATCGCGCCTCTCCAACAGGCACCGCAGATACCCGAGCGCGTCAGGCGAGAGCGCGCAGTCCACATGGGACGGCTCTGCCGCCGAGGGCGTGGACGAACTCGTTTCCCGCTCTCCCTCGCTCGTCCTATCGCTTTTCGGTGCCGCCTGCGACGGCGGGAACATCGTCTCCACAGGTGCGACGACGGAGATTTCGTCCGCAACGAGCAGGTCTGTATTCTCCCACGAGAGCGCCTCGATCTCCCCCGCACGGGCGACATCGACCCCGCGTTCTGCCTGATCATAAAGGGCGAGATACGCAGGTTCCTCGGTCTTTTTCGCGCTCTTCTGCTTGTCCGGTCCGTCATAGATGGCACGGTAATAGGTATCGAGCGCGCGGCGGTAGGTCTCGGGAAGTTCGCCGACCGAGAGCCGACTCTTCATCCCGAGTTTCGCCCGCAAAAGGTTCTCCGAATACTTGACGGCGGCGGTCACCTGTGCGCGGAGTTCACTCGTCTCCCCGAAGGGGTGATACTCGACGGTTACCTCGTAACGGTCAATCTTCGCGTACAGAGCGCCGCAATACGCGGGATGGCTCCGCGTGACGGTATGGGCACTCCCGAGGGTCTGTTTCCCCTCCGAGAAGATTTCGTAAAAGACACTGAACATGGATTTCCCGATTTGTTCAAGAAAGAGGCGTGCCGTCTCTCCCCCCTCGCGGACATAGCGACTCGCGTGCGGGTCATAATCGCTGAACAGCGCAATGAGCATATCGGATGCCGCGAGCGTCACTTCCCGCATCTCCCCGAAGTAGAACTCCCGAAAAGCCGCGTCCCGATAGATGACGGGAAAGAGGGACGCAAGTTTCTCTTTCGGGAGCGGAAGACGGTGAATCAGGCAGAGGTCGGATACCCACTCCGCGAGATATTTATTGATTTTGGGAAACGCCCGTGCATAGTCCACCCACAGCGTGAGGAGCCGATCGAGTGCTGTGGCGGGCGACAAAAGAGACCCCGCGAGATGGATGGTCTCATAGATGAAGAGGTACAGATATCCCTCGTCGCATTTTAAGGGTCTCCCTGCGAGTAACTCGCCGCGCCAAAAGAGATAGTACGCGCTCTGTGCGCGGTTCATCTGCGAATACTGCGGCATATAGGAATAGAACGGCGTATAGGGCACCTCGGGTCCCTCGGCGTCGAAGAGTGCCTCGGCATCCTCGGCGAAGCGGTGATAGAAGTTATAATCTGACCGCTCGTTTTCCAGCGTAACACGGGAAATCAGAATATTATCTGCCGGGTTATATGTGACGGTTTCTCCCGTTTTTGTTTGGTAATGCAGCGTGCGTGCTTCTTTTGCCGCGGGGGATTCTTCCCCGCCGTCGGCGTGGAAATCAACGGGGTGTGCCGAGGGCGCGAAGTCCATGAGCGTGGGGCGCGGCTTCTTGGGGACCAGCTTGGTGAAATCCCAAAAAGAATCGTCTTTTTTCGTCGGATCTGCCATCTCGGTCCCTCCTTTTTTCGTGTTCTCTCTATTATATCAAGTGTGGCGTGGAATGTCAATTCCAAACCCGGGGGAAAATCCCATTTTGAGAAAAAACAAAAAAGAAAAAGTCCTTTTCGGGACAGTTTCTTTTCTGCTTTTTTTTTAGTTTTTCCATTCGGTCGAAACCACCGTGACAAACGGATAGTCGCCAAATTCCGTCTTTGCTTTTTCCGCCGATGCGGTATCACGGAAAACGCCGAACACCGTCGAGCCGCTCCCGCTCATGAGAGGAACACCGCCCGACCCCGAAAGCGCGCGATAGGCGCTGTATGCCCGAGGGCAGCTCGGCAGAACAGGTCGGGTAAAATCATTGACAAGACACTCTCGGAACGCATCGAAATCCCGTTCGGTCAAGGCACGGTACGCCTCGCGCCACTCGGCGTTCCCTCTCCGCGGGGTGCTGTCCAGCATCGCGTATGCCGCCGCAGTGGAGACGGGTTCCCCCGTATTGATGAGCAACAGCGCATAAGGTGCAGGGGCGGCAAGCGGAGTCACGCGTTCCCCTCTGCCCTCACAGAGCGCGAGACCGCCCGCAAGACAAAACGGAATGTCCGAGCCGAGCCGCGCGCCGAGCACCGCCAATTCCCCGTCGGAGAGCGGATATCCCGCGAGGCGATTACACGCCCGCAGGGTCGCCGCCGCATCCGCAGAGCCGCCCGCGAGCCCCGCCGCCATGGGAATCCGTTTTTCGAGATGTAGTGCGACCGAATGTTTGAGTCCCGTCTCTTGCAAAAAGAGTGCCGCCGCTCGGCATACGAGATTGTTCTCATCCACGGGACAGGCATAGTTTCCCGAAACCGTGAGAGAGATTCCCTCTCCCGCGTCAAACGAAATCTCCAGTTCATCGCAAAGCGAGACCGTCTGCATCAGCGAGACGATGTCGTGATAGCCGTCCGCGCGTTTTTCGCCCACGCTGAGGTACCAGTTGATTTTGGCGGGCGCGTATTCCCGAATGCCTTTCACCGTCTCACCTCCTCCTTTTTTCCTATCCATTTTAGCAGACGGGACTGCCTTTTGCAAGCAGTTTGGGCGTTTTCGCTTGCATTCGCGCGCAAGTGCGTGTATAATAAAGTAACTTGTTAGGAGGGGATTCCATGAAAATCAACTGGAACAAAAAATATACAACCATCGCGCTCTATGTCTGTGCCGTACTCGCGGTCACGATCATCGCGGTGGCTATCTGTGTTTACCTGCCTAACATTTTTGCGGGAATCGGGTCGTTCTTCTCGATGATTTCCCCGATTTTCACGGGTCTCGCGCTTGCCTATCTCATCAGTCCTCTGCTCTCGTTCGTCGAGCGGATCATCATGAAGTTCGTCGACCGCAAGAAGCGCACGCCGTATATCAAGCGGATTATCTGTCTGTTCGTTACATATCTCCTCTTGGTTTGCATCATCACCCTGTTCGGGTTCTTAATCATCCCGGAACTGGTGAAGAACTTTGACTCCATTTCGGTCAACATTTCCACCAATATCAACAACCTGTACGAATGGGTCCGTACTTTCCTCAAAAAGACGTTCAACATCACAATCGGTGAGTCCGGCTCCGGCATTGCCGCGCTCAGCGAGTTCATCGTCGGATTCCTCGCCGACATCGGCAGTAAAATCGGACGCTGGATGCTCAACGCGTCCATCGGACTCTTCCTCTCTTTCTTCATCCTGCTCCATTCGGAGCGGCTCAGACAAGGGACCAAGAAACTGCTGGCCGCCGTCTTTCCCGCCAAGGTATTCAACGGCACGATGAAGATCACGCACATGGCGGACAAGGTGTTCGGTCGTTTCTTCGTCGGCAAGATTTTCGACTCCCTCATCGTCGGAGTGATTATGCTGGCGGTCCTCGGGTTCTTCCAACTGCCGTTTTTGCCTGCGGTATTCCATATGCCGTACTTCCTGTTGATCGCCGCGGTCATCTGCATCACCAACATCATCCCGTATATCGGTCCCATTCTCGGGGCGATCCCCTGCGTCCTTCTGGTCTTTATCGACAGCGACGGCGGCTTTGCCCGCGCGGTGATCCTTTTGATTGTGATCGTCGCGGTTCAGATTCTCGACGGGAATGTCATCGGTCCGAAAATCCTCGGAAAAACCATCGGGATTTCGTCTCTGTGGGTGGTCATCTCCATCATCGTGATGGGCAGTTTCTTCGGGATTTTCGGAATGTTCATTGCGGTACCGCTCTTTACGGTCATCTATAACCTCGTCAAGGAATATACGAACCGTCGCCTCGAAAAGAAGAATCTCTCGACCGACACCAAGGATTACGAGCAATCCGAAGATGACACCGCCGCCGACTTCCCGTGGGTGGAAAAAGAAGCGCCCACTCCCGACCCTGCTCTGCTCTCGGATATTCTCGAAGAAGGGAGCATGGAGGGTCTCGAACGCAAGCACCGCACCTCCGAGAAAAAGCATGACGAGGAGGGCGATGAGAAATGAAACTGAAACTCGACAGACATTACACCACCATCGCGGTCTACGCGCTGCTTGTCATCGCGTTCGCTCTCTTGCTCGGCGTGATCTTTCTCAATCTGTCGTCGATTGCCGGCGCGTTCAAATGGATTTTGGATAAGTCCGCGAGCGTCCTCTACGGCGTTTTCTTCACTTTCTGCTTCTTGCCGCTGGTGAAGTTCTTTGAGAAACTGTTCGGAAAACTTCTGAACCGCAAGAAACCCCATCCGATGCTGGTCTCCCTCTGCGCCGCGATTCTCGTAGACCTGCTCTTTGTCGGCATTCTCGCCGTTGCGGTCATCGGCATTATCCCTTCGTTTCTTGATGCGTTCGAGACCTTCCGTCAAGAGGTCATTCCCGGTATCGATGCCATGACGGAGCGCGTGGACGCGGGCGGTTCCGGGCTCTTCGCGACGCTGTATCATCAGATTTATGACCTGATTGCCGCGGTGTTCACGTCGGAAAACACCAGTCTCATCGGGTCTGCCGCTGCGTTCGCCACCAACTTCTTCTCGCATGCTTACGCCATCGGCGTGGGGCTTGTGCTCGCGACCTACTTCCTCGTCTGCCGTCGGTATCTGACCGCCATCTCGCGGAAACTCTCGGTGGCTGTTTTGCCCGAGAAGTTCCGCAGCGCTCTCTATGCCGTCGCCAAACGGATTTACTACTTCTTCGTCGAATTTTTCTCCTACCGTTTGGTCAGCGGATTCGTCCTCGCACTCCTCACCTATCTGCTGTTTCTGCCGTTCCGAATTGAATACGGCATCATCGTCGCGGTCGTCGTCTTTGTCGCGAATTTCGTGCCGGTCTTCGGTCCGATTCTGTCGACCGTCGCCTGCACCCTGCTCATCGCCATGCTGTCTCCTCTTTGGAAAGCGGTCACGGCGTTTATCATCCTCTTCTCCTTGCAATTCATCACATTTCTGTTCATCGAACCGTTCTGTCAGAGAAAGAAACTGCGCCCGGGACCCGGGACGGTGGTCACGTCCATCATCATCTGTTATGCGCTCTTCGGGTTCGGAGGGGTGCTGTTCGCGGTGCCGCTCTATTCTTCCGTGGATGTCGCATACCGTGAGATTCAGACGCGTCTACTCGTCCGCAAAGGACTGCCGATGACGAACTCTTATTATTTGAATCTGACCGAGTTACCCGTACCCGTCCGCGAGAAAGCGGCAAAGGACGGCGGCAAGACCGAGGTCACGGACGAAACGCCTTCGACCGAGCGCACGGACTTTAGGGAAGAAAGCCCCTATTCCGATGAGGAAAGCGTACAGGTGCCGACGGCTGTCTACACCGATTTCTCCGAGGCACAAACCGACGCGGAAAGCGATTCCCGATCGGTAGAGGAGGTCCTGCCCATGCAGAGCGAACTCCAAGATGTCACCTCCGACGAGCCGTTCTATCCCATCCCGGACGCCGTTCAGACGCCCTCACAGGCTGAACTCCCGAACGAACCGACCTCCGCCTCCGCGCCGGAAACCTATCCCGACCCGACTTCCCTCCCAAAACCCGACGCACAGGAAAAAGAGGACGGTGGGAGCCGCCCGAGACACGGTTTCTTCTTTAAGAGAAACAAAAAGAATAAATAATAAAGAAAATTTATTCCTTTTCTTCTTGACAAGCCCACTTGAATATGCTACCATTCAATATTAGCAAGGGTATTATGCCCATGCTTCCTTGCTACGAAAGTAGCCAAAAGTCCAAAAGGAGGTAAAGAAAGTTATGGAAAAGAAAGTCGCTTCTTACGAGACCATGTATGTGGTAGACGGCACGCTCGCTGATGATGCCATCGCCGCACTCGTGGCGAAGTTCACTGCTCTCGCAAACGATAACGCCACCGATGTCGTTGTCAATGAGTGGGGCAAGAGAAGACTGGCATACCCCATCAACTACAAGAATGATGGATACTATGTCGTCATGAACTACAAGAGCGAACCCGACTTCCCCGCTGAGATTGAGCGTGTCTTCGGTATCACCGAAGGAATCATCCGTTCGATCACCACGCGGTTCGACGGAGTCGCAGTTCCCGCCGCCGTGAAGACCGAAGCTCCCGCTGAAGTCGCCGCGGAAACCGTTGCCGCTGAAGCCACCGCTGCACCGGCAGAATCCACTGACGCAGACACTGCGGAATAAGTGACTATCAGGAGGTTAAAATGGCAAGTTTCAACAAAGTCATTCTGATTGGTAATCTCACAGCAGACCCTGAATTGCGGCAGACCGCAAACGGGACTTCCGTATGCCGTTTCACCCTCGCGGTGAACCGTCGTTTCCGTAACACGGGCGATCAGAATCAGCAGAACGCCGATTTCATCACGGTCGTCGCATGGAAAGAGCGGGCAGAGTTTGTCTCCAAGTATTTCAGAAAAGGTCGCCCGATTCTTGTTTGCGGGCAGATCCAATCGCGTTCCTGGTCCGATCAAAGCGGTCAAAAGCGTTATGCGACCGAAGTCGTAGCCGACGAGGTCACTTTCGTGGAAAACAAAAATGACGGCGCTGCCCCGAGCGGCAACGCGCCCTACACGCCCGACGCCTATACCGGCGGCACGGGTGCTCCCGCCTTCTCGACGAGCGGTTCCGACACCGGGTCGTTTGAAGAGACGACGGACGATTCCGACCTTCCCTTCTAATTTCAAATAGAAGGAGTCGCATTTTATGCGCCGTATCGGCTCAGGTCCACACCCGACGCGGTTATAACAGTCTGTGGGTCAGAAAGGTGATACACACATGGAAAGAAATGACGCACCGCGCTCCTTTCATCCGGTCCATCGGAGAAAGAAAGTCTGCGCATTCTGCCAGGAAAATGTCAAGGTCATCGACTACAAGGATGTTCCTCGCTTGAAGAAGTATATTTCCGAGAGAGCGAAGATTCTCCCCCGCCGTGCGACCGGCACCTGCGCGAAGCATCAGCGTGAACTGACGACCGCCATCAAGCGCGCCCGTCAAATGGCACTTCTGCCCTTTGTTCTGAACTGATTGCAAGGACAAATCATAAACCGCTCCCGTTTGGGAGCGGTTCTTTTTTTCGCACATATTTTTGCAAAAAAGTAATTGAGCGGGACGAAAGAGGAAAACGCATCGATGCGGGAAAAAACAAAAAAGCCGAAGTAACTTCGGCTTTCTGTTGTTTGTCGGTTACGCCATCGCGTTGAGTTTCAGAGTGAACTGGCTCTTCTTATGCGCGGCGGCATTCTTGTGAAGAATCCCGTGTGCCACTGCTTGGTCGACCTTTTTGACGGCTGCTTTGTACGCCTCGGTAGCCGCTTCCTTGTCGCCCGACTCAACGGACGCATAGAAATGCTTAATCACAGTCTTGAGCTGGGATTTGAGCATCTTGTTTCTGAGCGCCTTGGTATTGCTGATCAGAACCCGCTTCTTTGCAGATTTGATATTCGGCATATCTTACACCTTCCTAAAATATTCTTGAAGCAACCGAGAGCCAAGTCGTCACCGCCTGAGAGGGTGCGATGGAACCCCACTTTCCGTTGCGTCTTATCAAACACTAGTATCTTATCACAGGTCGCACGAGAAATGCAAGTGTTTTCCAAAAAAATATTCAAAAAGAATATGAACTTTTTGTTTTCCTTCGGTTTTGCTCTTGACAAGCCGTGAAATGCGTGGTAAGATTGTAAAGTAATTTGTTTTACAGGGGTGCATCATGTTTGAAAAAGACTTGCACATGGCGTATCTCTTGGATTTCTACGGGGAGGTATTGCCCGAGAAGATCCGCCGCGTGATGGAACTCTACTATGACGAGGATCTATCGCTCGCGGAGATCGCTCCCGAGATGGATATTTCCCGTCAGGGAGTCCGTCATCTCATCAAGCGGGGAGAAGAAGAACTCACGCGGCTGGAAGCCGCTCTGGGGCTCGCCTCCCGCTATTCCGAGCTGCAATCCGCCGCGGACGCGCTCGAAAAAGCGCGGGACGCTCACGCGGGCGTTCCCCTGCCCTCCGATGTCGAGGAGGCGATTACGCGCTGTATCCGTTTGATTCATAACGCATAGGAGGTCTTTCATGTTCGGCAGTCTCACGGAAAAACTCGCTAACGCATTCCGCAAATTCCGCAACAAAGGGAAACTCACGGCAGCCGATGTGAAAGAAGGCATGCGGGATGTCAAACTCGCGCTTCTCGAAGCGGATGTCAACTTCAAAGTCACAAAGGCGTTTGTCGCCGCCGTCACCGAACGCGCCGTCGGCGCACAGGTGCTCGAAAGTCTCGTCCCCGCACAGCAAATTGTCAAGATCGTCAATGAGGAACTCATCAAACTCATGGGCACGGATGAGGCAAAACTGGAAATCAGTCCCAAGCCGCCGACGGTCGTCATGATGGTCGGTTTACAGGGTGCCGGTAAGACCACCCATGCGGGGAAACTCGCCGCACTCTATAAATCCAAGGGGAAATCCCCCCTGCTCGTCGCGTGCGATGTCTACCGTCCAGCCGCCATCGAACAGTTGCAGATTGTCGGGGAAAGTGCGGGGGTACCCGTCTTCACCATGGGGAACAAGGTCTCCCCTGTCGAGATCGCAAAAGCAGGTGTGGAGCACGCCAAGAAAAAGGGGTACGACATGGTATTCCTCGACACGGCGGGTCGGCTCCACATAGACGAAGCGCTGATGGAGGAACTCCGCAAAATCAAAGCGGCGGTCTCCCCCACCGAGATTCTGCTTACCGTAGACGCGATGCTCGGGCAAGACGCGGTGAATGTCGCGGAATCCTTCAACAGTCTTTTGGACATTACCGGTGTCGTCCTCACCAAGATGGACGGCGATACCCGTGGCGGTGCCGCCCTGTCGGTGCGGTACGTGACCGGGAAACCCATTAAGTTCGTCGGCACGGGTGAGAAGCTCGATGCCATCGAGCCGTTCCATCCCGACCGTATCGCCTCCCGTATCCTCGGCATGGGCGATGTGCTCTCGCTGATTGAAAAGGCGGAGGCCGCCTACGACGAGAAAAACGCCGCGGAGCTGGAACGCAAGATTCGCGAATCCACTTTCTCTCTCGAAGACTTCCTCATGCAACTCCGTCAACTGCGGAAGATGGGGAATCTCGATCAGATCCTCGGTATGCTCCCCGGTGCCAACACCGGAGCGCTCAAAGATATTAACCTCGACGAGAAACAAATGGCGCATACCGAAGCCATCGTGCTCTCGATGACCCCGCAAGAGCGGCTTCACCCCGAGATTATCAACGGCGCGCGCCGCAAGCGGATTGCCGCCGGGTGTGGGCTCGCGGTCGAAGATGTCAACAAACTGCTCCGTCAGTTCGACCAGATGAAGAAGATGATGAAACAGTTTGCGGACGCGAACAGCGCGAAGAGCCGCCGTCTCATGAACGGCATGGGGCTCGGCAAAATCAAATTCTAAGGCATCCTAAAACACATTCATATATATTTTGGAGGAAAACAAAATGGCAGTCAAAATCAGACTCAGAAGAATCGGCAAGAAAAAAGCCCCTGTGTACCGTGTGGTCGTCGCTGACGAGCGTTCGCCCCGCGACGGCAGATGCATCGAGGAAATCGGTTACTACAACCCCGTATCCGACCCCGTACAGATTTCCATTGATGCTGAAAAAGCCACCGCTTGGCTCAAAAACGGCGCACAACCCACCGAGACCGTGAAGTCCCTGCTCAAGAAATCCAACATTCTTTGATGCCCCGAAAGAGGTGTCAAAATGGATTTGCAGCAGGTGCTGACGAACATTGCCCGTGCCATCGTGGATGACCCGGACAGTGTCAAAGTCGAAATGACCGAGGATGAGAACGATGTGACCCTGACCCTGACGGTCGCCGAAGACGACACCGGCATGGTGATCGGGCATCACGGGAAGATTGCGAAGGCAATCCGTTCCATCATGAAGGCAGCGGGTACTTCCATCGGGAAGCGCGTTTCTGTCGAAATTCAGTAAGGATTTTTCCTAACAAAAAACGGGTGAACTCACCCGTTTTTTTGTTTTTTGGGATATAGAAGTTGTGTGAGGCGCGCGAAGTCGGCGGTCGAGAGCCGTTCGCCGCGAATGTCCTCGGGGAGCCCCATGGCGCGGAGCGCGTCTGCGACATCCTCTTTCGAGAGGAACGGGCATTTGGCGGTCAGGGCGTTTTGGAGGGTTTTTCTCCGCATCTCAAACGCGCCGTGGATGAGCGTAAAGAAGAAAGCCGTGTCGGGAATCTCGTAAATCGGTTTGGGATAGAGCGTGATTCGGACGACCGCGCTGTCGACTTTCGGTGCGGGCAAAAACGCGCTGTGCGGGACTCCGAAGAGTTTTTCCGCTTTGCCCCAATACCCGAGCACCGCGGTAATCGCGCCGTAATCGGAAGTCCCCGCTTTTGCCACCAAACGGTCGGCGACCTCTTTCTGCACCATGACGGTGATATCGCGGAACGGGATTCCCGATTCGAGCAGGGTCATGAGAATGGGAGTCGTGATATAGTACGGGAGATTCGCCGCCACCGAGACGGGCGTTTTCGCAGGGTCGATTCCCTGCTCCGCAAACAGTTCGGCGAGATTCATCTTCATGATATCGCCCGAAATGACCGTCACATTCGGTTTGTCCGCCAGAGTGCGGGCGAGCACGCCGATCAGCCCGCGGTCGATCTCCACCGCGAGCACCCGCTCAAAACGGTCTGCGAGTTCCCGCGTCAAGCATCCGACCCCGGGTCCGATTTCGAGGACGACGTCGGCACCGCCCGCGGCACTCGCCTCGGCGATATTCTCGGGGACGGAGGAATCGATGAGGAAATTCTGCCCGTAATCGCGGCGGAAACGGATTCCCGCCTCTTCCATCAGAATGCGTATGACACGCGGGTTACATAAATCCATAAAACTTTCGGTTTCCTCTTGACAAGTAGTAATTTCTTTGCTAGAATATGTAGGCGTGGTGAGTTGCTGGTGTAGCACAGGGGTAGTGCAGCTGATTCGTAATCAGCAGGTCGTGAGTTCGAATCTCACCACCAGCTCCAATCGCATTGATTATACACCTTTTCCCCCGATATTGCAACCTTTGCAGATGTAGTTCAATGGTAGAATTTCAGCTTCCCAAGCTGACTACGCGGGTTCGATTCCCGTCATCTGCTCCACTCTCCCCAAAGACACGGTTTATGTGTTTTTGGGGCTTTTTACTACTATATCTAGTCTCTGATGATAGATTGGTCACGATTTTTCATGAAAACTAAAAAAAGGGTAAGTAACCTCATCGGTTATTTACCCTTTTTGTATCAAAAATGAAGTCTTGCTGAAAGAAGTCAGACGGTTTCGTCAGGAGAAATCAGCGAATAGTCCTTTTTGACCCACCATCCGGAGCAACAAATATAGCCGTTCTGATTCAAAAACCAGTCAATCTGATCGTGCACGTCCATTTCGGGTACCGACCCCTCGGCGAGATTACTTTGTTCCGTTACTCGGGCAATGACTGCACGGCGCAATTCGTCATCCAAATCTCTCCACACTTTGTACCTATCGAAGTACATCTTTTGCGTCTCTTCATCATAATCGGGGTCGTCTACATCATGCATGACCCAGCCCGTTTGATTCCACACCATCGCGAATGCGGTTGCCAACCGCCAATCGTTCGAGTTTTCCGTCAGGTACTCCCGTATATCATCCGGCGTGTACCCTTCTAACGGCTCTCTCATCATGATTACACAGTTTTTGGGGATCAGTTCGTCATCGGTTGTTTTTCTCTTTTTCTCCATCGTTCATCGTGTCTGAATGCCATGAGACGACGCACGGCTCGCTCTCGGGCGTTCAAGGACCGCAAAATAGTATTATGGAAAGAATCATATCGGTTCCTTTCCGCAACATGATTATACCCTATTTCCGATATTTGTCAAGTGCTGCTTCAAACAGAAGAATCGCGGGATTCTCGTCTTTTCTCGTGTGAATCGCGAAAAGACATATCCAAAGGTTGACAAACCGTCTAGAATCGCGTATATTGTGTATGGGACAAGACGACCCGCGACTGCATTGAGTCGGCTCGCGTTCGCGCGACTGTCCCCCATTCCGTTAATATCGGTCATCCACTTATGCAGTTGACCCATCACTTGCGGAATGGCTGTTTTCGTTTCATCTTGTGCAAATCAATCGGAGTGAGGAACGCGATGGCAAAATATGTTTTCCCTGCGGTATTCAAAAAAGAAGAAAAGTACTACATTATCCACTTCCCCGACATTCCCGGGTGCAACACAGAAGGAGAGAATCTACACGAAGCATTAGAAATGGCAGAGGATGCCCTCTCCTTGATGCTATGTGTTTTTGAGGACAACCACGAGGAGATACCAAAGCCGTCCGACATTCAGTCTGTCAAGACCGAGGACGAGGAGTTCGTCTCTCTCATCGCCTGCGATACCCTCGCATACCGTATGCGCTACGAGCCGAAAACAGTCAAGAAAAAACTCGCCATTCCGGCATGGCTGAACACCGCGGCAGAGAAAGCGGGTATCGACTTCTCCGCGACCTTACAAAATGCGTTGATTGCCGAACTGCATTTATAATCGCGATACTGCCGGTTTTACAACAGAACAAAAGATGCACCAAGAGTTTGTTCTTGGTGCCTTTCTTTTGTCGCGAGTTTTAGTGAGGAAACGCCGGTGAATGCATAATAAAAAAGCGGGCTACCCTCACCCGGAATAGGCAGGTAGCCCAAGTCGATGGCACAGAGCGGAAGATGTCCGCCGTCCGCTCTGTGTCGACTTGATTATAACAAATGAGCGGTGGAAAGTCAAGCATTTCATAAAAATTACGGCAACACGCCTTTCGTGTGAGAAAACCGACCAGGCATGGGGAACCTGCGGGACAATCTGCTATATATCGATCTTTTCCCCTGCATGCGTCACCAAAACAAATCCCGCCCGACTTTTCGGGCGGGATTTCATAATTTCAAATAAGAGATACGCAAAAGAAAGCCGAGAAAATGATACCCTGTGGCGGCGGGGCTTAATAGTAGGTGGCGACGGGGTTCTCGGGCTCGGATGCGGGGGTCACCGAGGTGACATACAGGACAGGTCCCGGACCGTCGTAGTAGGGGCTGGGTTCGACTTTCAGTTTCCCTGTCACGGTCACCCATGAGCCGTTCACGCACGACGCGGCTTTCGGATAGCGTGCAATCAGCGGGCGGTACGCGATATCGGCGGCACAACAGGTCATAATCTGACGACCGACCGCCATAGTCTTTGTGTCCATATCGTTACTACGGGCAATCACGCCGAGAAAACGAACGGTCTTCCCGTCGTACTGATCCATATTCTCGGACATATGACTGTACCAGACGGCATAGTCGCGGTCGGGAATCTTGACGACGGGCGCGTTCAAATCATACGGCAACGGGTCCTCAATGGTATCGGGGACGAAACTGCCGTCCTTGTACTCGTAACCGATCCCCGCACGGCGGTTGACGGCGCGCACCAGTTTGTGGAACGGCATCTGATCGGCATCTTTCTCCATGCGGTTAAAAATCACCATCGCGGGGCTTTGGAGCTTGTCGAACATGAGTTGCCGCATATTGGCGTTATACGCCATCGCGGTGGTCGCGTCGATGAGACAGAGTTCCTCATTGACGAACCATCCCTCGGGGAGGTTGTCGTAGAGGGTCTGAATATTCCACATTCCGTTATATTCGATAATCACGCGCTCGGCTTTCGCCCGCTTTTGGAGCGCGGAGAGCCGATCGGCGGTGATCTTTTGTTCCTCGTCGAAGGTGGCGACGGTGACTTTACTTTCCCCATGCGCCATCTTGGAGAGATCGAGTTCGACCTCGCCCTCTTCGCAGAGGATGACGAGCCAGCGCTCCCCGCAGTTGAAGGACTTATCGGCGAGGGATTCCTCTATAATCGTGGTCTTCCCTGCTTCCAGAAACCCGGTAAACAGGTAAACGGGCATTTCCATACTTTTCTCCTTTACGCGAGGAACTCGGCGAGCGCTTCCTCATTCAGATGCGAGCCGATAACGCAGAGCCGTCCGATCACGCCTGCCGCCCCGAGACGGACATCGCACTCCCCGGGGACATAGTCGAAGTGAATCCACGATCCGTCGGTCCCCTCTACGATGCCCTTGGCGCGGAGAACCGTGCCGTAGGTGTCGGAGTCTTCGTCGAAAAGATTGCAAATCTTGTTGATTTCTTCTTGAGTGAACTTCTTGGTGGTCTCTCTGCCCCAACTCGTGAACACCTCGTCTGCATGGTGATGATGATGGTGGTGTCCGCAACTGCACTCGCCGTCGTGGTGGTGATGCTCGTGCTCGTCCTCATCGTCATCGTCATCGTGATGGTGATGATGGCAGCATTCATCGTGG
>JAQYLJ010000044.1 GCA_028720145.1 Clostridia bacterium
ACCGATGAGTCGGTGGAGACCATCATTTTTGAGAAAGGGTACAGGGCAGATCGAGTCAAATGACATTCCTCATGCCGTACGGTCTGATAGGACTTGTCGGAGTTCCTATCCTGATCCTTGTTTACATCCTAAAACATCGGTACCGGGAAGAGACGGTTCCCAGCACCTTCCTTTGGCGTCGCAGTTTGAAGTACAAGAAGCATCAGTTGCCGTTCAGTCTACGCAACTCGATTCTCTTGCTCTTGCAAATCCTCGCCATCGTCGCGGCGAGTTTTCTGCTCGCGCGTCCCGCCGTGACTTCGCATAAGACGGGGGAGAAAATCGTCATTTTGGATGGCTCCGCCAGTATGGCGGCGCTCGATGCGAACGACACCGCCCGTTTTGACCGTGCGAAAACCGAGATTCTGTCTCTTGCCGAAGATGCGGACGCGAACCATCGGGTGACCGTCATTTATGCGGGTGAGACCGCGTCTTATGCCGTCTATCGCTCGGCGGTGAAGAGCGAGATTGTCGATGCCGTTTCCTCGCTCTCTTGCGGCGGAGGGAACTGCGATATCGAGAACGCGCTGCTCCTCGCGGAAAAGACGCAGGAAGACAATACCGAAGCCGAAATCCGCTTCTATACCGATACGAAATACGACAGCGTGAACGGCGTGACCGTCATGGATATGAGTCACCGTGAGTGGAACGCCGCCGCCTTGGGTCTGACCGCACAGCTCAGCGGTGGGGTCATCAAGTTTACGGGGACGATTGCCTCCTACGGCGAGGACGCGAAGCTCACGGCGTCCCTTTATGTGAACGGTACCCTCGCGAGCATCAAACAGGTCGAATGTGTGGACGGGGAGGAGACGAAGGTCGAGTTTCGCGACTACGAGGCGACCAAATATACCTATGCCGAGCTCATTGTCACCTGCTCCGAGAATCGGGAAGCACTGGAAAACGACAACTCCTATACGCTCTACGCCGGAAATTCCTCCTCGTTCGACTCTGCGACCATGCGGGTGGAACTCGTGCGCGCCCCCGGGTTGAACGATTCGTTCGTGCTTTTGGCGATTCGCGCCTCCGAGAATGTCATGGGTGTCCGCGATGTTCAGCTCACCGAGGGCGATGTCGAGGACGGACGGGAGAAGCACGGGACCGCCGAGGAAGGGAAGGTTCGCTACAGCGGCTACGGCGCCTATATTTTCGTGGGTGTCCTGCCGAATGTGATGCCCGAGGACGGCGCGGTGTGGCTCATTAACCCGCCGGAGATTCCCGAGGGGATTCCCGTGACCTGCGGAGAAACCACGATCGTGAGTGATCCCCAAAATACGGGGATTGCCGCAGCACCGGGTCTCAGTGAAGAGCACGCGAAGATCCTCCAAGGCATGACCTATCAGAATACGAAAGTCAAAACCTATATGCCCCAGCATATCGAAGATACCGCGTCTTTCTCGCCGCTCATCACCTGCGAGGGGGATACGGTGGTGTCGGTCGGGAAACTCGGGTTCACCCGTGTGGTGCTCTGGACGCTCGGTGACTCGGACTTTCAGGCGAACCTCGCGGACTACCCCATGCTGATCCGCGGGCTGCTCGCGTATTCCTATCCCGCCGTCTTTCCCAAAACCGCCTTGACGGTCGGAGAAGAAGCGAAGATTACCATGCCTCCCGGAGCCGAAAAAGTTGAGATTTATTGTAACGGGGAACAGGAGACGGTTCTTGATGCCGCCGACACCTCGTATATGTTCCACCGCCCGGGCGACTGGGAAGTGCGTATCATCGCGAAGCGGACGGGCGAGAGCGGTCTTTCCGAGGAAAAGGCGCTGTCCTATTACTGCTTCGTCTCGGTCGATGCGGCGGAGAGCAATCTCTATCCCGTCGAGGAGGAGTTGAGCGCCATCCCCCTGCCCGAGAATTATCCGAAGTCGGTCTTTGAGCCGACCGAGATTTGGGTCTGGTTCCTCGTAGCGTTGCTGGTCATTCTGACCGCAGAATGGTGGGTGTACTATCGTGTGTAAGATAACGGTTTCTTTTGAACGCCCGTGGGCGTTCGCCCTCATTCTGGTTCTGGGATTCCTCATCTTTTTCCCGTATTTCCGCACCCCGAAGAACAAACGGCGGAGCGCAGGACGCATCATCTCGCTCGTGGCGCGTTGCTGTCTTTGCGTGGTCGCCCTTGTTCTGCTGTCGAGTCCCTCGTTCACCGAGGTGACCTCCAAGCCGCGCGGGACTTCTATCGTCCTCGTTTTGGACGCCTCGTCGAGCGACGAGACCCTGCGGGAGCAGATGCAGGAATACGCCTGTCAGCTGATTGACGACTCAGACTCCGAGACCGAGTTCGCCGTCGTCTGGTTCGCGGGCGACCATACCGCAGTGGACGAGAATGCCAAGTTTACCGGCAAGGAAAACGCCAAGCGGCTCGTCACATCGGACACGCTCGATACTCTCGTCACCGACGCGACCGATATCGCGGGCGCGCTGAAATATGCGAACAGTCTGTTCCCCGACGAGCGCACCAAGGTGCGCCGCGTGATTCTGCTCTCCGACGGTCGCGAGACGGTCGGGAACGCCTATGAGGCGGCGGGGGCATTGCTGTCGAACGGGGTCCGACTGGATGCCGTCCCCTTCGATGTCGCAGCGACCGACTATGCCGAGGTTGCTCTCTCGGATTTCACGGTCTCGCCGACACAGGTCATCGGGAATGGGAAGAGCTTGACCCTGACCGTCACCATCCAAAGCTCGGTCGAGGTCGAGGGGAGTGTGGCATTCTATGACGGCGACCGTCTGATTCGCGAGATCAATGTTGCCCCGGGGATTGGATACACCACTTATCAGCAGGCGTATACCCCCGAAGTGACCGGCTCTGACGGGATCGGCGTGCATGAACTCCGTGCCGAGCTCGTCTTGCGCGACGGAGACAAGAGAGCCGATTCGCTTACGCAGAACAACACCCTCTATACATGGGTGAAGATCAATTCGGACGCGAAACTGTTGCTTGTCGACGGTGACGGACAGCAGGCGACCGCCCTGAAACCGCAGTTGCAGGTCGATTATTCGGAAGAGATCGATGTCTGTTCGCCCTCGCAGTTCCCCCGTACCATGAAAGACCTGCTGGTCTATGATGAAGTGGCGCTGCTCAACACGAGGATGGACGCCCTCCCCGATGGCTCCGACCTTCTGCTCTACTACTATGTCAACTATGTCGGCAGAGGACTGCTCACCACCTCGGGGAATACCACCGAGTCGTATGAGTCCTATCAGTCGACGAGGCTGGAAGAAATGCTTCCTCTCACGCTCACCCTCGACGAGACGCAGAACAATGTCGCCATCGTCATCGTGCTCGATGACTCGGGTTCCATGACGCAGGGGACCGACCGTTTCACTCCCGCGCTCGAGGGTGCCAAGAAGATTATCAATGTACTAAGCGAGACCGACTATGTAGGCCTTGTCACTTTCCACGACACCGCGACCATACAGCAGGAACTCGTGCAGCTCGATAACAAGGATGAGATCATCGATAAGATTAACTCGTTCGATGTCTCCAAGGTGAGCCAAAACGGCGGTACCAACTACGGCGCGGGTCTCGATAATGCCTACGATATGCTCCGCGACTTCGATAAAGCGCGCTCCAAGTATGTCATTTTCCTCTCCGACGGTGCGCCGACCGTCCCCGCGTCGAGTTATGAGGCGATTCCCGGGAACTTAAAGAACCGCGGGATTCTCCTGACGACCATCTCTCTGCTTGCCGACAACTATGCGAAGAACTTGCTCGCGGATATGGCGAAAAACGGCGGCGGTATCTTCAAGGCGGTCGATACCGAAGAGGATTTGGAAGGGCTCTCGACCACCATGGAAGAGATGGCGCAAAAGGCGAAGGAACCCCAGTTCGTCAACGAGGAACCCTTTATCCCGAAAGTTCTTGACGGGAATACGGGGATTCTGATTGATGTCGCAGATAATATCAACTTCACCCTGAACGGCTATATCGGCAGTACCGCACGCGAAGAAGCGAAAATGCCGCTCTTCAACGATGACTTCCGTCCGATTGTCGCCGAGTGGGCGTTCGGGAACGGGTATGTCACGTCTCTTATGACGAATATCGGGAGCGAATGGGGCGAAGAGCTGTACACGAGCGAGGGTGGCTACGGGATTCAGTTCCTGCGTAACCTGTTTGCCCAGTCGCTCAACCATGTGGTACAGAGTACCGGGAACGGCATTACATTCCGACAGGATGGGGAGACGGCACAGATTCGCGTCGAGACCCCGTACCGTGATGTCTCGGGTGCCTATATGGAGATTTATGTAGACGACACGGGAACCGTCACGGTCGACGAGATCACAAGGCGTGACATAACCGCCTCGTCCACGCTCACGAAGGTCTCGACCGGGGTCTATCGCGGCGACTTCGCGACCCCCGAGCCGAACGACCTCTACTATGTGACGGTGCTTTACCGCAGCGAGGACGGAGATATCCTCGACTCGACCTATCTCGGTTATACCGGCGGCGTGAAGAAAGAGTATCAGATCTTCTCGCAGGACGGAGCCGAACTGCTCGGCGGGATTACCCGCGAGGGCGGGGGGGCTGTCATGGGCGATACCGCATCGGTACTCTCGGTCGTTCTGCCCTCGACCTTTGAGAGCAGTTTCACCTTGACGCTCCCCTTGGGAGTGGCGGCACTTGTGCTCGTCATGGTCGATCTTGTCAGCCGACTCATCACATTCAAGAAGAAGAAAAAAGACCCCTACGCACCGACAATTGAGTCATAAAAACACGGGGCGATGCCGTATTTTTCGGCATCGCCTCATTTTTGCGTTTCGTACCGATTCTCTCGGTCAGACCCTGTTCGGCTTTTGTCGGGCAGATGGATGCACCCGACAGAAGCCGAGGCATATCGGCAAATAAAACACCCCCGCACGGAGCCATATCCCGCGTGGGAGTGTTTTTGTTGGGGGATGGAGAGACAGACGGTCTCTCACGCGTTCACCGTACGAACAACCAGGAGAACAGGGAAATCAGCAGGGTGAAAATCAACCAAAGAGAATAGTTCGGTGACATGATAACCCTCCAAAATGTAGTTTTTGGGAATCGGGGGAGATGCGGTGACAGCACGACGGTTTTCAAACCCGTCTTTATGCTACCATATCTTCTGATTATTGTCAATCGGGCAAGACCGCGTGTTTTTGTCGCGGCTTTTGATTGAGGATACGCCGTGTCTCCCCCCGAATCCCCCGATGGATTCTGATACGGCAAGCATCGTGATGGGAACACAGCCGAAAACAAAAATAGAGAAGGGTGCAACCCCCGCAAGGATTGCACCCGTTTTGCCGAAAAGGCAATTATCTCTTCGAGAACTGCGGAGCACGACGCGCCGCTTTGAGTCCGTATTTCTTTCTCTCTTTCATACGAGGGTCACGTGTGAGCAGACCTGCCTTCTTGAGGGCGGGTTTGTTCGCTTCGTCCGCCGCGACGAGCGCACGGGCGATGCCGTGACGGATAGCGCCTGCCTGACCGGAGACGCCGCCGCCGCGCACCGTGGTGACGACATCAAACTTGCCGACATTCTCGGTGACAGCAAAGGGCTGATTGATGATCAGTTTGAGAGTATCGAGCCCGAAGTATTGATCCGGGGTCTTCCCGTTGATGGTGATCACACCGGTACCGGGATAGAGACGAACGCGGGCGACGGACTTTTTCCGTCTGCCGGTGCCGTAAAAGTAAGGTTTCGCACTGGTATACATGATCTCTTCTTCCTTTCTCAAACCTTAGTCAAGCACGATCGGCTTCTGCGCCTGCTGCTCGTGCTCGGCACCCGCATAGACTTTCAGACGGGTGATGGACTTGTCGCCGATGGAGTTGTGCGGGAGCATCCCCTTGATCGCGAGACGGAGTGCCTTCTCGGGGTTGGTCGCCATCATGTGGCGTGCGGTTTCGGTCTTGAGACCGCCGATATAACCCGAGTGACGGTGATAGAGTTTGTTGTCGAGTTTCTTGCCCGTCAGAATCGCCTTCGAGGCATTGATGATGATGACGAACTCGCCGCAATCCACATGAGGAGTGTATTCGGGACGATGTTTCCCGCGGAGAATGGTCGCGGCGGCGGCGGCGGTACGCCCGAGGGGCTTGTTTGCCGCGTCAATGACGAACCATCTGCGTTCCACAGAGTTCGGTTTTGCCATGTAAGTGGACATGATATTTCCTCCAAAATAGTATGGGTTTCCCCTGTTTTAGCCTTTGCATTATAGCATGGGCAAATAGGCTTGTCAAGCTTTTTCGGAGAAAATATTTTGAGATTTTATTTTACGCATATACTTGCTCGTTAATTCTCGCGTTTTCTCTTGTTTTCTCTTGTTTCCGAAAACGCCATGCACGATTTTTTCGGCGGCTTTTGCCTCAAAGTTTTCGTTTTTGACGAGAAACCCGCCGTGCTCGTAACGAAGCACGGCGGGAAAATGGGACGGAAAAACAAAACGGGGAACCGTCGCGTTTTGCGCGGACTTATGCTTTCTTGACGCGATATGCGGTGGTCTGCCGATAGACCTCGGACGGCGTCAGGATTGCCTCTCCGCGGTTGGGTCCGTTCGGTTCGGTCTGCGCCTCGAAGCAATAGGCGGTATAGCGCGCGGGGAGCGCGCCGCCCTTGAACGGATAGTTTCCTTTGAGGCTGCACGCCATATAGAATTGCAGGCAGGGCTGGTCGGTGTAGACCGAGAGCCGGAGACCGCCGTCGGTCACCTCAGCGACTTTCGGGAGCCGCACCCCGTCGAATACCTCTTTGTCGAGGGGGCGGAGAAGGTAGTTGTTGTCGAAGCCGGGGAACCCGTCTTTCATGCGGTCACCCAGTCGGACGGGCGTGTTGAGATCATAGACCGTTCCCGCGACCGCAGCATGACCCGTCGGGATCATCGTCTCGTCGAGCGGGCTGTATTCGTCCGCGAGAATTTGGACTTTCGCGTCCATCACTTCGCCGCCCCCGCATCCGCGGAGGTTGAAGTAGGCGTGATTCGTGAAGTTCGCCGGGGTCGGCGCGTCGGTCGTCGCAGTGTAGTCGATGAGAATCCCGTCCGAGAGCAGACGGTAGGTCACATCGAGGACGAGATGCCCGGGATACCCGCTGTCGCCGTCCGGGGAGTCCATATGGAATGTGACGGTGTCCTCACCCACCGAGAGTACCTCCCACAGCCGGCGGGAGTAGCCGTGCGCGCCGCCGTGCAGATGGACGGTGCCGCCGCCCGCGTTCTTTTCGAGTTGATACTCTTTGCCGTTCAGGGTGAAACGCCCGTCCGCGATGCGGTTGGCGTACCGTCCGACCAGCGCCCCCTGATGGGAAGTGTCCTGTAAATATCCCTCCAAGGTGTCGAAACCGCAGACAATGTCGGTGCCCCCGACCTTGAAGGACTGAATCGCGCCCGCGTAGGCGATGAGAGAAATCTCGACCTGTTCGTTTTGCATGGTGAACTGTCTGACGGCACGCCCGTCAGGCATATATCCGAAAATAGATTCCCGCATGAGTTACCCCCCTTAAATATCTTTATTCCATTCTACCACATTCTATATAAAAAAGAAAGACTTTCTCAAAAGAAAGTGGGCGCGCGACAAAAAGCGGGAATTGACAGGGGAGCCCGTCGGGACTATAATAGAGACAAAGATTCCGAAAACGGCAGGATACCAAACATGAAACTCACAATCATCATCAACGGCATGGGCGGTGTTGGGAAAGACACCCTCTGTCGCATCGCCGCGAAGACCTATCGGGTCGAGAACATCTCCGCCATCGACCCCATCAAGGAGATCGCCGCCATGTGCGGCTGGCAGGGGGAAAAGACCGACCGCGCGCGGAAGTTCCTCTCGGATCTCAAACAACTCACGGTGCTCTATAACGATTTCCCGACCGTATGGCTCACCGAGCGTTACCGCCGATTCCTCGAGAGCGACGACGAGATTCTGTTCGTCCATATCCGCGAGCCGCAGGAGATCGCAAAGTTCGTCCGCGTCACCGAAGGGAAGGCGAAGACCCTGCTCATCCGCGGTGGCAAACGCATGATGAAGAAGGCGGGTCATTACGGGAACGCCTCGGATGACGAAGTCGAGAATTACGCCTACAACTACATCTACGAAAACGACACCCCGCTCGACGAGGCGGAGCCGTCTTTCTTGGCGACACTCCGCAAAATCATCGCCGACGCGGAAGCGTGAAACCCCGTAGCAACGCAGGCTCCTTCCGTCACGGCTGCGCCGTGCCACCTCCCTCCCGGAGGGAGGCAGTAAGTGAAGTGTTCTTGCTTGCAATATTCATCAAAACGCAAAAGGGACGACCAAATCGGTCGCCCCGTTTTTGTATTTTCAGGCTCCCTCCGGGAGGGAGCTGTCGCTACTGCGACTGAGGGAGAGCGCGGAATAAGACCATTTTGTATTTTGCCGGTTATGATTGATCGCTTTTTCGGGTCTTATTTTCGATTTTCGGACAGTCACAGCAGAATACAGATGAGCCCGCCGCTCCCCTCGTTGATGATGCGTTCGAGGGTCTCGGACATCTTGGCGCGGGACTCTTCCGGCATATTCTGCATCTTGGCCTTGATGCCCTCCGAGAGCATCTCGTAGAGGGATTTCCCAAACATGTTGAAGTCCCAGATTCTGGCGGGATTTTCCTCGAACTCGCCTTTCAGGTAGGCGACCATATCCTTCGCTTGTTCCTCGGTGCCGATGACCGGGTTAATTTCGGTCTCGATATTGGCGCGAATCATGTGGATGGATTCGGCGGAGGCGCGCAGTTTGACCCCATACCCCCCGGGTTGCTTGGTGAGCCGCGGCTCTTCCAGCCGCAGGGCTTCCATATCCGGCATGACGATGCCGTACCCGCTCTCCCCGACATCCGAGAGCGCCTGCTCGACCTTGCCGTACGCCTTTTTCGCTTTTGCAAGATCGCAGATGAGCGAGAGAAGCGCCGCATCGTCGGGGACAGAAAGACCCGAGAGGTCTTCGGTGACCGCGAAAAAGAGTTCATCGGGGAGTTTGAGGGCGATTTCTCCTTTGCCGTCTCCGGCGTTCAGTTCGGTGACCGTATAGGTTCTGCCCGGTTCCCGCCCGTTGACAAACGCGAGCACTCTCCCCACATCGCCCATCTTCGCGATCCCCTCGGTGATATCGGAGATTTCCGCAAAGACCGATTCGCGGAGCGGATGATTGCGCGCGGGGACAGAGAGCCATTTCGGGACGCGGAAGGTCAGCTCGGTCACGGGAAATTCGTCTAGGAGCAGTTCGAGGATATGGTGAATGTCGTCCTCGTTGAGTTCGAGGCAGTTGACGAGTGCGACCGGGGTCTTGTATTTCTCTTCGAGCGCGAGGGCGAGTTCCCGCGCCTCTTTTGAGGCGGGACGGGCGGAGTTCAGAATGATGGCAAAGGGTTTGCCGAGTCCGCGGAGCTCGGAGATGACCCGCTCTTCTGCCTCCAGGTAACTCTCCCGCGGGATTTCGCCGATGGTGCCGTCGGTCGTCACCACCATGCCGATGGTCGCGTGTTCGCAGATGACCTTGCGCGTCCCCGTCTCCGCCGCTTCCGCGAAGGGAATGGGGGTCTCGCTCCACGGGGTATTCACCATGCGGGGCGCGCCGTTCTCGTTTTGCCCGAGTGCTTCGGGGATGAGATACCCCACACAGTCGATCATCTTGACATTCATCACGGTGTCTCCGATATGGATTTTCACCGATTCGTCGGGGATGAACTTGGGTTCCGCCGTCATGACCGTCCTGCCGGATGCCGCCTGCGGCATCCCGTCTACCGTCCGTGCCTTGTCGTATTCATCTGCGATGCGGGGCAGGACGCACCCCTCCATAAATTTACGGATAAAGGTGGATTTTCCTGTCCGAACGGGTCCCACCACTCCGATATAAATGTCTCCACCCGTCCGTTCCGCTATATCGCGGTAGATGCCCTGTTCGGTCATGCTCCGGTCCTCCGCTTTGCTGTTTTTGTAAATCGTATGCGGGGGCGCGGTTGTCTAGAACTCAGGCGAGCAGTCGGATGCTCCGTGCAATCAGACGCGCGGCGTTCGTGACCCCCTCGTCGATTTCTTTCGGACTGACATAGAGACAGTCCTCTTCGACGAGTGAGAGAAATGCGGGCGGGAACTCGTCGGCTCCCGCGCGTTCGAGCGCCTCACAGACGAGCGCCGTCGAGGAGACCACGGTCGGGATGCCTACGGCAATCACCGGCACCCCCACCGTCTCCCGATCGAGGGCACTGCGGGGCAGACGGATGCCGCTCCCCGGGGTAATCCCCGTGTCCGCCAGCTGAACCGTGCAAGCGAGCCGCTCGGTCGAGCGGGCACAGAGCGCGTCGATGGCGATGACCGCCGCAGCGTCGAGTTCTTTCACCACCCCGTGGACGAGGGATGCCGCCTCGGTCCCGCTCTGCCAGGTCACCCCCGGGGTGAGGACGAGCAGACCGCCCTCTTCATAGTGCGCGGTCGCGGGGATTTGTCTCGTCGTGAGGGGACCCACCGCGTCGGCGGTCAGTGCGGCATTGCCCAACCCCACGATGAGAATCGGGCGGCTGTCCCGCGGCGGCAGGAGCGCGGTCAGATAGCCGGCGATGAGTGCCGCCCCCTCTTCGGTTTGTGTCTCATCCATCTCGAATAGGGGAGGGAAAGTCACGGTGAGATAGGTCCCCTCGGGTTTCCCGATCTCTTTTGCGCCCTCTTCGCTCGTCACCGTGAGCGCGGTGACCGGGAAGCCGCTTTGGGTGTATTCGCGGTAGTTCGTCCCGGGGATTGACGGGTCTGCCCGCCTGCGCTCGCAGGCGAGATCGGTGCGGATTTCGGGAAAACTGTTCTCGGGTCTCATACGGTTCCTCGCTTGTTTATTTTTGAAAAGGATTCCCGTACCGCACGCGATTCAAACGAATACAGACAAAAATGAAGAGAAATATCGATATTTTCACCAAAAACAGGCTTATTTCCTTGTGCAACGCGACAAAAAGAATCGAACGGCTTTGCTTGCCCCTTGCAACCTAACATAAAGTATGCTAATATATGAATTGTTCTTTTTGCCTGTCTCGGTACGGGTTCTGCCCGTCGGGAGAGGTGTCGGATGCCGTTCGGCCGCCCGATCGGGCGAGACGGTACCGATTTCTTTGCGGAGGTTTTTGGATATGAAGCGTGTGGTGAGTCTGCTGCTGCTTGCCGGTGTGCTTTTGACCGGGGTGCTGTGCTTTTCTTCCTGCGGGGAGCAGGATGACGGCGCGGAGATCAGCGTCTACCTGACGGATAGAATTTGGGGGTTTGACCCGGCGAAAGACTGCACGGACGACTCGGTGCTGTCGGTGCTCTATTTGCTGTACGAACCGCTCTTTACGCTCGACGAGGACGGAGATATCCATCCCGCCCTTGCCAAGAAATACGAGTATGATAAAGACACGCGGACGCTGACCGTCACCCTGCGCGAGACCTACTGGTCGAGCGGGGATCGGGTGACTGCGGACGATGTGGTCTATGCATGGAAACGGATTTTGAACCCGAATAATTCTTTTTCCGCCGCTCCGCTCCTCTACGGGATTGAGAACGCACGGGAAGTGAAGAACGGCGGGACGAAGACGATAGACGACCTCGGACTCACGGTGCGCGATGAGGGCATGACCCTGCTCATCACGCTGGAAGACCCCGATCCCACGGGCGAGACCGGGGAGAAGGTCGATCTGGACGCATTCCTCCGCAATCTCACGAATGTCGCCACCGCACCCGTGAACTACCTCGCCATCCAAGAGGGCGCGTACTGGTCGAATACCACCTACACCACCTGCTATACGAACGGACCGTTCAAGATTCAGGAACTCAAATACGACGGCGGGTATTTCACCCTGTCTCGTAATGACGGTTACCACAGAGCCGAGGATTCCAAAAAGGATGTGGATTACTTCGTTCTGCCGAGTTTCCTCCGCACCCAATGGGAGGCGGTTCTCGACGAAGAGACGACCGAGGGACAGCAGACAGCGACCGATAAAGAGAATGTCGAAAAGCAGTATGATATGCTTTTGGAAAAGGTGACAAAAGCCACCGAAAAGACGCTTTTCTACATGGCGGACCTTTCGCTCGCCGACCGCGCCGCCGCGAAGAAGAATGCGGTCGTCACCGACAGTATGTCGACCTACACCTATGTTTTCGATACCACGAACGAACTCTTTGCCAGCCCCGAAGTGCGGACCATCCTCTCGCAGGTTCTCGACCGCGAGTACATGGTCTCTCTCGTGACTTTCGGACGCGCCGCGACCGGGTTTGTCTCCTACGGCGTTTGGGATTCCACTTCCGCACGGACGAGTAAGTCTTTCCGGAAGCAGGGCGGGGATTTGATTTCTTCGACCGCAACGCTTACGACCGAGGCGGCTCTCGCACAGCTGAGTTCGCTCGGCGCGCCCCGTGGTTCCTTCACCCTCACCTATCAGGATAGGGAAGAGACCCGTGCCATCGCAGAATATGTAAAGTCCCGTTGGGAAGCTCTCGGCTACACCGTCGAGCTGGAACCCGTGACCTATTACACCTATGAAGTCACCAACGGCGGCACGAACGAAAAAGAAGTGCCGAACAAGTATTACACCTCCGCTCTCCAGTACCGCTTCGATAAGGGCGCATACGATGTCATCGGCATCGACTATCAGATGATGTCCACGAACGCCGTTGCGGTTCTCGCGACCCTGACCTCGAACCTGAACGGGAATGGCGTGGATTACGAGAAGATGAATCTCGCGGCCGACAAGAGCGGGAGCTTCTCTCGCCCGAACTGCGCAGGCTATGTGAACGCCGCCTATGATGAACTGGTGGCGAAAGCCCTCGCGACCCCGAACCTCAAAGACAGAGCCGAACTTCTCCACGAGGCGGAGAAACTGCTGGTCGCCGATATGCCGGTCATCCCGCTGATTTTCAATCAGAATTTCTATGTGGTGAACAAGAGCTATCTCAAAGGGCTTGATGTCAACTACTATGGCTACACCCTGTTCACCGACGCGCGCCTCAAAAAATACGAGCAATTTCTCGAAGACAAAAAAGACTGAAACAGGGGGGGAGAGCGTTGTCTCTCCCCGCCTTTCTTGAAAAGCATGAAGAAGAAAAAAATGATTTGGGACAAGACCGATCTCAAAGTCTTTGTCCTCTGCCTGCTCGATGAGATGCAGCACCCGATGACCTATAACGCGATCGTCGACACCGTCATGGATTGCGGCTGTGTCGAGGGCTTTGATTTTGCCGAGTGCTTCTCGGAACTGCGGGATCTCGGGCATGTGATCTGGGACGAACTCGACGGCGTTTCCTACTATATGATTTCCGCGAGCGGGAGCATGGTCGCGCGGGAATTGCGCGGCTCTCTCGATAAGGAACTACTCAAAACCGCAGGCATTGCCGCCGCGCGGCACCTCCAACTCGCGAAGATGGGAGTGATGCTGCACGCGACGGTGAAAGAGAATCCCGACGGACGCTTTACCGTCTCTTTTCGGATTGATAACGGGGGACACGGGGCGCTCCTCGACCTCTCCGCGACGGTTGCCACGCGGGAGGAAGCCGATGCTATCCGCAACCATTGTGAGAATATGCCCGCGGAGAAGGTCTACCGCGCGATTCGCGCGGTGATCTCGGGAGAAATCGATTATTTTATGTAGAAAATAGCAAAAGCAAGAGACAAATGTTCATAAAAAATTTACAATTTTTGTGTTCACTTTCTTGACATTTTGTTTTGATATAGTTATAATGAACTCATCATGGGAACAGAGAACGGGTTGGATACGAAGACCGAAGAAGAATATGCGTTGCTCACCGCTGTGTGTGCAGGGGATTCCCGAGCGCTCGAACAGTTGCTCGCGAAGTATGAGCCGCTGATTCGTTCGGCAGTTTCCTCTCTCATGGCGTCCTGCCCGACGGCGGTCGAGTTTGAGGTGCGTTCCGAAGCGTCTTATGCGTTCTACCGTGCCGCTCTTTCCTTTGACAGAAGTCAGACGCATCTGACATTCGGTCTGTACGCGAAGATTTGTATGCGGAATCATTTGATTTCCCGTTTTCTTCGCCCCAAAGCCGCGCGCGACCCCCTTTCGCTCGACGATTTGTCCCGCTCGGGGGATGTGCAGGAGCTGTTTTCCGGTGCTCTCTCCGAGATGCCGGGAGACCGCCTGACCGAAGATGAGTCGGTTCGGATGCTGTATCAGAAGATACGCGAGATTCTTTCCCCGTTTGAACTGTCGGTGTTCCACCTGTGGTCGGAGGGGTATTCCGCGTCTGAAATTGCCTTGCACTTGGAACGGACGGAGAAATCGGTCTCCAATGCGCTGGCGAGGAGTTTGGCGAAACTTCGCCGGACACTTTAATACTTGTCTATATGCCCGTGTAGCTTAAGGGAGAGCGTTGCATTTCAAAAATCAAAGGCGTCGGTTGGAATCCGTCTGGGGGCAAATTATTATACCTAAGTGAGGACTAGCGAATGTACGAGGACAAGATTCTCAAGTGCAAGGACTGCGGAAACGATTTTGTTTTCACAGCAGGCGAGCAGGAGTTCTATGCAGAGAAGGGTTTCCAGAATGAACCCCAGAGATGCAAGGCCTGCCGGGATGCCCGCAAAAACGCAGGAAAAGCACCCCGCGAGATGTTCGACGCTGTCTGCGCTGACTGTGGTAAGGCTTGTAAGGTTCCTTTCAATCCTACTGCAGGCAAAGCAGTTTATTGCAGCGAGTGCTTTGCGGCACGCCGTGGCAACAACTGAGTAGCGCAAAAAGAGGGTGAGCGATGCTCGCCTTCTTTTTTTGTCTTAATCTATATACATTTTCGGAAATTTGTGCTATACTGACTTTGTATTGCAATCGTTATTCCCATCATTTGAGGAAAGGTGTGGGTGGACCCATGAGAGATACGCGGCGACCGAATGCGGCGCGGGACAGCGCCATGCAGACGGAAGAGATACCGGAAAACTTGGTTTGCGGGCGGAACGCCGTGAGAGAACTGCTCTTGTCCGAGCGCACCGTGAATAAATTGCTCGTCCAAAAGGGGGAACATACCGGTTCACTCGGTATGATTCTCTCGCTTGCCAAGGAGAAGAAGATTCCCATGGTTTCGGTCGACCGCGTGCGGCTCGATACCGTGACCGGCGGCGCGAAACACCAAGGAGTCGCCGCCTATGTCGCCGAGCGCGACTACGCGAGCGTCTCCGACATTCTCGCCTGCGCGCGGGAGCGGGGCGAACAGCCCTTCGTGGTGCTCTGCGACGGGGTAGAAGACCCGCATAATCTCGGGGCGATCATCCGCTCTGCCGAGTGCATGGGCGCGCACGGCATTATCATTCCAAAGCGGCGCTCCGCCGCGCTTACCCCGACGGTTGCGAAAGCGAGCGCGGGTGCCGTCGAGCATCTTCTGGTCGCACGAGTACCGAACCTGACTGCCGCGATGGAAGAACTCAAAGAGGCGGGCGTTTGGATTTACGCCGCCGATATGGATGGAGAACCCTATTTCGATGCCGACCTCAAGGGCGCCATCGCCCTCGTGATGGGGAGTGAGGGGAACGGCGTTTCTCGCCTTGTGAGAGAACGGTGCGATTTTGTCCTGTCGATTCCGCAGTGGGGACAGGTGAACTCCCTGAATGTTTCGGGAGCCGCCGCCGTTTTGCTCGCTGAGATCGCACGGCAAAGACATTTTGGATAAACCGACGAAAGTCAGAGAAAGGAGGAACTCATGGCTGATAAGGATTTCAATTCCGAGCAGGATAACGCCTATATCACCGCGCTCATCAGTAAGTTGCGGCAGATTCACGGACAATCGACGGACGACGAGCAGCCCGAGGAACCTCCGATAGCCGAGGAAGCAGACAAGACGACGACCGTCGAGCCTATCGCGGAGGAGCCCGCCGACGAAGATGCGTCGGAAGAACCGACGGACGAATCGGCAGAAGAGACGACCGACGAGATAGACGAGATTACGGGCGAGATGCCCTCGGATACCCCGGGCGAAGATATTCCGTCCGAGCCGTTGCCCGCCCCCGACCCCGCGGACGCTGCGATTGATACGGTTGTCCCCGAGGAAGCGAGAGTGGAAGAGACCGAAGAAGAGGTCATCTCGGAATCGCAGCCCGAACACGAAACAGAACCCGCGGCAGAACCCTATGATGAGCCTGCGGCTGACCTTGAAGATATCACAGAAGCAGAACCCGTCACAGCGCCCGGGGAAGAGCCGACTGCGCCGACCCCCGACCCCGTCCTGACGGAAGAAATACCCGCGGCGGATACGGTAGCCATTGCCGACGATGCCGGCTCTCACGCGCCGTCCGCATCCACGGCAGCTCCCGCGACTCCATCAATCTCCGCGATCTCCGCGACCCCTGCGAGAGCCGACGCAACTGTGCCGACTTCTCCCGCGCCCATGCCGACCCCCGATTATGCCCGCACGGTTTTGCCGGGTGACCCTCGGTTTACGGGGAGAAATACGACGGGTCGTTTCCTTGCGTTTGACCTGCCCGAAGAGCAGGAGACCCCGCCCGTGACCACTCCCGTCGCCCCCGCAATTTCTGCGGAAGATGCGGTTTCTCCTGCGGAAAAAGAGGACACGGAGACGGTTGTTTTCTCCATGCCCGCTCCCACGGTCCCGCTTGTTTCTCCCATACCCGATTCGGAGGATACCCCTGCGGTTGAAGAGGTGGAGAATACCCCGCTTTCGCTCTTCGCGGAGGAGGACGGGGCGATTCCCGCACACGAGGAGGGGACGGCTCCGCTGCCGGATTCTTCGATGCCCGCGTTCCCGTATCCCGCCGAGCGGGAGACCCTTTATCGCGGGAGCGACACAGCATCTCCTTTGCCTGCCTCCGATATGCCCGTGCCCGACGCGACGGGTGACGAGCCGACTGCCGCGTCTTCGATTTGGGATTCACTCTTTCCGCTCGCGGGCGCAGAGCCGACCCCCGATGAGACACAGCGCGCGGAGGACCCCGCATCTGCCGTCTCTCCGGATGCACCCGCACCGACAGGTCTTTTCGGACACAGGAAAGCCAAGAAGACTTATGCCGATTGCGAGTTCGCCCCCAATGGCGAGAAAAACATTCTCACCGATAAACTTCTACTTCCGTCTCCCGACTTGCTCGAAACGCCGAATGACGAGAAGCAAGTGAGCTTGTGGAGACAGGAACTTCGCAGACGGGACCTCGGCGCGCGTATCGCGGTGATTGTGGTCGGCGTGCTGTGTGTTTTGACGGCACTGCTCGAACTCATCCCCTCGTTTACCGCGAAGATGCTCTCTTCCATGTTGCTCACCCGTGTCCCGGGTGCGGCGCACCTCATCGATTTGCAGTTCTTTCTGCTCGCCGCCCTCTTCGGCGCGAAGCAGTTGTACCGCGGGTTCGCCGCCTTGCGGTTCCGCAGGATTGTCCCCGAGACGGTCGCCTCGTTTGCCGCGCTCTTTGCGCTTGGCGGCAGTATCTATCTGACCGTAGCCGATTTCGGAGGGAAATATTTCTGTTGCCTGCCCGCGGTTTTCTTGATTCTCTGTTCGCTTATCGGAGACCTCTTCCGTGTGCGGTCGGCGCGCTACGCCTTTGACGCCTATGCCGCGAAAGGGCATCATTTCTGCGCCGTTTACTCGGATGTCACGAAGCATCCGCTCGTCGGACGGGAATATGCCGATGCGGAGAATAAGAATCTGTTGGAGTCCGCCCCCATTCGGAAGATTGAGGGATTCATCGAATCCGCCCGCCGTCGGACCGAGTGCCGCCGCGCGTCTTGGATTTCTCTCGCCTCCGCAGGCGGAGCAGCTCTGATTTATCTCATTTTGTGTCTGATTCGCCACTATGACGCGATGACGACCATTTGGGGCATGATCGTCACCTTCTCGAGCGTTTTGCCGCCCGCCCTCTTCGGGGTGCACCGCTACTTCTTCCATATGCTCTCCGCGAGAGCGGCGGAAGAGAGGGTCGGGATCGCCGGGGAAGACACGGTCTATGAGTACGCGAAGACCGGGGTCATGACCTTTGAGGATACCGAGGCGTTCCCTGCGGGTTCGGTGCAACTCAGCGGCATCAAACTCTGCGGAGATTTCCGCCTTGACCGCGCGCTCTGCCTTGTCGCGAGCGTGTTCGATACGGTCGGAGGACCGCTGAACGGCGTGTTCCGCGTCTCGACCACCGATGTCAATATTTCCGATCAGGTAGAGATTCGCACTCTGTACGACGATGGCATTGACGCGACTGTCAACCACGATGATGTCCTCATCGGGACGAAAGCGTTTCTCGAAGCCCGCGGTGTCAGCGTGTTCCACGATGTCGAGGACGAGCGCGCGGAGCAGGGGAGGACCCGTGTCCTCTATCTCGCCTATATGGGGACCCTGTCTGCGAAGTTCCATCTCATGTACGAGATGAGCGGCGCGTTTGAATCCAATGTCGAGTATTATGCAAAGCACGGGGTCGCGTCCGCGATTCTCACGGCAGACCCGCTGCTCAGTCGGTCGTTTGTAGACCGCATCTCCTACATTTCCGAATACGATGTCCGCGTGGTGAAAAAGAATGTCGAGGCGCTCTCCGAGCAGACCGAACAGGATCGCGAAGCGACCCTGATCACCTACGGTCCGAGAAAGACTTTGCGTCGGATGCCGTTCTTCTTTGCCGCGTATAAGAAGTATCAGCGGGCGATGGTCGCCTGCATGGTCGCGCTCGTCGCGGTTCTGTCGGTTGCCGTCCCGTTCCTCCTTTGGGGGATCCAGGCGACTACCCCGCTTGCCGCGTTCATCGCGCAGTTTGTCACGGTACTGCCGTGTGTGACCCTCGGATTCTTGGTCAGACGCCTGAATCCGAATAAATAGGATACCTTTCAAAAAAAGAGCGCAGCCGCTTTTTGCGTGTTATCCTTATCGGAGAACACGCAATGAATTGCAACCTTGCGGTTGCATGAATTGAAAGAAATGCTTTCATGAATTGCCTACGGCATGAATTGTGCCTTCGGCACATAGGTTGCAATTCAATTCATGGAGGAGGCGGTACGCCGACGAGAAATCATGGCGCACGCCAATTCATGATGCGTAAGCATCAATTCATTTCTGCGCGATGCCCAAGCGGACAATCGCGCAATGAATTGCAACCTTGCGGTTGCATGAATTGAAAGAAATGCTTTCATGAATTGCCTACGGAATGAATTGTGCCTTCGGCACATGGGTTGCAATTCAATTCATGGAGGAGGCGGTACGCCGACGAGAAATCATGGCGCACGCCAATTCATGATACGGAAGCATCAATTCATTACAAAACGAACAGAGCAAGAATAGAAGGAATTTATCCTTTTACTCTTGCTCTTTTGCTGTATAAGGGTTGCTTAGCCCAATTTGCATTTGACCTGTCAAATGCGGCGCTCGCAATTAGTTGGGTTTTCAATCTCTCCGTTAAGAGTTTTACCATTAACGGTTGTGTTCTTTTCATTTATATTATTATAACAGGTTCTTGAACGACAGACAGGACATTTCGGCGATGTGCCCGAGCGCGTAGTCGAGGTCGGCGATGGCGATGAGATAATCGTCACGGCTCCCCGCCGCCGCGGCGGCTTTCGCTGTGGCGAAGTGCAGTTCCGCCTCCATCAGGTCGGCGTGATTGACCGACATACTCAGCCCCGTGCTGTATTTTTTCCACATTTGGTCGATGCCGACGAGCGCGTCGGATTGTGCGGAGAGGTCTTTCGCCTCCTCCGGGGGGAGGGGAATTGCCGCGAGACCGTCACGGAGGTCGCTGAGACTTCCGATGACGAAGTGGGTGTTCCAAAATACCCCCGTTAGGAGCAGGACGAATATCAGACAGGCGATGAGAAAAGTTTTCATGCGTTTGTTTCCTCTTTTTTGATACAGGTGACAGTTCCCGCGTCATCGCGCAGGAGTAAAAAGATTTCTTCGGGTGTTGCCCCCTCGGCGCGGCAGAGCGCCAGGACATTTTCTTCGGTCAGCCCAAGGTCTTTCATCGCTTCTTTGCTGAGTTTCCCATCCGAGACCAGGGTGTGCGAGATGCCCTTTTCGGTCTCGTCCGGCTTTGCCCGCTTGACGACCGAGAGTTTCCCGTTCTGTTCGAGGATGGCGTAGTACGCATCCCCGTAGGTCGATATGCCTTGGATGCGGAGTTCACTTAACAGCTCGCCGAGCGAGATGCGGTTTTTCCCGAGTTCTTTTTGGTCGAGCACCCCTCTTTTAATAAGAAAGACGGGTTTACTCTCGAAGAGTTTTTTGAGCGGATTCCATTTGGTTTTCAAAAAAGTAATGATGACCTCAAACGAGAAGATCACAAGGATGGGGACAATCGCGTAGAGGACGGGGAAGTCGGTGTCCTCCATCGGCAGAGCGGCGATCTCCGAAAGGAGCAGGGTGGTGACGAGTTCGGAGACCTCCATTTCCCCGACCTGCCGTTTCCCCATCAGGCGCAGCATCAGCGTGAGGAACGCGAATAACAGAAATGTCCGAAAAAACAGTGAAATCATAAAGCCCTCGACTTGTTTTTTGAATAGTTTTTCCGAAAGTGGGGAAATCTACTCACGGGATCGGGAGAATGCGCGAAAAAAGTGAAAAATCTTTTCAAAAAAGTATTGACAAGCTGCATCACCTGATTTATAATAGTCAAGCAACTGTCCGGAAGGCAGTGCGATTGGTCCTTGAAAATTGAACAACAGAAATTCGTATCACTGGAACTTGGTAAAACAAGATTGCAGTGTGAGGAATCTCGAAAAACACTTTGAAATAACTCGAAAAAGTAAAAGAGCATTAAGGGAACTTAAGACTCTAAAGAACGTATTTTTGTCCCGAGACCGAAAGGGCTGGGGGTAGAGATAACCATTATTTAGAGAGTTTGATCCTGGCTCAGGATGAACGCTGGCGGC
>JAQYLJ010000045.1 GCA_028720145.1 Clostridia bacterium
GAGGATCTCCATTTTCGGGCTTTCGTATGTCATGGTTGTTCTCTCCTTTCGTTCTATTAACCGAGGGTCTTATAGGTGATGAAAGCGTCCATATAGAGCGCGGTCGCTTTCGCGAGGGTTTCCGATGCGGTGCCGACATAACTGTTCAGATACCGTGCGATCGAATAGGTCCCCGTGACCGTCCCCTCGGTGGTCGTAAAGGTGAAGGTCAACTCATTATAGAGGTCGCCCGGGTTGATGCCGGTCACTCTCCATTCTCCCTCTACGCTCGTAATCGTCAATGCGGTATCTCCGATCTTCACAGAGGTCAGGGTCATTCCGCTCGCGGGTTTCACCCGCAGAATGATACCGCTCGTGAGTTCGGCGCCGAGTTCGGCGGTCTCCGAGGTGAGCGTGTAGGTGCTGTCTTTATCCTTGTTGACGATTGCCGTATAGGCATCGGTGGTGTCACCGAATACATAACCGGTCGCGGATGCGAAAGTCGTCATCGCGTCGGTAGCACCCGCCGCATCCATGTAGCGTACCATCGAAGTGAGCAGTGCCGCGAAGTTCGCGTTCGGCGTAGTGTCTGCCGCGTTCTTCTCGTACATATTGATGGCATACTGCAACGGCGAATAGGTCACGCCCGTGTCGCAGACGATCGGGTTCGCGGTATCGCTTGCCAGCGTGTACTTCACCGTATAGGTCTTGGCGGTGCCCATGTCTTTTGCCGCGAGTCCCGCGATCTCAAAGACATAGTTCTCCGCCTCGGCATCGAATGCGCCTGTGTAGTCCTTGGTACCGTCATTCACCACGATGGTTGCAAGGTCGGTAATCTCGGACACCGAACTTGCTTTGACAAAGAGTTTCAGGGTCATGGTGTCGCGTAGCGCGAGGGTCGCGCCGTCGAGGGTCACCTGTACGGCAGTCGGTGCTTGGTAGAAACTTTCGAGTTCGGGCGCGTTGGTTCCCTGTACCCATGCGCCGAGCGTGTTCGCGCTCGCGTAGGTGTTCAGAGCCGCGAGAGCGGTACCGTTCGTCAGTTCTGCGGTGTCAAGAGAAGTCAAGGAAGCGGATTTCCCTTCCGTCGTGGTGACCCCGTCGGTTGTTGTCGTGACAAAGTAGTCATACGCGGGCGTTGCACCGTTCAGGGTGACATGGAACTTGGCATCTGTCATATTCAGCGCCAGACCTGTCGTGTCCGAATAGGTGGTACCGACCTCGGTATCGGTATCTGCAACAAAACCACCGCTGATAGCACCGCTTCTCTCGGTTGCTTTGATAGCACAAGACACATAACTATTAGTCATGCTAACTGCAAGAGCTGCATCGGCTTTCGTCGTTGTCGCATAACCGCCGCAAATACTTCCAGCACAAGCAACAGCAGAGACATTACCGGTCAAAACTGAGTTATTCACCACGATACTGTCGTTCTGCTCATTCCCTCGACTGTAAAACCCGGCAACAAGTCCTGCGAACTTTCCTGTAGCGGTTATATTCCCATAGTTAGCGAAATTCTCACACTTGATGGTCGGCGCAGATTGCCCGGATGGTCCTGTCATAGTCCCAACATATCCGCCCGCACAGTTGGCAGCTTGAATATTCCCGTAGTTCGCACAGTTTTTTGGCGAATACTCCGATATCCAAGCAGCTACACACCCGATGATTCCGCCCGCGCTCTGCCCCTTAGCGGTAATATTTCCGTAATTGGCGCAACCAGTCATCGTGATGCCTTTGCAAGAGCCGGTTGCTGTAGCGGCGCCCAAGATGCCTCCACAGTTGTTCGAGGAAGTGAGGTCTCCATAGTTTTTGCAGTTCGTGATAGCCAAAGATGCGCCGTTGACGACACGCCCGAGAATGCCTCCCACCCCGATGGACTTAACTGTGGTGGCTGTTGTGGAATAAGAGCCGTAGTTTTTGCAGTTGCTGATGGTAAGTCCACCAGATGCTTTCTTAATATAACCTACAATGCCGCCGACATCGATGGTTTTATCATCGGTCGAACAGCTGATATTGCTTTCGCACCCACTAATGCTAATGGTTCCGGAAGCATCCACATAGGCGATTATGCCACCGAAAGCGGTATTTGCTGCTTCCGTCACCGGAGCAAATACGCCGCTGACCGTACACTTCTCGATGGTGGCATCGCCTGTCGCGGTCTGAATCAATCCGCCGATCGCGTTACCGGCGAGGTACGCATCTACCACATGGCAATTTCTCACAACGCCGCCGTTTTTAATGGTATTTGCCAACCCCGCGGCGTGACCGCTGTACCCAGCAGACAAATTGGCAAAGAATGCACCTTTGATCGTCAAATTCTCCACAGTCGCCCCATCAAGCGTGCTGAATATTGTCGATTGTGTTGTGCCTGCCTTGTAGCCATTCTTGGGATTCCAAATGGTGTGTCCATTCCCATCCAAATTTCCTGCAAAAGAAACCGGTGCAAAACTGCGATTTGCTTCACTCTTGCTGGCGTTTGCAAAAGATGTCGACGACATGACCGGGAAATAGATATCTCCTGTCATTTTGAAGTAAGTGTCCGCCGTCGCAGCCGCCGCCGCGGTATTCACAAAGTACATGAAGTCCGCGACATTATTGATGAGGTAGGGGTTATCTTTTGTTTTTCCCCATGCTGATTCATCCTCACCGGTTCCTTTGAGACTGGTCGAGGCGGTCGTCATGTCTCCGCTCCCCCATGCGACAGCGCCTTCGGGGAGTTCTGCGCCCCACGAGGTGGGCAGTTCGGTCGCAATCGCCGCCGACGAGGTGACAGAGAATGCCACAAAGCAGGTCGCGACCATCGCGAACACGAGGAGAATACTCAAACATGAGGTCCTTTTGGTGTGTTTCATAATTTTCGATCCTTTCTTATCAATGATGGAAGTTCGTTCTATCCGCTCAAGGTGCGGGCGGTTGCCCGTCTGTGTGGTACCCGAAGGAACAGCAGATAGAAAAAAAACTTCTCTATGATAACAGTGAGCATAGCATATCATGTCCTTTGTTTGTCGGTCAACTCGGCTACGCGACGAAATGTTCCATTTTTGTTTTTTTTCGAGAAAACTCTACAAGTTGGCAGGTTTTGCTTGGAAATGGTGCACAAAAATCGTCGGAGAGATACGGGGCGTCATGATGAAAAGCGGCGGGAGCAAGCCCCCGCCCTACGATAAGGTCTTTTCATGGCTCCCTCCGAGAGGGGGCTGCCGCGGGGACGCGGCTGGGGGAGAATACGATAGAAAAAACAACAAAGCCGTAAACCATGCAAACGCAGGCTCCTTCCGTCACGCTCTCGCGTGCCACCTCCCTCCCGGAGGGAGGCAATACCCTCTCCGTCACGCTCCGCGTGCCACCTCTCCCGGGGTGAGAGGCATTTTTCACTTCGGCGTGAGCCGAAACTTCACTTTGCATTAGCAAAACTTCACTTTTTCGTGAGACAAAACTTCACCTTGCGGCAGGAGCAAGCCCCCGCCCTACAAGAAAGAATGATCCAACTTCGTCGCAGACGAAACTTCACCGCGGCGCATCGCGCCGCAGCGTCACATTTGGCGCAAGACAAAACTTCACTTTCCGCAGAGCGGAAAACTTCACTGCGGCGCGGAGTGCCGCCATTCCGCCTTGACAGTCCTCTCGAAATAAGATAAAATTATTCTATCATTTTTACTTGGTGGGAGGAGAGCGGTGCTATGATTTACGATGCCTGTGTGGTCTCGCGGGACCGCGTCTTTGCGCAATTCGTCCGCCTGACCCTTTTGGAGAAACTGGATTCTGTCACGGTCGCAGAGGGGTCTCATCTCCCTGCGGCGCACCGCTATGTATTCGACCTCGACACCTTTGCACCCGAGAGCTATCCCGCGGGAGAGATTCTGTGTCTGTCGAGGAAGCAATTCTGCCCGCCGAATTTCCCCTACCTGTTTGCGTCGAGACCCCTCCGCAAAGCGCGTCTGCTCGCGCTCTTCGGTCTGATAGAACCCGAGCGGGGCGACGGTCTCACGCCGTTCCCCGAGCGGAAAAGTGTGCTACTCGCGGGGCGTGAGATTCCGCTCTCCCCGACCGAATATGCGCTGTTTTACGCCCTGTGGGAGAACGGGGAGGAGCCGATCTCCGCGGAAACTCTCCGTGAAATCGTATGGGGAAAAGACAATCCCGACAAAAATGCGGTCAATCTCTATATCCACTATCTGCGCCGCAAGCTCGAACCCGACGGCGTGAAAAGAATCCTATCCGTGCGGGGGCGCGGATACCGCCTATTGAGAGGAGTATAGTATGCTGCACCTGATTCTCGGCGACGCGGGGAGCGGAAAAACCACCCGCCTCGCGGAAGAGATTTCCGCCGCTCTTCCGAGCGGGAGAGAACTCTATCTGATCGTCCCCGAGCAGGAGACGGTCTCGTGTGAGCGTTTCATGGCGGAGAAGCTCCCGCCGACGGCTCCCCTCACCTTTGAGGTCACCAACTTCACGCGGTTCTCGGACACGGTATTCCGCCGTACGGGAGGACTCGCGGGAAAGATCGCGACGCCCGCCGTCGAACAGACGCTGGTCTGGCGCACTCTCGCGGAACTTGAACCATACCTGAAAACCATCCACTCGAGACCCGATGCCGCCGCGGTCAAAAAAATGCGTACCATTCTCGCAGAGCTACGCGCCGCGCGGCTCTCGCCCGCGATGATGGAGAGCGCCGCCGCGCAGGTCTCGGACGAGGGGCTCTCCCGCAAACTGCAAGACTATGCGCTGATTTCCTCGACCTACTCGGCTCTCCTCTCGGAGCACTTCTCGGGGAATGCCGAGCGGCTCGACCGCCTGACGGAGGTGCTCACGGAGCAGAACCCCCTCGCGGGAGCTTCCATCTATTTCGACAGTTTCACGAGTTTCACCGAACAGCAATACGCGGTATTCGCCGCCCTGCTCCCCTCGTGCGATGTCACCGTCGCACTCTGCCGTCCGCCGCACGCGGAAAAGCAGCTCTCCGCATCCGATGTCCTGAACACCGAAAAGCGGCTCACCCATCTCGCGGGGGAACTCGGGATCCCCCTCAAAAAGGAATGCCTCACCGGCTCCTATCGCAAGGTCTCGCCCGCGCTGACCTACGCCGCCGAACGGCTCTTTACGCTCGACTATGAAGATGCCCCCGCGTGCGGGGAAAAGCCCACCGACGCGCTCCGTCTGGTGGAGGCGGCCGACCCGCTCGAAGCATCGGACTTCCTCGCCGCCGACATTTTGAAAAGAGTGACGGAGGAAGGCGCGCGCTTCGGCGACTGCACGGTCGTGACCTCGACCTCCGCGTACACCGATATTCTGGACGCCGCGCTCGACAAATGCGGAATCCCCTATTTCTTCGCGAGACGGGACTCCGTCCTCTCGCTCGAACCCGTGAAAATGATGTTCGCCGCGCTCGCCATCATCAGCGGGGGCTGGCGGCGGGAAGATGTCATCGCCTATCTCAAATGCTCCTATTCGGGGGTCACGCCCGAAGAGCGGGACGCCGTTGACCTATTCAGCGACATTTGGGATATCCGCGGCGAGGACTGGAAAAAAGACAAGGTCTGGGAGCGGAACCCCGACGGATACGGAAAACCCCATTCCCGCGACCGCAGAACCTATAACGAGGCGTGGCTCAAAACCGTGCGCGAAGCGCGCGGCAAATTCATGCCCCCTCTGCTCGCTTTGGAAACCGTGCTCGCCAAACGGCAGACGGTCACCGAACACCTGCGCGGTCTGACCGAATTTCTCCTCTCCCTCAAGCTGCCCGAGGCACTCGACGCGCGCGCAGACGCCTGCAAGGCGGCGGGAGACGCACGACGGGCAGACGCAACGGGGCGGGTCTGGAACACCCTCTGTGACACCTTTGACACCCTCTCCTCGCTCGTCGGAGACACCGAGATGAACACCGCGGAGTTCCGCGAACTCTTACGGCTCCTGCTCGGTGCCGTCAGCATCGGGCAGATTCCCGCCGCGCTCGACGAGGTGACGGTGGGGGACGCTGCGACCGTACGCGCGGGCGGGGTCAAACATATCTATCTGCTCGGGGTCAACGAGGGGGTCTTCCCCGCGGGACTCAAAGAGGGAAACTCGTTTACCGAACACGAGCGGGAGCTGCTCGTCGGTTTGGGGTTCCCCGCGACAGATGGGGTCGACCTGCGCGCCGCGCGGGATCTCTTCTCGTTCTATCGTGCCCTGACCCTCGCGACCGAGAGCGTCACCGTCATCTGGTGTGACACCGACGCCGCGTTTGAAGAGGCGCTCCCGTCCGACCCCGTGAAGCGGCTCCGCCATCTCATTGGGGAGGACTATCCCGTCCTGCGTCCCGCGCTCGAAAAAGACCCGTCCTATCTCCGTACCCCCTCGCTCGTCCGTGAGCGGCTGGGGCGTATGACGGGGACCGCGCTCGGGCAAGCGGCAAGGCGGGCACTCGCCCGCGAGGGGGAAGACATGGCTCCCCTCACCGACTATCCGCTGACCAACCGAGAGGCGACCCTCTCGCCCGCCGCAGCTGAGATGCAATACCCGGGCGAACTCCGCCTGACGCAGAGCCGCATCAAGAGTTACGGGGGCTGCCCGCTCTCGGACTTCTGTAATTATGTCCTGCAACTCAATGTCCCCGAACGAGCGGGATTCCGCTCGGACAGCATCGGGACCTTCGTACACGCCCTGCTCGAACAGTTCTTCAAAACCGTCAAGGAAACCGCACGTGACCCCGGGGCTCTCGATGAAGCCGAACAGGCGGAAATCCTCGACGCGATTCTCCCGTCTGTCCTCGCCGAGACCCTCTCCGAGGACGCTCGGGACAACCCGCGCGTCCGCCATCAGATAGCCAAACTCAAAGAGGTGACCCGTCTCATTCTCGCGGAAATCTGCCGCGAGTTTTCCCACACCCGATTCCGTCCGGTCTATGAAGAGCTCCGCATCGGCGACGAGCCCGAGGCACCCAAGCCCGTCTCGTTCCTCACGCCTGACGGCAGAACGCTCTCACTCTGGGGGACCATCGACCGCGTCGACACCTACCGTGAGGGCAGCGATGTCTATCTCCGTGTGGTGGACTACAAGACGGGGCAAAAGGATTTCAATCTGAAAGATCTCGAAAAGGGTGCGGACTTCCAGTTGCTTCTCTACCTCAACACGCTTTGGCTCTGTGACTCTCCCTCGTTCCGCAAAGCCATCGGGGTGGGTGAAGGCGGGAAAGTGATTCCCGCGGGATTCCTCTACTTCTCTTCTCTCACGAGAAGCGCGTCGGTCAAAGGGCAGGAGAACGCCGCGAAAAACGCGGAGGATATCCTCAAAGACGTATTTGAGAGAAACGGCATGTATCTCGACGACGAAGTGCTGAAAAATGCGCTCGACACCACCCCCGAAAAGCGCTATCTCCCGTCCGACAAGGACCTCTACACGATGGAAGAACTCGGCAGGATGATGGAGACCGTCGAAGCGAGTTTGACCGAGATCGCCCGCGACATGACGGGCGGGGTCATCCGTCCGAAGTCCGACTTCAAAAACGATCACGGGAACTGCGCCTACTGCCACTTCCGCGCGGTATGCCGTCTGCTCCCGAACGAGGAGTCCCAAGAAAACTGAACAAAATAGCAAAAGAGCCGTGTACGGCATCCCGAACGGGTACCGAATCACGGCTTTTCTTTTTCATAATAAACGGAATAAACGGATACGTTCATAAAAAGCGGACGCAGGCGAAAGAGAATCAGGTGATAATCCCTTTTTCCTCCTGTTCCTTTTTGCGGGCGAGCCAACATTTGCGGCACATCGCCTGATAGCGGCTGTTCCCGCCGAGGAGCACCTGCTCCCCGTGGTAGACGATATTCCCGTCGTCGTCGAAGCGGGCGTTGACGGTGGCTTTCGCCCCGCAACGGCAGACCGACTTGATTTCCGAGATGGATTCGGCAATCTCGAAGAGCCGACGCGACCCCGGGAAAAGATGGGTGAGAAAATCGGTCGCAAGCCCGAAACAGAGGACAGGAACATCGAAGTCCATCACGATTTGGCTGAGTTCGTCCACCTGCTCGGGCGCGAGAAACTGACACTCGTCCACAATCACCACATTGCAGGTGCGGTACTCGGTGGTGTACAGTTGGTAGAGGTCCCTGTCTTGCGGGACCGCGAGTGCCTCCGCCCAAAGCCCCACGCGGGAGCGGACGATATTCACGCCGTCGCGCGTATCGGTCGAGGGCTTCAAGAACATGACCTTCATCCCTCGCTCTTCATAGTTGAATTTGGTGATGAGCGCCTGCGCGGTTTTGGAGCATCCCATGGCACCGAATTTGAAATACAGTTTTGCCATTATCTCGGTCTCCTCCCGCGTCAGTCAATGTGCCCGAGAATCAGCGGGCGAGGGGCGGGCGGGGCATCTTCAATCGAGGTGGCGCCGAGAAAACTGCGCTCTGCCCCGTCGAGCAGTTCCTCTTTTGAGGTATAGAGTGTGGCGAGGACTTCGCCTGTTTCAACGCGGTCTCCCGTCTTCTTTTCGAGATAAAATCCCGCGGTGAGGTCGATTTTGTCCCCCATGGTATTCCGTCCCGCGCCGAGCGAGAGCGCCGTGAGCCCGAGGGCTTCGGTATCCATGCGGGTGATGAACCCCGCGCGGGGTGCCAAGACCTTCCGCTCATAGGCGGCGCGCGGAAACTGCGCGGTGTCCATGACCCACGCAGGGTCTCCCCCCTGCGCCTCGACCATCTCCGCGAGTTTTCGGAGTGCCGCGCCCGAAGCAATCGTCTCTTTGACGGTTCTCTCACATTCCTCACGGCTCCCCCGCCCCGCAAGATACAGCATCTCGGCAGAGAGCGCAACCGACAGCGCGGTGAGGTCAGCGGGTCCGTGACCCGCGAGGGTATCAATCGCCTCGATGACTTCGAGCGAATTCCCGACGGCGCGTCCGAGCGGGGCATCCATATCGGTAATCAGAGCAGACATTTTTTTCCCTGCGCGGCGACCGATCTCGACCATGAGACGCGCGAGCTCAAAGCTCTTCTCCTCGGTCTTCATGAAACTGCCGCTCCCCGTCTTGACATCGAGGACGATGCAATCGTCGTCGGCTGCGAGTTTCTTCCCCATAATGCTCGACGCGATGAGGGGCATACTGTCGACCGTCGCCGTGACATCGCGGAGGGCGTAGAGCTTTTTGTCTGCGGGGGCGAGGGTGGCGGTCTGTCCGACGATGGCGACCCCGACGCGGTTGACGATCTCTTCAAACTCTTCTTTGGGCAGGTCGGTTCTGAATCCCGCGAACGCTTCGAGTTTATCGACCGTGCCGCCGGTATGTCCGAGCCCCCGTCCGCTCATTTTCGCGACTTTCACGCCGAGGGCGGCGACCGTGGGTGCTACGATGAGACTGGTCTTATCCCCGACACCACCGGTCGAGTGCTTATCCGCGCGAATCCCTGCGATTTTCGAGAAGTCGAGACGCTCTCCCGAATCTCGCACCGCGAGGGTGAGGTCGGTCGTCTCGCGGTCGTCCATCCCTCGAAAATAGATCGCCATGGCGAGCGCCGCCGCCTGATAATCGGGGATTTCTCCTGCGGTATACCCGGCGACAAACGCGCGGATCTCCTCGGTCGAGAGGCATCCGCCGTCGCGCTTTTTCTTAATGATATCATACATCCGCATACAGTCGGTACTCCGTTTCCGTCGGATGACTTCTTTATTTTTTTAATTCCTTATCGGTGAAAGAGAATGCGAGCAGGTCTCCCAAGGTGTGGGTCTCGGTATGAGTCTCATCCCCGAGAATCACGGGGAAACTCGGGGGGCAGAACTCCGCGAGCACCTGTCGGCAGACCCCGCAGGGGGGACAGAGCGCCAGCAGTTTCTCTCCCTCGCCGCCTCCGACGATGGCGATGGCGGAGAACTCCCGTTCCCCCTCGCTGACCGCGCGAAAGACCGCGACGCGCTCGGCACAGACGGTCGGGGTGTAGGTCGCGTTCTCAATATTGCACCCGAGGTAGACCTTCCCCGACTTCCCGAGCAGTGCGGCACCCACGCAGAAGTGCGAATAGGGGGCGTAACTGTTCTTTCTCGCGTCGATTGCTTGATTCAGCAGTTCCCTCTCGGTCATAATTCCCTCCGTCAGGCGAGCGCGAGCGCGACTTCCATCATCTGCGTGAATGAGGTCTGACGCTCCTCCGCCGTGGTGTTTTCTTCGGGATAGAGGAAAGAATCGCTCACCGTGCAGATGCACAACGCGTTCTTGCCGAGGCGAGCGGCATTACAATAGAGGGCGGCGGACTCCATCTCCACGCCGAGGACCCCCATCTTCGCCCATTCCATGCCCGAATTGGCGTCGTCATAGAAGGTATCGGACGAGAGAATGTTCCCGACTTTATAGTTTAGACCCCGCTTGTCGCATTCCTCCGCCGCGCGCTTCACGAGGTCGAAAGACGCGATGGGGCAGAATGTCCCGGGCAGACGGTACTGCATCGCGTAATTCCCGTTCGTGCAGGCACCCATCGCGATGATGATGTCGCGGGCGTGCAAATCGGGGTCGAACGAGCCGCAGGAGCCGACGCGGATAATGTTCTTCACATCGTAGAACTTGAAGAGTTCATAGGAATAGATGCCGATGGCGGGCTGTCCCATGCCCGATGCCATGACCGACACGCGCTTCCCGTGATAGGTACCGGTATATCCGTTGACCCCGCGAACGGGGTTCACGAGTACGGGATTCTCAAAATAGGTCTCGGCGATGAATTTCGCGCGGAGGGGGTCACCCGGCATGAGAACCGTCTCGGCGAAGTCCCCCGCTTTCGCGGAGATATGGGGGGTAGGGATATTGGGGTTCCCCTGTTTGATTGTATCACTCATCGTGGTGTCCTCCCGTTCTTACTTGTTTTCAGCGGCTTTGACCGCTTTCACCACACGGCTGGTACCGAGCCGTGACGCGCCCAAATCCAAGAAGTCCTGTGCGTCTTCGAGCGAGGAGATCCCGCCCGCCGCTTTCATCTTCACGCCGGGTCCGATATGGGCGGCGAAGAGGCGAATGTCGTCTCGGGTCGCGCCCGCGGTCGAGAATCCGGTCGAGGTCTTGATGTATTCCGCGCCGCTCTCGGTGACGATTTTACACATTCTGATCTTCTCGTCGTCGGTGAGCAGACAGGTCTCGATAATCACTTTCAGAAGTTTCCCGTGGCAGGCGGCTTTCACGGCTTTGATCTCATCGAGCACCGCCGCGTCCTCTCCCGCTTTCAGCGCGCCGATATTGATGACCATATCGATTTCATCCGCGCCGTTTTTCACCGCGTCTTCTGTCTCATAGACCTTGACCGCAGTCGTTTCATACCCGTTCGGGAATCCGATGACGGTACAGATGGCGAGCTTATCGCCCACATAGTCCTTCGCCGCCTTGACATAGCACGGCGGGATGCAGACCGACGCCGTCCCGTATTTCATCCCATCGTCACAGACCGCGCGGATGTCCTCCCATGTCGCCGTCTGCGCGAGCAGGGTGTGGTCGCAATGCGCGAGAATATTCCGAATATCCATCTTGATGCCTCCTGAGTTTATTCCTGATTCAGTATAACATGAAAGCGGAAATTTATCAACCGTCGACATAAAAATACCCCCCGAATGATTCGGGGGGCACTTGTGCGAACCGTATGAATTACAGTTCAGCGAAATACTTGATGGTGCGAACCATCTGCGAGGTGTAGGAGTTCTCGTTATCGTACCAAGAAACCACCTGCACCTGGTAGGTGTCGTCGTCGATCTTCGTCACCATGGTCTGGGTCGCATCAAACAGCGAGCCGTAACGCATACCGATGACATCGGAGGAGACGATCGGGTCTTCGTTGTAACCGAAGGACTCGGAAGCAGCTGCCTTCATCGCGGCGTTGATGCTGTCTTTCGTGACATCTTTGCCCTTCACGACCGCCACGAGGATGGTGGTGGAACCGGTGCAGACCGGAACGCGCTGTGCGGAACCGATCAGTCTGCCGTTCAGTTCGGGGATGACAAGCCCGATGGCTTTTGCGGCACCGGTGGAGTTCGGAACAATGTTCTGAGCGCCGGCACGCGCACGGCGGAGGTCACCCTTGCGGTGAGGACCGTCGAGGATCATCTGGTCGCCGGTGTAAGCATGAACGGTGGTCATGATGCCGGAGACGATGGGTGCATAGTCGTTGAGCGCCTTCGCCATGGGAGCGAGGCAGTTGGTGGTGCAGGAAGCGGCGGAGATGATCTGGTCATCTTTCGTCAGAGTGCCTTCGTTCACGCTGTAAACGATGGTCTTCAGATCGTTACCCGCGGGAGCGGAGATAACGACTTTCTTCGCGCCGGCGTTGATGTGCGCCATGGATTTCTCCTTGGAGCAGTAGAAACCGGTGCATTCCAGAACAACATCCACATCGAGGGCACCCCAAGGGCAGTTGTTCGCGTCTTTTTCAGCATAGATGCGGATCGCCTTTCCGTCCACGACGATGGAATCCTCGGTCGCGGAGACGGTGTGCTTGTCTTCGCCGATCACGCCGCAGTAGGAACCCTGCGCGGTATCGTACTTGAGCAGGTGAGCGAGCATGGCGGGGTTGGTCAGGTCGTTGATGGCGACGATCTCATACCCTTTCGCGCCGAACATCTGACGGAAAGCGAGACGACCGATACGACCGAAACCGTTAATGGCAACTTTTACGGACATAGTGAAATCCTCCAATAGATATTTTTGTTTTCCAAGTCGTAATTATAACACAATCATTCTGTTTTGACAAGGGCTATCACGGTTTTTTTACTTTTTTGTCGCGGAGTCGTCTTCTTCCCCGCTTTGGGCGGGGGTCTCCGCGGGGGCAGAGCCGGAGGCGGCAGAGGCGCGGCGGGCACGGCGTTTCTCCTCCCAGCCGTCGGTCAGGCGGATGAGTGGTGCGAAAGTGAGCGGCCAAAGGAGCGCCGCTACGAGAATCAAGAGGAAATAGCGGACACCCCCGCCCGCAATCTCGCCGAAGAGTGCGTTCAAGGGGTATTTTAACCCGGCTTTGAGACCGACGCACAGAAGCGCGCCGACAGCGACCTTAAAAATCTGCAAGTACCAGACGCCGCGCGTCTCAAAACGGACAAACTTTCTCTCGACGAAATAGGCGATGAGAAGCCCCACCGACGCACCCAGCAGTTTCGCGAGGTTCTCTCGTCCCGAGGCGAGGTTCACGGGGTCGATATCGGCGGGAAAGCGGAACAGGAGCGAAAACAGAAGTGCGCCGAAGGTGAGCAGAATCCCGACCGAGAACAGGATCGCCGTGACGAGCGTCTCATGCGTTTTGCGGTGCATAAGCGGATACAGCCCGAAAACGAGCAGAAGCGCGACGAGCACCGAGACCGAGACATCGAGCGGCGTATGTACGCCGAGATAAAGACGAGAAAACGGGACAATCACCGCGAGTGAGATGGCGACAACACGCACCCATCTGCGGCGGAACGAGAGCGAGACCGCGCCGTAGGTCCCCACGGCATTCTGCGTGTGCCCGCTCGGGAATGAATACCCCGTCGCCTCGGCGCGGGCACTCTCGACGATGGTGAAGTCGGGGTCCAGCACCCACGGGCGCGGGATGCGAAAAATGAGTTTCAGCGTCTGATTCACGACCGTGCCGAAGAAGCCGACCGCCATCAGATAATACCCTTCCCGTTTGCTGACGCACCAAAAGAGGGTGACGGCAAGCAAAAGGAAAATCATTTCTTCTCCAAAATGCGTGAAAAACGAGAAGACCGCGTCGAGAAACGGATTCCGCAGAGATTCCAACCAATATAAGAAGTTCATACAGCACTCTTTTCCTGACAATCTGTCCCTATGATACACGATTCCAAAAGGAAAAGCAACCCCGAGACGGGGTTGCGGAAAGGAGAAAACGCGCAGCGCGGCGGCGGAGCGGCGCGAGTGCGGGGGCGGAGTGGTGTGCGGAGCGCGGGAAAAAGGGATGGTAAGGGGCAGTTCCCCGTCAATCGTTGTCTTCGGCTATCCTATTCGAAAGAGAGGGCTCCGCTCTCCCAAAGCGACGCACGAAATACGGAAAGAACAGGCAGGCGAAGAGCATCAGAACAGGCAGACTCCATCCGAAGAGCAGGTTTGCCGCAAGCGAATACCCGCTCTCGCCGCCCCAAATCCCGCCGCTCCGAATGAGACCCGTCAGATTCCAGCCGAAGAAGAGCAGGAGCAGGAGCGGCGCCAGCACCTTGAGCGAGGTGAGGAACCACCACCGTGGCATCTTTGCCCGCCCGGTATTGCGGTTGACCTCCCAAAGGATATAGCGGGTCGGGAAAAACCAGCCGATCGCCGCGGTTTCGAGAAAACCGACGAAAATCAGGTTTAGCGCATTGAGATAGTGGTCGGTGAGATCGACTAGTGCCTCGCCCGAGCCGCCGATATAGAGGAGCGATAGTACCGCCGCCGCGAGCGTGACGAAAAAGGTGGTGCGTCTCTTATCCCAGAGAAATCTGTCGGAGAGCGAGACGGCGACCCCCTCGACCATGGAGAACGCCGAGTCGATGGCGAGGGTGCAGAGCGAGAGGTAGAACAGGGCGGCGAAGAGCGCGTTGAGCACCCCCGAGCCCGAGAGATGGACGATGGCGGTCGGGTAGACGAGGAACGCCGTCCGCACGCCCGAGCCGGTGAGGTCCGCCGCGGTCATGCCCGTCCCGTACAGGGTGGAAAACAGCACCACGCCCGCGAGCAGACTGACGGCGAAGTCGGAGACCGTGATGATGAGGGCATCCGCCGCGACATTCGCCCCGTCGTCAAGGAGCGACCCGTAGGCGAACATGACCGCCATCATGACCGAGAGTGAATAGAACACCTGTCCGACCGCGTCAATCCAAAGTCCGAGGTCGAGAAACGCCCTGAAATCGGGGATGAAGAATGCTTTGACCCCTGCCCAAGCGCCCGGGAGAAACAAACTCCGCACCGCGAGGATAGCGAGCGCTACGACGGGAAAAAACACCGTCACTTTCACGACCTTCCCCATACTGTTTGTTCCGTTCCGTATCGAGCAGTAGATGAGAATCCACGCGACGAGAAGAGCAATCAGCACCGGGACCGAGATGGGCGTGAACCCTGCGGTCGTCCCGGTCGAGCGGGTGATGCTCTGAAACACCCCTGCCGCGGCTTCCCCGTCCCCCGTCATGGCGGCGAACCGATAGGAAAAGACGGTCATCAGAATGACCCAAGCAAAAATGACGGCATAATAGACCGAGACGATAAACGCATTCGCCGTCTCCGCCCAGCCGATTCCCTCGGCGCGCGGATGAATCCCCCGCATCGCGCCCGCGGCACCGTGCCGCGTCCTACGCCCGACGGCGACCTCCGCCATGAGAATCGGCGCGCCTACTGCGAGCAAAAGCACAAAATACGCGAAGAGGAACGCGCCGCCGCCGTGTTTCGCGGCGAGCCCGGGGAATCGCCACGCGTTCCCGAGACCGACCGCCGACCCGATCGCCGCCAGAATAAACGAAGTCCGCGATGCCCATCTCTCGCGCGTCCTGTTCATAGTCCCACTCCCAATCGCTTTTCTTACAGTTTTCCGCCAAGAGCAGTCTCTTATACGAAAAAATCGGGCGCCCAAAAGGACGCCCGACTATGGGAGAAATACATTTTGTGAGGAGCGTTGCGTGCGGATGGGGTGCGGTAAACACACGGACAGAGCGTGCAAAACGCGAAACGAGGCGCGGTAGACGCGCAAACGGAGCGCGACGAGCACGCGGATGAGAGGGCGGCAACTCACGCGAGCGCCGCTCTCCCCAAAAGCCGTCTTAACCGACCAGCCCGGAGCGCTCGATCCCCTGCACGAGGTATCTCTGACCGAACAGGTAGACCAGAATCAAGGGAGCAATCACCATCATGCCCGCGGTATTAAAGATCGCGTTCTGATAGAGACTCTTCCCTGCGCCGGAGACTTCCAAACTCGGAGGTATCTGGCTCCAGAATCGACTGCTCGCCAAGGTGACGGGCGCATTCGACCCTTGCAGGAAGATGCCGGTATAGAGTTCATCCGTCCACTGCCAGCTGAACGCGAACAGGAAGATGGTAATCATCATCGGCACCGACAGCGGCAGAATGATCTGAATGAAGGTGCGGAACGCGCCCGAGCCGTCCACATAGGCGGACTCTTCGAGTTCGTCCGGAACCCCTTTGAAGAACTGAATCATCATGAAGATATACAGTCCGTTCTTAAACCCGCAGCCGATGAGCGACAGGATCGCAAACGGGAAGAAGGTGCCGTTCAACGCGGCGGGCGAGCCGGTGATGAGTTCGATAATCCCGCGATAACCCGCCGCCTGAACAGTCAGGAAATCGAACGAGTCGAAATGCTGCTTGATGGCGAGACGCAGGGTATCCGGCGGAAGCACCATCGTCAGAATCACGAGGAACATGAGCAGCTTTCTGCCGCGGAATTTGAACTTCGAGATACCGTACCCGATCATACAGCAGATGAATGTCTGAATAACCGCGCACATGAGCGAGAGGAAGAAGGTGTTTCTCATCGCCGTCCAATAGTGGTTCTCGACCGTAATGAACTTATAGATCTCCCCGGTCCAATGCTTCGGGATCAGACTGACCGTGGGGTCGACGAAATCCTCGAAGGTCATGAAGGACTGCAAAATGCGAGAGAAGAACGGATACAGAATCACATAGGAGATGCCCAGCATGATGATGAACCGGAATACATACCAAACCTTATCGATCCAGAACGAAGCGGTTTTCAGTTTTAATTGCAGGCGTTTCCCGGAAGAGGTTTTCCCCTCGTAATCCACACGAATCTTCTTCTTCGTGTTTTTCAGCAGTTTGGGAGCAGTAGATTGTTGTTCCATTTTCTTTCCTCCTTAATCCCGCTTTTGATAGAACACGAAGAGCGATGCGATGCCGGCGAATGCGGCAATCACAAGCAGAATCATCGCGAAGTACATCCACGCCTGTGCGTTACCGATGGCTCGTGTCGCCGGTGTAATGCTGTTCAGGTTGTTGTTGATGTACGACATGACGATATTATCCGACTTGGTGAACGAGTCGATGATGGTGTAGATCCCGTTGACGAGAATCATCGGACTGATCATGGGGAAGGTGATCTTCCAGAAGGTCTCCCAGCTGGTCGCGCCTTCGATCTGGCACGCCTCATAAATCGAGGGAGAGATGGATTGAAGTCCTGCAAGGAAAATGAGCATCTGAACCCCGGAATAGTTGACGATATCGTAGACGCGGTTGACCAGTCCCACGACGATCTCGACGAGTCCCGAGCCGACCTCCATGGAGGAGAACAGCGCCTCGGCGTCCATCAGACTGATGAGACCCCCTTCGCTGTCGCCCGAACCGTCATCGATGCCGGCACCGCCGGACAGAGCGTCCTGCGCGTTGATGGAATCCATAAGCCCTGTCGCGAGAATGACGGGGATGAAGAAGATCGCGCGGAACGCGGCGCGCCCAACCATCTTTTGATTCAGAATCACCGCGATGAACAGGGAGAAAATCAAAATGGTCGGCACATTGATGAGCAGCTGTTCAAACCCCTGCAACAGGGTCTTCCAAAATTCCTGCGTCATGGCTTTCTGATAGGCGGTGATGCCGTAGAACTCGGTGGTTCTGACCCCGTCGAGCCGCTGCACAAACAGGAAACTGAAACAGAACGAGTCGATGATGATGGGGAGATAGATGAGAAGCATCCCGAGGGCGAACGGCAGAACAAAGAGCCAGCCGGTCCGCGCCTTTCTCTCGGTCAAAGTCGACTTCCGAAGGAGAGGAATCTTGGTATGACGGCGATCGACATGCCATTTGTCGGCAAGTTTATCCATAACACTCATTGTTTTCTCTCCTTTCTTAACCGAGTCTCACAAAGCCGTACTTTGCGAGCGAATAGACCTCGCCGTCCAGTCTGACGGTGACAGCGAAGATGTTGAAGTTGAGTAAGAACCGCACGGTGTTCACACCGTCGGAGTAGGTGACGATGACGACGGAATGGTCGTTCACCGTAGAGGTGGTCGCCTTGTAATTCGTATCGAGCGCATCCGAGAGGGTGAAGTACCGATAGTCGGAGGTGTAGGAGACATCGGTCACCCGCACGATCTTATCGGCGGTCTCCTGCGTATTCTCGGCGATGAACGCGCGGATACGCGCTTCAAAGTCCTCTCGCAGCGTATCGGAATAGACCGCCCTCTTCGCTGCGGCGAGGATGGCGTCGGTATCGAAGGACACGCCGATGGTCTTCCCGTACTCGGCAATCAGTTTGCTCTCGTCGGTGGCACTCGTATTCACCGCATCGACGATCTTCCCCCACTTCGCCGCAATGTCCTCACCCGTGTAGTCGCTCTCGGGTCCGAGGACGGCGCGGAGGGTGGGCGTATCCTGACGGTCAAGGATGAAGGTACGGATTTTCGTACGGATGGGATACAGAGTATCGAACGCAGCGTTCGTCCAGTCGATGCCGTTCTCGTTCGCAAAGGCGATCAGGTCGCGGATAAACGCTTTCTCTTCCTCTACCGCCTGTTCGGTCGCGCACGCGAGCTGCGTGAGAAATTCTTCTTCCAAAGTCGTGAGGGCAAGTTCGACTTCCTCATCGAGTTGCACACGCTCTGCGGCAAGTCCGCGATGGTCGATAATCCGATACCCCTGCAAGTCGCCGATGGTTTCGTTCAGCTTCTGATAGAAGGTGACAAGCGAATTTTTCTCGATCTCGTAGTTGACCGAATAGTAGTCGCTCGCATGGGTGTCTTTCAGCAACTGCGTATTCTGATAAGAGAGCAGATAGTAGAGCGATGCGCCCGATTCGATGGCACGGAGGAACGCCTCGGTCTTATCCGCCTCTTCGTTGAACGGCTGTCCCGCGTATTGCAGGAATCCGTGGGCGACCATACCCCAGAACGGAACCGTGTAGGACTCCGCGTTGAAGTGCGACGAGTCGGTCGGCGCTTCGAGCAGGTAGTCCATATAGCGGAACGCGTACATATTCCCGCCGGTACTCATCATGCTTGTGTACCCGGACTCGCGCACGCCTGCGAGGAACGCGCAGATGTTTTCGAGAGACGTCTCGCGGTCGATGAAGTTCTCCTCATCGAAGTTCGACGATAGCTCGGCGGCGAATCCGTCGAGAGAGATGGACCCGATATCGTACTTCTTGTACTTTTTCAGCATCTTCCCGAAGAGTTCGTCAAGCTTGTCGCTCGAAACCACGATGCCGCCCTCTTTCACATATTCCTGATAGACGGTGACATACTCCTGATGCCAAGCATAGCGGTTATCCACACTGCGGGCACCGATGTCTTTGAGCTTGATATTCGAGCTGTTTCTGACATACAGGTACTCAAAATTCGGGAACACTTCGAGACCCGTGTCTTCGGCGTTCACATAGGCAAGCAGTTTCTTGAATCCGCTCTTGCCGCCTGCGGCGTTCTCCCATTTGAGGCGCACGGGATATTCCATCTGCGTGAATCCGCCGTTCGCGAACCCGGTCAGACGGAACTTAATGTTGGTGATGTTTTTCCCTTTGAGTTCCTCATACATGGTACGGATATCCTCAAAGGTGGTCAGAGGTTTATCCGCCGTATAGGGGATCGAGAGGAACTTCTCGGTCGTCTGGATGACACCGAAGGACTCAATGTAGAGCGGAAGGTCGTTTTTGAGGTTGGTAAGTGCCGTAAAGACACCCTCGTCTACAAGGTACTGTTGATACAGGTTCGCCATCCCGGAATAGGTGGTATCATAAGTCCCGTTCAGTCCTTTTGCCGACGCGAGGTCGGGATCGGTTAAAAACAGATAGCGAATCGAATAGTCCCCTTCGTACTTCCCTTTCGCTTGAATGTAGAACGAGGAGGATTCCGCGCCCGTCATGACATCCGCCAGGTTGTACTTGTCGTTCGGCTGCGGCACATACTCCGCGTAGACCGAAGTATAGGGTTTCGTGTTGTTACCCGATTCATTGACCCGGGCATTGATATTCGCGAGGGATGCGCCCTCTTCGAGGACTGCGAGATAGCCCGTCTGATGGCTCTCTGTAATCCCGAAGAACTCTTCGGAGATGACCATGGGGTTCTCGATCTGCGTCGTCTTTCCGTTCACGGTCAGATACGAAGTCGCGGTATTCCCGGTCACCACACAAGTGACATTTCCGTAATAATACTTGTTATCCGAGGCACTCGCCTGCTTATCTGTCGAGAACTCAAAACCCGCTCTCTCGAGGGTGGTACCGGTGACGCTGTGCGTCCCGAGGAGATACTGTACCGGACGGGTCTCCCCCCGCGGGTAATTCGCGACGATCTGTTTTGCCTTATCGTCATAGGAATAGGTGATGGTGTAGGAGCCGGTGCGGTAGTGTTTCTCGTTCACAGAGACACGCGCATCCGTCTCGTACGGGTCAACCATGTAATAGGTGGTGGTATTCTTTACCGTCCCGAAGACAGGGAGAGCGATGGTCTGCTGATGCTTCCCGGAGATGGAATAGTAGGCGTAATCCTGTCCGTAGACCTTCCCGCTGACGCTCGACATCCGCGTCCGGAAATCGTTAAAGTCGATCACCGCGCCCGAGCCGTCGGGATAGAAGATGAATCCGCCTTCCAGCACCTTACCGGACCCGAAATACGGAAGTACATCGATGTATTCCACCGCGTACTCACTCTCGTCGAACACGATCCCGCGCGCGGGCATGGTGACGGTGAGTCCTTTTTCATCCAGCACATACTCGAGAGCAACACGGAAGATGGCGTTGTTCGCGGCAGGCATGGCGATGCCGACCTCCGCTTCCAGCTCATTCATCAGTGCTTCGTTCAGGTCCTCGAAGTAGGAGAGAACCACCGAGGAGTATAGCTGCAATTTCACGGAGTTGGTCCACAGGTTCCCGTTCAGGGCGAAGTAGGAGTTCGGGTAGATGGTCAGTCCGTTCTCGTCCTCGTAGGAGTCTGCGCGGAGATACCCGACTGCGAACAGCGAGCTCCACTTGCTCTCGGGGAGGTCCTTCCCATCGCTGTCGATACCGACCTTCTCGTTGTTGATTCTCCAATCTTTCCGATGGATATTCCCACTCGTGGTGACATCCGCGTCATACGCGCTGTAGAACGTGTAGACAGCGCTGAGTTTCACGAAGTCGTCCGAAATCTTACTGATAGTCGTGACAGGCGCCATGGTCTCCTGTTTTGACGCCGGCTGCTCGCGGTAGAACATGGTGTATTCGCTGTCTACCTGGAACAGCCATTCGTCAAAGGCGACCCAGTTGCCGTAAGTCGGGATGCCGTAAGGCTGCTCCGTGCCGTCGTCCCAAGTGCCGATCAGCTCGGTGAGAGAGAAAACGGAGTCCTTCTCTTTGCAATACTTTTGGAAATCCCATGTGGAAGACGCAAGGTCTGCCTCGGGAATCCCATTCTCCCGTCCGACCTCACGAATCCTCGTCTCGATCTGCTCCATCATGGGGGCGAGTACATTCTCGACATACACCTTCGCGGGCATGGAGGTCGGGAGCAGATACCGTTTGGTGGTATCGCCGAGCACATAATTCACGCGGATCCCGTTCTCGATGGGATCGACGGTGATCTGTCCGTAGGCGGCGGCATCGGGCTGACTCATCAGCACCGTCGTCTTACGCGTCGCGTCATGGATATTCCGATACTGCAGAATGATCTGGCTCATGAACTCCTTGGACGCGACCGAGGACATATCTTTTCCCGAGGTGTCATAAGGGTTCGAGGTCAGGATATCGCCTGTCACGATATCCTTGACATACACCTCGCCCGTATAACGGTTGGCATAGAGTTCGTACTGCCCGTAAACCGTCATCAACACCATGTTCTCGTCGAGGTCGATCTTTTCCTGCGCGGTCGTGTAGGTCTGTGTCAGTGCTTTCGCCGCGAGGGTCTTTGCGGTACTCTTGACGATTTTGAAATCGGTCGGGGTCTCACCGTTCCGATAGGCGAACACGCCGAGGGGAAGGACGAGCAGGCAACCGAGCAGCATGGCGGTCACGAGTATTGCGGATATTATTCTTTTCATTTCATTGTGTTCCTCCCATACTCATGAGCGATAACTGATTTCGGTGGCAAGTCCGGAGACGAAGGAAATCATGTCTCCGACAAGGCTGGTGAACAGAATGACAACGAACATAATCACTGCCATACTGAGGATGGTACCGAGGGTGGTGACGACATTCTTCCCGAGGGAGTAGTCCTGTACCACCATGGTGCCGAAGAAGAGCAGGAATCCGACCCAAATGAACCCGAGCGTGATGATGAAGGTCACAAAACCGTCTGTAAATGTCGCGGAGACATTCGTCAGCACCGTCCCGAGCACCAGGAACCACGGCAGAGGTGCCGTCGCGTAGCAGGTCGTCACAAAAATCTGCTTGAAAGTCCCTTCCCCGTTGAAGAGGGTGGTCAGACACCAGTTCGCGACCGACCACAGAAGGACCGGTACGAAGAACGCGAGAATCTGCGAGAAGAAGGAACTGTAACCCATACTCGGATTCGCGAGGTACGAGCGTCCGATCGAGGCATAGTAGCTCGCGCAGACATTGATCATCAGGATGGTGAGCCCAGCGCGCACCGAACCTCGGTGTTCATGCTTGATGTCCCAGAACCCGTCGAACGGGTGGAACGAGACATAGAAGCCGTACATGAGTTCTTCCCAATAGGTGCGCCGTCCGCTCTTGAAGTTCCCTTGATAGTTGATGCGTTTGGCATACTTCATCAGGCGGAGGAACAGGATCACGAGGACAATCACGCCGACAATCATCAGAATCAGGATGAGCGGGTGATTCGTCATATTGTCCTGACTCTTGGCGGACAGCGCCTTCGCGTAGAAGTCGGTCTCTTTGGCGGCGGCGAGGTATTCCATCGCCTCGTCGTATTCGCCGTTGTAATACAGTGCTTTCCCGACCCCGACATACGCGGCGTCAAAGTTGTTGTTCGCGCCGAGGATCTGCGTCCAATAGTCGATCGACTCGTTGTACCGTCGCTCGTTGTCGTTCTTGAGCGCCTGTATCAGCAGACTGTTGTAGTCGGTCGGGACATACACCGTAATCTGTAGTTTCATGCCGTCGAGCATGAGCAGGTTATAGGTGCCTTCCGTCGGGTTGTACTGATAGTCGATGGCGTTCAGCGATTTCGGGGAGATGGTACCGAGCTGGAAGGTCTCGGAGAAGTCGCCGAAGGCGTAGAGGAGCTGCCCGTTGGAATCATAGGTAAAGACCTTACTCCGCTTGTTATCGGCGATGGACCAAGAACCCTCGGGTCCGACGGCGACATCGACGATGGTGGAGACCCCGTAGATGGTGGAGGACTGCCGCAGCCTCTTGACACTCACTTCACCGCCGCAATCGAAGAAGCCGTTACGCTTCATGATCTCGTCGCCCTTGGTATTCAGTTTCTTGACGGGAGAGTAGGTCGCGCGGCTCGATCCCGACGCGGTCAGCGCGCTCTCCTGATTCGACTCGTTATCGGTATTCTTGGTCACGGCGTAGATGAAGTCGCCGTAGGTACCGTGTTCGAGCGCGAGCCGGTTTAGGTTAATCGACACGATGTCGACATGGGTGGCGCGTTCTTCTTCGCTCTCAAAGCGACGGAAGAACATATCGAAGAGCGAGTAGGTCGCTTTCTGTGCGCCGATAAAGCCGGTGAAATTGCTGTCCTCGTCCATGACGATGACACCCTGGTTACAGCTGGACGCGATGACGAACAGCCGTCCGTAACGGTCAGCGACACAGGAGACAGGGTCGAAGTCCATTGCCTTTGCCCCTGCGACGATCGATCCGTCCCCATTGTCCGCCTGCTTGAAGTAGGAACTCTTCGGGGCGGTGACGGTCTTTACAAACTTGCCGTCCAGGTCAAAGACCACCAAGCGGTTGTTCCCGGTATCGCAGACATAGATGCGATCGTCCGAGACGTACACGCCCTGCGGGTTTCTGAACTGGTCGTTCTTCCCTGCTTCCGAGTTAAACTTCGTGATGACGTACTGCAACTCGTAGGCATGGTTCAGCACTACGAGTTTCGGTTGGAAGCCCGTCTCGGAGGTCTGGTCGAGAATGTAGACCCACCCGCGAGAGTCGGTGCAGAAGTCGCCGATGTTGTTCCCGAACTCGACGGTCTGCCCGCTCTTCGCGGAAATGGTTTCCGCATTGATGATCTCCCGCGCATTATACGCATGGGGAGACTCCATGGTATCGCCGTTGATGGAATAGGTATAGGTTTCGTAAGGGGTATATGCCGCCGTATAGGTGCCGAGGCAGAAGATGGCAACCATCACCAAAAGAAACGCGGTTACTAAAATCTTTTTCATCTTTCGCGCCTCCTCAGTCTTTCATACCCGATGAGCCCATGGTCTCGATGATCTTCGACTGGTTGATGACGAAGATGATGATCGGGACGGACATCATAATCACGGTCGATGCGGCGCCCGCGCCCGAACGCGCGATACCGCCCGAGATGATCTGACCGATCGCATAGTTGAAAGTCTTCAACTGCTCGGAATGAATGTAAATGGATGCACCCGTGTTCCACAGTCCCTTGAAGCTCTCGATCATCAGGGTCAGCCACGCGGGTTTGACCATCGGCATGGCGATGGTCCAATAGATGCGGAACTCGCTCGCGCCGTCGAGTCGCGCACTCTCGAGCACCGTATCGGGGACGCTCGACTCCATAAACTGCTTCATGAGGTAAAGTCCCAAAGTGGAAGCGAGTGCGGGCAGGATGATGGCGAGGTAGTTATCAATCAGACCGAATGCGGAGAGAATGATGAAGTGGGTCACCTGGTTGACGGTCGAGTGGAACATCAGGGAGATGACCACGAGCTGGAAGAAGAAGTTTCTCCCGGGGAACCGCAGTTTCGAGAGGGCGTATGCCGCCATCGACGCGAGCAAGAGGTTCCCTGCCGTGCCGCAGGCGGTGATAAACACCGTGTTGAAGATGTACCGCGAGAACGGCACCCAAGAGTCGCCCATCAGGGTGAACAGGTCTTTGAAGTTGTTGAGCGTGGGGCGTACCACATAGAAACGCGGCGGGAACACGAAGAGTTCATCCAGCGGTTTGAGCGCCTGAATCACCACATAGTACATCGGCAGGAACATGAAGAGTCCCATGAGCGAGAGGACGATGGTGATGCCGACATCGCCGCCGGCGCTTCGGTTCAGAACGACCCGATGGCCGCGTGTCCGTATCTTTTTATACTTTTTCGTCTGTTCCATCTCACTCGCCCACCTTTGACAGCGCTTTCTTGATGATTTGGTTGCACCCGATCATTATAATAAATAGGAAAACAGCAATGGCGGATGCATAGCCGACTTCGTATCGCTGTCCCCCGTAGTCATCGAGACAGTGCATGATGGTATGCCCTGCGTAGTTGACCGACGGGAAGCCGCAGAGCGCGGTCACGACGCCGCCGAAGCCGAAGGATTGTGTGATGGAAAGCACGGCACCGAACATCAGCTGAGGACGCATGGTCGGCAGCGTGATGTACCAGAGTTCCTGCCACCGGTTCTTGACCCCGTCGACGGCACCCGCTTCAAAGAGCGAGCGGTCGATGCCCTGCAAGCCCGCGATGAACGAGAGGAATGCGGTACCGAGCGACGTCCACAGTGCCACGACAATACAGAGCGGCATGATGTACTTCTCGGTCTGGAACCACAAGACGGGGGAGCTGATGATCCCGAGCTTGATGCCCCACGCGTTGACCCACCCGTAAGAGTCCGAGGAGAACAGGGTACCCCAGATGAGGTAGACCTGCCCGGAAATCGAGGGGGCGTAGAAAATCAGGGTCACCACCGCACGGATTTTGGGCGGGAGCTCGTTGATGAACCACGCGATGAGCAGGGACATGATGTACGAGACGGGTCCCGTCACCGCTGCGAAGATTAAGGTGTTCTTACACGCTTTCAGGAAAATCTCGTCCTGCGTGAACAGGCGGATATAGTTGCTGATTCCCTTGAAGTGCGGGGTCTGCAACATATTGAAGTCGGTGAAGCTGAAACCGATGGACAGAATGACCGGCAGGACGGTGAAGATGAAGAACAACACCATGAAGGGACCTACCATGAGGTAAGCGATTTTGTTCCGCCGAATCTCTTTGAACAGCCATTGTCTGCGGGTCATGTCCTTGCGGGAGACCGGGCGGTGCTCGGTATCGACCGCCATCGGCGAGGGGGATGCGGGGGTCATCGCGACAGATGCCGTCGTCTCTTCAGGCATCACCGCCTCCTGTGCCTTCTCTTCCGGCATTTCGGGAGACACTTGCGCCTGAGAGCGCTGTTCTGCGGTGTCAACAGTATCTTTTGACATAGTCTTTCTCCTTATCATTTACCGGATGTCTGTCAGTTCCCCGAAGTCTGATAGGAAGGAGGCACTTCCCCTGTCCCCAGGGTCTTCATGCCGAATTCCTCTCTCTTACGGGTCACTTCAGCGTTGATGGCGGCGATGTAACTGCGGAGCGCCTCGACGGGGTCGCTCCCCTTGTTCACCACATCATAGAATGCAAAGTTGGTATAGCGTCCGATGATATACGAACCGGGATAGTTGACGATGGCTCCGAGGTGATCGAGCTGTTCCCGAATCGCCGCGACTTCCGCCGAAGTCCAAGCCATATCGTCGAGTGCATTCAGGTTGGCGGCGGCGTATTTCCCCGAAGGACCGAGAATCGAGACCATGCGGTTGGAATACTCGCTCGTGTACTGGGCACCGGTGCACCACTTGACAAACTGCCATGCGTCCGCGATGCGGTTTTCTCCGGTCGCTTTCATGCGTTCTTCCGCGCTCTTGGTGACGATGGCGGACGAGACGCCCGCGATCGCGGTGTAGTTCACACCTGCGGGATCCCCGTTCTCATCGTACTCTTGGATGCCCGGGATATGGGCGAAGCTCCAAAGTCCGTCGAGCTCGGTCGCGTACACAATCAACTGGTTGTATGTAGACACATAGTCCTGAATGACGATAGGCATCTCGCCGGTACGGAAACGGGTGGCGGCATTGAAGCTGACGGGGAACGAATAGTCGGTATAAAGCCCGCAGCAAAATTCAAACGCGGTCAGACCCTCGTCGGTATCCAGACCGATCTGCGCGCCCTGATACTCGATATCATCCATGTAGCGCCACATATTTCCTCCATTTTGATAAAGGAAGAAATCCAGGGCGAGCGTGTAGTTCAGACCGATCTCCATGTTGTTCTCGTTGAGGATGGGGAGCAGGGAGAGCAGTTCGTCCCAAGTCTCCGGGACTTTCGCTTCATCGCCCATCATATTAACAAGGAAGTCGAGGCGGTAGAACATCATGGCGAACGACATGGTCATCGGGACACCGTAGGTTCTGCCGAGCAGGGTGATGGAGTCGATCGCGCTCTGATGGAAGTTCGTCATGTGCTCGCTGAAGCCGTCCTGCTCTTCGAGCGGCAGGACCGCGTCACGAATCGCGTAGTTCATGATGGTCGCGGAGTCGAGACCCATATAGACATCGGGTCCTTTCCCTGCCAAAATGGAGGGGAGCAGGGTTCCGCCGGTCACGAGTTTCAGGGAGACGGGCAACTGCTTGTAGTTGTTTTCCGTGCAGTAGTCGCTGAAATAGGAGTCAATCAGGTTTCTAACCACCTTACTTTGGTCACGACCGCTCGCGAGCCATACCTGCAGAGCGTCCTCACTCTCGACGGCTTCTTCCCGTACACCCATCTTATCGTAGTCGGTGAAGAAGGAAGAGAAGAACGAGCGGATCTCATACCATGCGGACTGGAAGAAGTTTGCGTTCGACTTCCCTGCCGTCGTCGCGCCGGGCGCCTCAATGGTGATGGTATCGACGATCAGGGTCGATGCTTTGGAATCCGAGAGCCAAGTACCGAGGGTGCCGAGGTAGGACTTGAAGTCGTCGAGGTTCTTGGCGATCTCGCGCTCGTCGCACATGGTGCCGATGAGTCGGTAGATATTCTCGAGGGTGGCGAGGTGAGCACCCGTGCCGCCGCAGATTTCCTTGAATTTGTTTCTGACATCTTCGAGGACCACCGCTTCTTTGTTCAGCCACCACATGACGTCGGGCAGAACGTCGCTGAAGTGATAATCCTGATATTCATCGGGGTCGGAGCCGGTCAGTTTCAGAATTTGGAGGTAGCAATCGTTCAGAACGGTCAGCGCCTCCTCCACAATCTGCAACTGTTCGGCAAGCGCGCCGAGACCGACCTCGAAGTAGATGGTGTAAGGAACGCCGGCTTCAAAATAGAACTTGAAGGTGTTTGTCCCGTCGGTGAGGGGCGCGGACATCCAGTCGCTCGAATAGTTGAAGCGCGTATTAAACGCTTCCCGGAACGGAATGACAGGGGTACCGTCGTCGAGACCGTATTTTCCTTTCCCTTCCGTCCCTTCTCCGTTCGAGGTAATGCGGATGGTACGGGAGATGAACATACCTTCGAGTGCCTTCTGCAAATACCGCATCGAGATTTCGTACATCCCGGTCTCGGAGACGGTGAAGTTGTACGCCGCCCACTGCCCGACGCTCTTATACGAGTTCGCGCCGATGACATTGTAGAGATCGGCGAACGGCGTCGAGGGAGAGGTGATGGCGGAGCTCTTATTGTTCGTCATGGTGACCGAGGAGTCGGAGACCATGGTCGGTTTCTCCGCCTGCAAAATCAGCGACGCATTTGCGGACGCATCGGGGACTCCCGCATACTTGGCGAGATATTCTTCATAGGACGGGACCGCGTATGCCGAAGCGTCCGTCGGAATGACGCGGACGGCGCCGACCACCATGCCCTCACGAATGGCTTCCAGCGTGATGGTGTGCGTCCCGGCAGTGAGATAAAACTGATAGTAGCCGCTCGAATACCCCTCGGAGTCGGAGCAGAAATAGGTCTGCCAATGCGAGTATTGGTTCACGGTAGGCGTGAGGTCATTCCCGTTCACATCCTGCGAAAACCCGAGACGGTCCCACTCCTCTTTCTCAAACGCGCCGGTCACTTCATCGACCGTCGCGGTGGAGTTCTCGCCGTTCTGATACGCATATACCCACGACTTGGAAAGAGAAATCATATTCGCCTCGGTAAACGGGAGATCATCGTCAATCAGAAGCTTCCGCTCAATCGAGTTCACCGTCTGCGCTACGGCGTAGTATTCAATGGCAATGTAGTACATACCGCTCGAGGGAATCTCGATGGTGAAAGCGGTATCGCCCACGGCGGGCGCCCATACCGCACCCGCACGGAAATCCTCGGTTTTCCCACCGAGCGATGCCCATGCGTCATGATCGATCAGATACGCCCCTTCGTCGGACTGCGAGAGGTCGGGCGTCGAAGACGCTTCGGCGGTACCGGGCTTCTCGTTCCCATACTTGGCGATGTACGCGGCATAAGACTCGGACGCGAGATACTTTCTCATGTCGTCGAGCGCCTTCTCCGCGCTCGTTTGTTCTTCGGACGCGGCGAATACCGGCAGGATAGACACTCCGCCCAGACAGAACGCCAGCGTCAAAAGGACACAAAGGACGCGGGTAAATCTGCTTGCTTTCATACGAATTTCCTCCAAGGACTCAAATCTTTACGCGCAGCGCATATACGCGTATAAAAAATTGTACAACCAATCATACCAAAACTCCCGTTTCTTGTCAAACCTCTTTTTTTAGTGAAAATCACGTTCAAAACGCCTAAAAAAAGAACATTGACTCGTTTTTAACGAAGTTCATCTAAAAAAGCGAAAATCGGGGCTGAGAATCGGGGGTTGCTCTACGAGTTTTTTTGAATGGGTAAATTTAATTTACTTGTATTTTAGAGATTACCGACTGATTTCTAAGGCAAAACGCCGTAAAACACAGTCGGATATTCTCTGCGTTTGAAAAATTAGTAATCTGAATTTACGATATGCGGCAAGGCGTGTAAAGAATTGTTTTCATCTTTTGGGGCAAATCCCGCTTTGTGAGGTATGCACAAAATTCACCCGATAATTTCTACACTGCGCAAAGCACTCCACAAGGGGGAAAATTGCGGCTTTGGACACCGATGCCGGCAAAAACGTTCGTGTGAGCGGCATGCGCTATCGGGTGTGAGAGCGATGAAAACGGGGCGAGTGCTGTATGCTGCGGCGGATCTGACGGGAGCAGTCAAAGAGACGGGATGAGGAGCGTGGCGGGGACGGCGACGCGCGTGTTATCTTCCGGCGACTGTAAGCAACAAATTGCCGTCTCGAACGGTGTTTCTCTCGTCCTTTCTTGACAGACGGGCGCGCGTGTGCTATAGTACAAAAAGGAAACGGAACCGTGCCTGCGTCCTCGCAGCACGAGAGGTCCCGAAACAAAAAGGAGAATCGCATCATGTATTACATAGGCGTTGATCTCGGCGGCACCAATATCGCCGTCGGTATTGTGGATGAATCCATGCATATTGTCAAGAAAGGCAGCGTCCCGACCCTCCCCGAGAGAGGTGCGGAGGCGATCGTCGCCGATATGACCCAACTCGCGGCGAACCTCATGGTCGACTGCTCGCTCACCCTCGCGGATATCGCGTATGCGGGGATCGCTTCGCCCGGTGTCTGCATTCGCGAGACCGCGACCGTCAAGTATTCCTGCAACCTTCCCTTCCGTGATTTCAAGATTGGGGAAGCATTCAAAAAACACCTGAATGTCCCCGCGGTCTATGTCGAGAACGACGCGAATGCCGCGGCACTCGCGGAGGCGCTGACGGGTGCGGCAAAGGGCACCAAGAACAGCATCACGGTCACCCTCGGCACCGGCGTCGGCGGCGGGATCGTCATCGACGGGAAAATCTATTCCGGATTCAACTCCGCGGGCGGCGAAGTCGGGCATATCGTCATCGTCAAGAACGGCAGACAGTGCGGATGCGGTCGGCGCGGCTGCTGGGAGACCTACTCCTCTGCGACGGGTCTTACCAACATGACCCGCGAGAAGGTCACCGAACTCTCCCTCAAAGGGATTCCTTCCCTCATGGTGGACGAATACCGCGCGAACGGAAAGGTCTCCGCGCGTACCGCGTTCGACGCGATGCGGAAAGGCGATGCCGCCGGAAAAGCGGTCGTCGACGAATATATTTCCTATCTCGCCTGCGGTGTGACGAACATGATTAACATTTTCCAGCCCGAGGTACTCTGCATCGGCGGCGGAATCAGCAACGAAAAGGGCTATCTGCTCGAACCGCTGAGAGCCATTGTCGACAGAGAACAGTACACCCGTGACAGCGATGCCAAGACCATCGTCAAGATCGCCGAAATGGGCAACGACGCGGGCATCGTCGGCGCGGCGGGACTCGGACGGTAATACCGCTCATCCCACGCCCCATCGAGAGCTTTTCGCGGGGCTCAAAGCCCTCACAAACAGCACTTTCTTTGATTTGTTAAAACATAGCGCGGAGCCGAATTTCTCGGCTCCGCGCTGTTTATTTGCTTTTGTTGTAAGTTGTGCTGCGTGCAAGGATTGCTTCGAGCGGGTGCAAGCAACGGGCGCGAACCATGACGCAAAGTGACGGAATCAGTAGTAGGAATACGAGGTCACGATCGTGACGGTCTCGCCGCCCGCGGTATTGTACTTCACGGCGGCGGCGCTGACGGAACCGTCCGAGAGGGTCAGGGTCACCGTGACCTCACCCGAAATGTCCGTGCTTGCTTCCGGGAAGAGCGCAAGATATTCCTCCCTCGAAAAGGTCGCGCGGTACTGTCCGCCGCTCTCGGTAAAGGCGGCACCGCGGAACGGCAACGCCGCGGGGGTCTCCCCGTTTAAGGCGTGCGATTCGCTGCTCTCGTTCCACACCTCGTCCTCTGTCGGGGGATTCAGGACCTTTTTCGTCACCGTCACCGTTTTTGCGGAAATATCATAGACGCGAACTTCGGAGGCAACGGTCCCGCCGCCGACCGTCACGGTGACGGTCTGACGCACTTCGGTCGCACGATTGGTCTTTGCGGCGGCAACCGTCACGGGATGGGTGTCGGTCTCCCCGTCTCCGCCCTGCGAGGGCGAATCGGAACCGCTCCCGTCCCCCGTATCGGCGGGCGGGGTGGGGTCATCCTGCGTCTTTTGGCAGGAAGTTAAGAACAGAGTGCTCAAAAGCAGGCAGACGCACAACAGTGCGTGAAACCAATGACTGCAAGAACGATGATATCTCATCAGAAGAACCTCCTTTTCCCGAGATACAGAGCCGCGGGGGCAATGACTGCCGCCGCCGTCACGGCGATTTCAAAGCCGACGAGGGCGTCCCCGGTCTTTTCCGCCTCGGGGAGTGCGGTCTCGGCATGGGCGACCGCCGACCGATAAGAGGCGAGCACCGTATCGTACACGAGTTTTTCTTCGGGTGCGAGCGCCGAAGCGTCCCCGCCCCAAGTGTCCAGAACTGCCTGTGCCTGTTTGAGTGCGGCAAACTGTTTCTCGGGGGTATTCGCCGTCTGCAACGCCCGCAGGGCACCCGCGAAGAGTGCCATATCGGGCGACCAATGTGCCGTGAGGGTCAAGCTATCCTCGGGATAGGTCGAGAACGCATATGCCGTGTCCCCGTGATACCAGCCGTCAAACACATAGCCCTCGCGCGTGGGGGCGGCAGGTGCGGTCAGAGGTGCGCCCGCAGCGCCGCTCGACGGAAGAACCGTGCTCCCGCCCGCGGAATCAAAGGTCACCGTGACCGTGATGCGGTACTGCGCAGCGATGGTGAGATTCTCGGTTACATTCTCGTAAGAGTCCGACCAAGAGACGAAAGTATACCCCTCGACGGTCGGCGGGGTGGGTGGGGTCGCGCTCTCACCCTCGTAGAGAACTTCGGTTTTGAGAACGCCGCCGTCTCGGTCGGTAAAGGTGACGGTGAAGGACTTTGCCTCGGTATATTCTGCGCGCACGGTCAGGTTCTCGGTCACGCGGTCGTATGCCGTCGACCACCGTGAGAAGACAAATCCGCGAATGGCGGGAGGCTCGGGTGCGGTGGCTCCCTCTCTTTCGTACACCGTCTCGGTCTTTATGGTATTCCCATCTTTATCAAGAAATGTCACCGTATAAGTCGGAATCGGCGTATAAATCGCCTGTACCGTCAGGTCCTCGGTCACATTCTCATACGAACACGACCATTTTGTGAAGGTGTATCCGCGCAGGGTCGGCGGAGTGGGTGCGGTCGCGCTCCCGCCCGGGTCGACCGATTCGGTCTTTAAGACCGCGCCGTCACGGTCGAGGAAGCGGACGATGAGTTTGGTCTCCGAGACATAGACGGCTCTCACCGTAATGTCTTCGGTGACCCCTTGGTAGTCGCCCTCCCACGCGAGGAACCGATATCCCGCGACCACGGGCGGGTCGGGTAAAGTGGGAGTGCACCCGTGGCAGACCGAGAGGGTCGCAAGGGTGTCTCCGTCCTTCCCCTCTACCGTCACGGTATGGAACGGGGAGAGCGCGGTCAAGGTATTGTCCGCGACGATATCGGTAAAGACCGCCGAGCGGAGATAGGTCTCTGCTCCGGTCGTATCGTAGGCGACGAGTTCCAGCGTGCAACCCGAGAGGTCGGCGGGAACCCCCGCGAGGGTGATGTCGCAGAGGACATTCACGGGTTCGTCCGGCAGTACTTTCAGGTATTCGACGGTATAGGTCGTGCCGTCGCTGTCGGTCCATTCTTTCGTATAGATATTGTCGGCGGTGGCGTACTGCTTATACCCGATATAGGCGTTCACCGAGCCGTTCACGGTCTCTTTGGAAATCAAAGTGCCGTTTGCGCTGTAAATCTGCGCCTCCAAGCGGTAATTCCGCTCTTCGAGAAGGTAGTTCGCCATGTTCACCGAGACCTTGACCGTCCCGTCGGTGATGTCGGCGAGCGTCCCCACGCGATTCCCCGCACCGTCAAAGAGAAGCACGCTCCCTGCGGCGAGGTGCTCCGCCATGGTGTTCCCCGTAAATTCGCCGCCGGTCGCCTCCGCCATCTCTTTGCCCGAGCTCCAGCCATTGAAGATAATGTTCTTGAACGCATAGCCGTAGCCGGTGATATTGTTGCTGAATGTCAGGTAGTACATATTCTCGATACCCGCGGTCCCGCCGACCCAATAGACGGTATAGCCGCCGCCATTGAGCCAGTTCCCGACGCACCTGACATTGGAATAGCCGAGGGTGCCTTGCTCGGGTTTGAAGAAGAACGCCGCGTTCGCCACGCCGTCCCCTTTGAGTTGCGGGAGATCCACGCGGTTCCCGTAAAAGACCACATTGTCGAGCACCTCGTTCGGCGTCCCCGAGAACTGAATGCCGTCCGCGTGGGCGAGCGGACTGCCCTGCCCGCCGAGGGTCAGGTAACAATGCTCGACCCGCAGGTTCTTCCCCGCTTTGAGATGGTCGGCACCGACATCGTGGATATAGCAATACGAAAGCGTCATGTTGTTCCCACGGTTAAACGAGTGGGTCGCGACGCCCGTCCCCTCGACATATGAGAGGGTCAGATGACCCGTGCCGTCGTTCGAGACGCAGTAGAAGGTATTGCCGACGAGGAGCGCGTCCTCGATCACAATGTCCTGCGTACACTTGACGGAAATCATGCCGGTGTGTTTGAAACCCGAGAAACGGTAGCCGTATTCCGCGGCGTTGTCATCGGTGATGGTGACGCCCGTCCCCGAATAGGTGAGGTTCGGGTATTTTTCGGTCAAAAGCGCAAGATCCTCTTCGGCGCACCGATAGCCGGTGTTATAGGCATCGGGCATCACAAGCCCGTTTGTCGGCAGGGTCTCGATCGGAATCTTCGGTCGCACCTCTCCCTCCGTCCCGTAGGTCGCGAACGAGAGGACCGAGCCGCCGAAAAGCGACTGCCCGCAGAAGTCGCGCAGACCCTCTCCGAGGTCGACCGTAAATACGGTATGCGTGGGGAGCGGGTCCTCGGCGAAACTGATCACCAGTTGCCGTGGGGCGGACGCCGACCAGTTGACCGCTGTATAGGGGATAAGATTCCCCGCCTCGTCGGTTACGGTGATGCTGTTCAGCACCTCGTCGGTAATCTCCAAATCGTGAGAAAACTTCATGGTGTAGTTGCCGTCAAGTTTGAGATTCCCGTGTTTGTCTCCCACATAGGGGTCCAGCGCGGCGGACTCCAAGTAGAAGTCCCCGGGGTGGCAGAGATAAATGTTGTCGAGCAGCATTCCGTAGGTGAGCGCGGTGTCCCCCGTCTGTGCGGGAATCCCGTAGGAAAGTTGCAGGTCTGCCTTACTCCCCGCATTGGCGATTCCGTCGACGCGAATCTTATCGCACGCGCCCCCCTGCGCATTTGTCAGAGTACCGAGAATGGTCACGCTCGACAGATGGTCCTCCGGGGCGTAGGTCACGGTCAGTCGCACCCAAGTGCCCGTCGGAAACGACGCAATCGTCCCTGTGGGACTACTCACTCGACAGAGGTCGTCCTCCCGCGTGACGGTCACGAGGTCGACCCCGTACAGTTTGACCGTGAAAGAGGTCACCCCGATCCCGATTTCCGACTGTTCCGATGACGGAATCAGCAGATTACAGGCGAAAATGGTGGGGAAGTTCGGGTCGGGGTAGGTATGGTTTTTGATGAGTTTGTTGTTCTGCGCCGAAGCGGATTGCGTACCGCCCGCAAAGAGCACCGAGTTGGTCTCGTCGAACGGGTCGGTCATGGGCGTCAGGGTCCCTCCCACTTTTTTATTCCATCTGCCGGTGGCGCTGCCGGAGGACGGGGACATGACGATCGATCCCGCCTTAAACACGGTATGGTCGAGTATCACCGTATCTTTCCGATAGGTTTGTTCCTCTTCTTCTCCGATCTCCCCCTCGGTCTCCCCGGCGGCGACGGGAATCGCCATGAGCGAGAACGGGAGCATGAGCGAGAGCGCGAGCATGAAAGCCAGCAAAATGCGTTTCACGAGACTTCTCCTTTCGATTGAGGCGGGATTCTCCCGCCACCGATGCGGGTGACAAAAATGCTTCTAATACATGATCTATATAATCACTTTAACAAAATAATCCCGACCTCCGCAAGGAACGGAACGGTCGGGATTTGAAAAAACAGAAAATACCGAACAAAACTAGACAAAGAGAGAACAAAAACTTGTTCTAAATACACGAATCCGGATTTTCCTCGGGGAGATAGTGCTTCGCCTGTGTCGAGAACAGGTGGTAGTAGATGCCGCCCTTCTCCATGAGTTCCCGGTGGGTGCCGCTCTCGGCGAGGGTGCCGTCAGAGAGGACGAGGATGCGTGTCGCCGAGACCGCGCAGGACAGGCGGTGCGAGACGAGCAGGGTCAGTTTGTTCTCCGAGAGGGTGGCGAACCGCCGATAGACCTCTTCTTCGGCGATGGCGTCGAGCGCGGCGGTCGGCTCGTCCAAAATCAGAATGTCCGAGTCAGCGTAAAACGCGCGGGCGACCGAGAGTTTCTGCCATTGTCCCTGCGAGAGTTCGGTCGCGTCTTCCTCGAAATACCGCATGAGGGGGGTATCATAGCCCGCGGGGAGCCGTTCGATGAATCCCGACGCGTCCCCCATCTCGGCGGCGCGGCGGACGGCGGCGGTATCTTTCTCCACGCGGGTATTGCCGAGCGCGATATTCTCGCCCGCGGTCACCGCGTATTTCCCGAAGTCCTGAAAGACCGTACCGTACAGCGCGTAGAGTGCCTCGGGGTCGTACTCCCGCAGGTCGTGGCCGTCGAGGGTAATCCGCCCTTCAGTCGGGTCATAGAGACGGGTCAGCAGTTTGATGAGCGTGGTTTTCCCCGCGCCATTCAACCCGACGAGGACGATTCTGTCCCCCGACTTCATCTCACAGGAGAAATGCCGCAGGACGAATTGTTCACTCCCGGGATAGCGGAAACTGATATCTTCGCACACGAGGGTATGAGGGACTCCGTGCCGGGGGACGCGCGGCGGCTCGTGCGTCGCGACCACCGAGGGCTTCTCCCGCATGAAAGTCATCAGATTATCAATAAACAGCGTCCCCTCATAGACCGTCGCGGTCGAGGCGATGACCGACGAGACATAGGAACCGATGGAGGTCAGCGCACCCGAATAGAGTGAGTAATCCCCGATCTCCATATTGCCCGACACGACATGGTAGGCGATATAGAAGAAGACCGCCGCCTCCGCCGCGAGACTGAAAATCCCGACACCGATCTGCCAGAAGAGCTCCGCCATGGTGAGACGGCGAATCCCCTTGTAATAGGTGCCGAACGCGGTCTTGTATTTGTCGATAAAGGTGTCCGCCGTGTGCATGAGCCGCACTTCCTTCGCGAGGTCTTTATCGGTCACGACATCCGAGAAATACGACATCTGCCTGCGCTCTTTCGAGGCGCGGCGCATATACCAATACCCGCGGCGGCGATAGACATAGTTGACTACTGCTGCGGGCAACGAGAAGAGCAGGACAAAGAGGGGGATCTGCCATCCGACCGTCACGAGGATGGTGACGAAACTGACGGCGGAAATGATATAGGAGATGACCGAAAAGGTCGAAGAGAGAATCCCGATCGGGCGCATCCCCGCCTCGCGATTTGCGTTTTCGAGTTTCTCGTAAAAATCGGGGTTATCGAAACTCGCGAGATCGACCTTCTTCGCTTGATTCATGAGCATGAGCCGAATATGCGAGGAGACCCGCTCGCCCGCGAGAGTGTTGACCGCGGTCTGTAACCGATTGACGAGCCGCCTGACGAGTAAGAAAATGAACTGTAAAAGGATGAAGAATCCCACGGTCGAGAGCGTGCCCCAAACCGAATGGAGCAGGGTCTCCCCCGGGGCAAGCCCCGTCCCGAGAAGCGCCCCGTTCACGGCGTTGAGCAGGTACTTCCCCACCACCGCGCTCGCGACCGGCAAAACGCCCGCCGCGACACAAAGCAGGACCATGAGAACGAGCAGTGCGGGGCTGGTCTGCCACAAAAGCGAAATGACATAGAAAAGACGCGAAAAGAACCCCCGAATCACCTTCGCGATATACTTCGGGTAGTCGCGGAGCTTCTTCGGCTTCGGATAGAGCGTCATCGGCTTTCTTGGGGGTCGCGGATCCCTCATATGAGTACCTCCGTTTTTTAGTCATTCGCAAAACTGCGTTTTGGTGTATTCGGTGTGTGTGTTTCGGTGTCAATCGGGCGGGTTACGGCTTGTCCGAAAAACAGGGTTTCGCCTTGTTTTTCGGCGCAACGCGGTCAGCGCAGGAGCGTGCCGTGCGAGAACAGAACATTCTTTCCGTCGAGCTGTAAGAGCCCGTAGGACGGCTCTCCCTCCCGCGGCTCTCCGAGACTGCCGGGGTTGAAGAGATAGATTTTTTCGTCGGAGAGATAGGTCTCCTGCGGCAGGTGGGTATGCCCGTAGAGGACGATGTCGCACCCCGCGTCTTTCGCCGCGGCGATAAGACCGCCCTGCCCCCATTTCGCACCGTACAGGTGCCCGTGGGTGAGCAGCAGGCGATGCCCTGCCCGCTCGACAATCCGCGTCCCCGGGGCGGCGGGATAGAGCGAAGCGCTGTCGCAGTTCCCGCACACCTCATAGATGGGCGCGGGGAATGCGCGGGAAGCTGCGGCGAGGTCGTTAAGACCGTCCCCGAGAAAGCAGGCAAAGTCGGCATCCGCGTGCATCGCGAGCACCCGCGAGAGCCGCTCGGTGCGGCGGTGGGTATCGGACAAAATCAGAATTTTCATGGTTCTCTCACATATAGATTTCTCGTTTCATATACTGACATTACAATGAAACAAGGAGGTTTGGAATGAAACTCGACAAAAATCTCATCGCCGCGCTCCTGACCCTGCCCGACGATCGGCTGTGGGAGACCGTGCGCGCGGTTGCGGCATCCAAGAACATCCACCTGTCCGAAACGCCGCCGCCGAAGGTCACCATGGACGCACTGCGCGGCGCGTTCTCGGACTGCGAAAAGATGGACCTCGTGACGGCGGGACGCATCCTCGCGGAATACCGAGAAAAAGGGAAAAAGAAAAATGGCAAATGAGAACCTCAATTTAGCTCCGCTCCTCGAAAAGCTCGGGCAGAATCCCGCCGCCGTCTCCATGCTCCAAAACCTGTTGGGCGGTCTCGGCGGTGGGGCATCCGCTCCCGCGGGGTCGCACCATGAGGACACGGAGAGCGAGGAGAGCGAGCATAGCGAAGACAGCCCGCGGGAGGGCGAGAGTATCCCCACCATCTCATTCTCCCCTCCCCCGGCGCCACCGGGATACGGTCACGGCAAGGGGCGGCGCGAGGTCCTACTCTCCCTGCGCCCGTTCCTCTCGGAGAAGCGCTGTGCGACCGTCGACCGCGTCCTGCGCGCACTCGAACTCTACGAGGTCATCGAGAGCACCCGTAACTGACAAGGAGGCATACTGTGTATAGTCGGGATTATCATACCGAAGGGGTACCGCCCGGGTACGGCGGGAGCGCCTTTCTATCGTCGTCCGGTGCCGAAGAGGAGCCGGACACTCAGGCACCGCCCCGTGAAAGCGAACCCGTATTTCAAAAGGCAGAGACGGACGAACCGCCCTGCAAAGAGACCTCCTGCGCGCCGCGGGGGTGCTCCCATCGCCCGTCGCTGTTCGGGAAATGGAAATTCCCAGGGATGGACGGTCTCTTTTCGAGCGACCTCATCCTCATCGCGCTGTCGCTCCTCTTGCTGACCGGTCGGGGCGATGACTGCGAGGAAAAAGACGATGACTTCTGGCTCCTGCTGCTTCTCATCTTCTTTATGAAGTAGCAAGTGCAGAAGAGGGGTCAAAAGAACGAATACTGGTTGGTCTCGCTCAGGTCTTTCAGGGCATCGATTTTGCGGAGCAGTTCGATGACCGATTTCGAGAGTCCCGCGCGATTTCGGAGGTCCTCCACCGAGTAAAACTCGCCTGCGGCGCGCGCTTCGACAATCTTCTGCGCGGCGGTCTCTCCGAGCCCCGCGAGTGCGGTGAACGGCATCCGAATCCTGCCGTCCTCGGGCAAGAAGCGGCGGTAATCCGAATGGTAGAGGTCGGGCGGCAGATACTTCACACCCCGCGCCATCGACTCTTCGACGAGCTGCAAGGTCGCCATCATTTCCTTATCTTTCTGAGTTGCTTCGCCCTGCGCCTTCCCCGCGATCTCGTCGATGACCCGTCGGACATTCCGCTTCCCGCCGAGGACAATTTCGGCATCGAACCCGCCGGGTGCGACCGAGAGATAGGCGGCGTAGAACTCCATCGGGTAGTGAATCTTATACCACCCGAGACGAATCGCGGACATGACATAGGCGGCGGCGTGCGCCTTCGGGAACATATACTTGATTTTTTTACAAGACGCGATATACCAATCGGGGACATCGTGCTCTTTCATGAGCGCTTCCCACTCGGGTTTGAGCCCCCGCCCTTTTCGCACCGACTCCATGATGGTGAAGGCATCGCTGTTCGGCAGACCGTAGCGAATCAGGTCGAGCATGATACCGTCTCGGGTCCCGATCACCTTGGAAATATCGCAGATACCCGCTTTGATGAGGTCCTGCGCGTTGCCCAGCCACACATCGGTGCCGTGGGTCAGACCCGAAATCTGCATGAGGTCGGCGAAGGTCTTCGGCTTCGCGTCGTCGAGCACGCCTTGAATGAAGTGCGTACCGAACTCGGGCAGACCGTAGGTCCCCTTGGTGCATCCGCCGATATCGTCGGGGGTGATGCCGAGGGGTTCCACGCTCCCGAAGAGCTCGTACACCTTGGCATCGTTCATCTTGACATCCATGACCGAGGTGTTCGTATAGGTTTCGAGCATCTTGTACTTGGTCGGAATATCGTGCCCGAGCTCGTCCAGTTTCAGAATGGTATCGTGGAGATACGAGAACTGGAAGTGGGTGGTGATGATGTCCGAGTTCGGGTCGTCAGCCGGGTGCTGTACCGGCGTGAAATCGTGAATGTCGTATTCTTTCGGAATGACGATGATGCCGCCCGGGTGCTGTCCCGTCGTGCGCTTGACCCCCGCGGTGCGGGAGACAATCTGATCGATCTCGGCGCGAGAGAGCGAAATCTGCTTCTCGTCGAGGTACTTCATGACATAGCCGTATGCGGTCTTATCCGCGAGCGTACTGATGGTGCCCGCGCGGAACACATGACCCTCTCCGAAGAGTTCCTCGGTGTACTTATGCACACGCCCTTGGACTTCCCCCGAGAAGTTGAGGTCAATATCGGGGGATTTGTCCCCGTGGAACCCGAGGAAGGTCTCGAAAGGAATGTCCTGTCCGTCCGAGACCATTTGGGTCCCGCAGTGCGGACACGCCTTGGTCTCGAGGTCAAAGCCCGAGCCGACCGAGCCGTCGGTGAAAAATTCGGAATACCGACATTTGGGACAGCGATAGTGTGGCGGCAGAGGGTTCACCTCGGAGATGCCCGACATATGGGCGACAAACGACGATCCGACCGAACCGCGGGAGCCGACCAAATATCCCTGTGACTCGCTGTACGCGACCAGACGGACGGCAATCATGTAAAGCACGGCGAAGCCGTGGGAGATGATGGCGTTGAGTTCCCTCTCGAGGCGGCTCTTCACGAGTGCGGGAATCTGTGCCCCCGTCCCGTCGTCATAGCCGTAATACTCCTCGGCGCGCTTCCAACAGGACGAGGTGAGTTCCTCTTCCGCGCCCTCCATCTTGGGCTCATACTTCCCCTCGGGAATCGGGCGAAAATGCTCCACCATGTCGGCAATCTTATTCGGATTTTCAATGACGACTTTCCGCGCGGTCTCCTCGCCGAGGTAGGCGAACTCCGCGAGCATCTCGTCGGTCGTGCGGAGATAGATGCCGGTGTCGCGGTCGCCGTCCGAGAACTTCATGCCGGTCAGAATGATTTTGCGGTAGAGTTCGTCCTCGCGGTTGAGGAAATGCGCGTCGCAGGTCGCGACCACGGGTTTCCCGAGTTTCTCCCCGAGGGCGACTATCTTGCGGTTGATCTCCCGCAGGGTCTCCTCGTCCGGCACCTTTTCCTCATCGAGCAGGAAGCGGTTATTCGAGAGCGGCTGGATTTCGAGATAATCGTAGAAATCCGCGATTTCCTCAATCGCCGCCTCGGTCTGATTCGCCAAAATCGCACGGTAGAGTTCCCCCGCCTCGCAGGCGGAGCCGATAATCAGGTTCTCCCTGTTCCTCTCGAGCAGACTGCGGGGAATACGGGGAAAACGCTTGTAATAGGTGAGATAGCTCGCGGAAATCAGTTGATAGAGGGTTTTCAGCCCCGCGAGATTCTTCGCGAAAATCACCATGTGATACGGCGGGAGTTTCAGGGGGTCGCTCTTCTCGCTCATCGCTTCAATCATGCGGGAAAAGTCCCCGACTCCCTCGCCTTTCAGTTGCGCGAGCATCCGCAGGTAAATCAGCGCGAGCATCCGTGCGTCGTCCGACGCGCGATGGTGGTGGAAATCCCCGAGGTCGTAGTGCTCCGCGAGGGTATCGAGTTTATGATTTTTGAGTTCGGGATTCAGATAGCGCGAGAGCGCCACGGTATCGAGATAGGCGTTCTCAAACGGGAGCCCGACCCGCTCCGCCGAAGCACGGATAAAGCCGCAGTCGAAGTTCGCATTATGCGCGACGAGCAGGGCACCGCCCGTGAAGGCGAAAAACTTTTCGAGCGCCTCTCGGATTTTGGGAGCACCCTTTACCATCTCGTCGGTAATCGAGGTCAGGCGGGTAATCTCTTCGGGAATATGGCACTCGGGGTCGACGAAAGTGTCGAACTCTTCGAGCACTTCCCCGTTCTTCACGCGCACGGCGCCTATCTCGGTAATGGCGCAGGAGCGGACATCGAGACCCGTCGTCTCAATGTCGAAGACCACCGTCTCGCCCGAGAAATCCGCAGGCGGCTTCCCGTAGACGGCGCGTGCCTTGTCGTTGACATAGTACGCCTCCATGCCCCAAAGAATCTTCAGGTCGGTCGCCTTCTGCTTCTCTTTTGCAATCATGATTTCCGGGAAAGACTGGACATTCCCGTGGTCGGTGACGGCGATGGCTTTCCACCCCCACCGTACCGCGGTTCTCACGAGGTCTGCCGGCTGGATGAACGCGTCCATCATGGACATATTGGTGTGCAGGTGCAACTCGGTCCGCTTCTCGGGGGCGGTGTCCATGCGGAGCAACCGCTTGACGGGTGTGACCGCGTCGGGGGAGACCGTCAGATCATGGTCGAAGTTATCGCGGTAGACCCGCCCCGAGACGGCATAGGACTTCCCGATTTCGAGCGACGACAGCCACGCCGTCTCTTCGGGCGACCCGATGCGTTTCATGAAAATGGAGGAGACCCCGTCGGTGAGCCCCACCGTGACCGTGACCTTTTCTTTGTTGCGGCTCTCGCGCTTATCGACCGAGAACACCTCGCCGACCGTCACCGCTTTCCGTGTGGCGGCGAGACAGCCGATGGGGAGCGCATCGTCTAGCGCAATCGGCTCTCCGATGAGAGGAGCCGCCTCGGCGGAGGAGAACCGCATATGACCGAACGCGACTTCGGTCTCGCTCGTGTGTTCATTCGCCGGCTCGTCCGAAAAAAGGACCTCGGCTTTCGCCCGGGGATAGGCGGGGCGTTCGGGCGCGGAGGCAGCCGTCGAAGACGCGGTGGGAGCATTTTCTTCCCGTATCTCCCGCGCCGCCTGCTCGCTCGCCTGCGCCTCATACGCCGCGAGGAGACGGTCATACTCTTCCTGCCGTGCGCGTGCCCGCTCGGCGGCATCCGCCGAGCGGCAGATGACGAATTTGCGTTTCAGCCCGAAGCGGCTGCACAGAATCGCCGAGAGGATCTCCTCGGTCTGCGACTGTTTCACGAGGCCGACCCCGCTCTCTTCAAACGGGATACAGACCGTGACGGTCTCGCCGTCATCGTTCGCCTCCGCCTCCGAAAAGAAGCCGCGCGTGACGGCTCCGCTCCGTGTCGCCTCTTCGGCAATCTCGTCTATGTATTCAATCCGAAACGACTCGCTCGGGAATTGCGGGAAAATGCGGAACGACTCGAGCGCGGGGAAACTCTCCCGATAAAGCGCACGGCATTCTTCTTCCACCCGATAGAGGTCCTCCGCCCGCACATGGCGGTCGAAGAGCGCGTTGACCTCAATGCGAAAGAGGTCGTGTGCCTCGTTATAAATCGGGCGTTTGATGATATTGGTGACATGGGACAGCACCGCCCGCAGTTCCTCATTCGGTCGATATTTCTTGAACACTTCGAGAAAAGTCATTCGGTCATGGTATCCTTTATTTTGTGTAGTTCTTCCATAAGGCGGGCGACGATCTCGCCCTCGGGGTACTTCGCCACGACTTCACCGTGGCGGAAGAGGAGCGCCTCACCGACACCTCCCGCGATGCCGATATCCGCATCCCGCGCCTCCCCGGGTCCGTTCACCGCGCACCCCATAAACGCGACCTTCACGGGGAGGTCGTTCAGCCCCTCCGCGCGGATTCTCTTCTCAAAATCGGCGAGCAGCGGAATCAGGTCGACGCGGGTGCGCCCGCAGGTCGGGCAGGAGACGAGGGTCAGTTGCTTTTGGGGATTCAGTCCGAGGGACGAGAGAATCTCCCGTGCCGCCCCCACCTCTTCCACGGGGTCTGCGGTGAGCGAGACCCGAATGGTGTCGCCGATGCCCTCGGCGAGGAGGGTGCCTATCCCGACTGCGCTCTTGACGGTGCCGCGCGCGGCACTCCCCGCCTCGGTCACGCCGAGGTGGAGCGGGTAATCGGTCTTTTCGGCAAGAATGCGGTTAGCATCAATCATGCGGCGCACATCCGAGGACTTGACCGAGAGGACCGTGTCCCAAAAGTCGCAGGCTTCGAGCAGGCGTGCGTGCATGAGTGCGCTCTCGGCGAGTGCTTCCGCCGTGGGAGAGCCGTATTTCGCGAGGATTTCTTTTTGGAGGGAGCCGCCGTTCACCCCGATGCGAATGGGAATCCCCCGCTCGCGGCAGGCGCGGGCGACCGCCTCGACTTTTTCGTGCCCCCCGATATTCCCGGGGTTAATCCGAATCTTGTCCGCACCGGCGGCGACGCATTCGAGCGCGATTTTCCAGTCAAAATGGATATCCGCGACGAGCGGCACGGTGACCCCCTGCTCTTTCAGATACGAGAAGGTCGCGGCGGCGGCGGCATCGGGGACGGCGAGCCGTACGATGTCGCATCCCGCGTCCGCGAGTGCCCGCACCTGTCGGAGGGTCGCCACCGCGTCGTGGGTATCGGTATTCGTCATGGACTGTACCGTAATCGGCGCGTCCCCGCCGATGGTCAGAGAACCGACCGAAAGCGCGCGGGACCTGCGTCTCAAATCCTGTTCCGCCATTTGAAACCTCCCTCTCGTTCCTCCCCAAAGGGGGGGGAACCGATTACATGATACACGAATAAATGTCCTTAAATGTGACCACAACCATGAGCGCGAGCAACAAAAACAGCCCGACGGTATCAATCCACGCGATGGTCTTCGCAGGCAGTTTCTTGCGCGAAACGAGTTCAATCAAAGTATAGAGGACATGACCGCCGTCGAGCGCCGGCAGCGGCAATAGGTTGAATATCCCGAGGTTTACGCTGATGAGCCCCACGATATAGAGGAAACTGTACATTCCCGTCTTGGCAACCTCGGAAATCGCCTGTGCCGTCCCGACGGGACCCGATACCGCTTTGAGCGAGTAGCGACCCGTAATGAGGTCGATGAGGGAATCCCACACCGCCTGCACGAGATAGCAAGACTTATAGAAGGACTGTTTGATGACGACCCCAAAGGTCTTTTCCTCGGGCGCGACATAGAAGTCGAGCGTCCCGTACGAAATGCCGTTCTCTTCCTCGCTCGGGAAACGGATTTGAAGCTCTTGAATCTCGCCGTTCCGTCTCACCGTCAGGGTGAGAGGTTCCTCGCCCCCGCCCTGATGGACAATCTGATAGTACAGTTGGTCCGAGATATGGACGCGGTGGGACCCGACTTTGAGAATCTCGTCCCCGACCATCAGCCCCTGTGCCGCACTGGACGGAAGACCCTCTTCGGTCTTTTGGAACGCGCTCACGGTCGTCCCGCCGACGACCGACGAACAGGTGAGAATGACGCAGATGAGGAACCCGAGCAGGAGGTTTTGGAGCGCGCCCGCGGCGTGGACGATGAGACGCTGCCACGCGGGTTTGGACGCGAGCGACCCGAGGCGCGGGTCTACGATTTCGGGGGCGGGTTCTCCGTCCTCCGGGGGATTGGGCGCATCGCCCGCATCCTCCTCCGAGAGTTCTCCCTCCATCGAGACAAAACCGCCGAACGGAATCATGCGGAGCGCATAGACGATCCCCGTCTTCTTCGAGCGGAACCAAACCAGTTTCGGTCCCATCCCGATGGCAAATTCATAAATCCGCACATGGAAAATCCGCGCGGAAATATAGTGTCCGAGTTCGTGAATGAAAATGAGAAGCCCGAACACCAAAATGGCTAATACGATATACATGGGTTCTCCCCCATTATGCTTTTGTGAGTAGTTTTTGTGCCCGTACCCTCGCCTCGCGGTCGAGCGCGAGGATTTCGTCGAGGGTTTCGGCTTTGGTCTCCCGCCCGAAAGAGGCGTAGACCTCCGAGACGGTATCCGAGATTCCGAGGAACGGGATTTTCCCGTCGAGGAACGCCGCCACCGCGACCTCGTTCGCGGCATTGAGTACCGCGGGCATTCCGCCGCCCGCGCGATACGCTTTTTTCGCGAGTGAGAGGAGCGGGAACGCCTCGTCGTCCGGCTCTCCGAATGTCAGGCGCCCCTGCGCAAAGAGGTCGAGCGGCTCGGTCAGCCCCGCGACACGCGCGGGATAGGTCAGCGCGTACTGCACGCAGGCGCGCATATCGGGTTTCGACAATTCCGCGAGAACCGTGTTATCAATATATTCCACCGCGCTGTGAATTATACTCTCGGGATGGACAAGCACGGTGATGCGCTCGGCAGGGACCCCGAAAAGGTGTGCCGCCTCGATCACTTCAAAGCCCTTGTTCATGAGCGTGGCGCTGTCGACCGTGATTTTGGCACCCATCTTCCATGTCGGATGCGCGAGAGTGTCCGCCGCCGTCACATGGGCGAGTCGCTCCCTCGTATAGCCGTAGAACGGTCCGCCCGAGGCGGTGAGCAAAATCCGCTTGACCTCGCGCTGATCCCCGCCGTGGAGGCATTGGAAAATCGCGCTGTGCTCGCTGTCGACCGGGATGAGTTCGCACCCCGTCTCCTTTGCACGCCGCATGACAATCTCGCCGGCGACGACGAGGGATTCCTTATTGGCGAGGGCGAGCCTCCGTCCGGTCTCGATGACCCGCAGGGTGGGCATGAGCCCCGCCTCTCCGAGGACGGAATTGACAAACACTTCCGCATCGCTTGCGGCAATGGCTTCCGCGCTCCCCGCATCCCCCGCGAGCACCTTGACCGAGGTATCGGCAAGTCGGGTTTTGAGATCCCGCGCCGCCTCCTCGTCGGTCAGCACGACATAGCGGGGAGAAAACGCTCGCGCTTGTTCTTCGATGAGATTTGTATTCCGATGCGCGGTCAACAGGTCTACCCGAAGACGGTGATGGGCGGCGACTTCGAGAGTCTGCCGCCCGACGGAGCCGGTGGAGCCCAAAACCGCGACCGACGCGGGCATCCCGCCGCGAAATTCCCCCGCTCTCATGACAGTATGGCGAACGCGTCGCCCAAGAGAGAGAGATTCGAGAGAATGAGCAGAACGGGAGAAATCGCGAGCACGCTGTCGAAGCGGTCGAGCACGCCGCCGTGCCCCGGGAAAATCTTCCCGTAATCTTTGACCCCGTGTTCCCGCTTGATGAGCGAGGTGATAAGGTCGCCGACCTGTGACACCACCGACGCGATGAGCCCCGTGAGAATGAGCATCGGGTAATTGACGCGGAATCCCCATCTGCCCGCGAAGTGCATGACGAGCCCGAAAGCCACGAAAGAGATCATGCAGAACACGATGCCGCCGATCGACCCCTCGACCGTCTTTTTCGGGCTGATGACGGGGTTCAGACGATGACGACCGAAGAAACGACCCGTGAAGTACGCGAAGGTATCGGTCACCCACGCGCCGAAGAAGACCAAGAGATAGAGGTAGCCGCCGAAGGGCGTTTGATGGCGCAGAAGCGCGAGCGAGGCAAACGAGAGCGTGATATAGAGCACGCCCGAGAAGACCTCGGCGACCGTCTCAAATTTCATCTTCCCCTGACGGAAGACCGCCACGGCGAAGAGGTAGAGCAAATAGACCGTGAACACCGCCGCCGCTACCAAGAGATAGGGGGGGATATCGGTGACGAAATAGGTGCCGAACGGCAGGACAAGCGCAATCAGATACGCGGGTACCGAGACGACAAAATCTTCTTTTCCCGCAGTCGCGGGTGCGTCGTCCGCGCCGGGGACGGTACGCAGGCATTTGAGCAGTTCATAGGTCCCCGCGAGAGAGAGGACTGCCACCAATGCGGGGATAAGAAACGCCGCTTTCCACGAGAGAAACAGAATCGGCACCAAAATGGCAATCAGCACGGTCGCCGTGAGAATCCGCTGTTTCATCTCAAAGCCCTCCGTACCGCCGCTGCCGCCCGCAGTAGTCTTTTAGAATGGCATCGAGTTCCCGCTCTCCGAAGGACGGCCACGGGGTCTTGGTAAACGCGTATTCGGCATACGCCGACTGCCACAAGAGGAAATTCGAGACGCGTGTCTCCCCGCCGGTGCGTACCACCAGATCGGGGTCGGGCATCCCGCCGGTATAGAGCGCGGCGGAAATATCCTCGGGGGTCACCTCGGTGACACCTTTGGCAATCAGCTCGTTCACCGCATGGGTGATCTCCTGCCGCCCGCCGTAGTTCAGGGCGATATTCAGGGTGTAATCGGTAAAGCCCGCGGTCGCTTCTTCGAGATCACAGATCTTCCAGATGAGGTCCTCCGAGAGGGGTTTGAGGTCCCCCAAAACGCGGACGCGCATCTTGTTTTTATCCTTATCCCGCATCGCCTCGTCGAGATAATCCGCGAGAAGCGACATGATGCCGTCCACTTCTTTTTTCGGGCGGTTCCAGTTCTCGGTGGAGAAGGCATAGACCGTCACCGTCCGAATGCCGCGGTCGCGGCAGGCGGTCACGATTTTCCGAAGGTTTTTCGCCCCTGCGCTGTGTCCCGCCTCACGCGGGAGCCCCCGTTTCTGTGCCCATCTGCCGTTCCCGTCCATGATGAACGCGATATGCGAAAGGCAATCCCCGCACACGACAGGTTCTGGTTTGTGAAACAGTTTCAAGGTGCACCTCGTTTCAGATGGTCATCATCTCTTTGTTTTTCGCCTCGATGATGGCATCGATTTTCTTAATGTATTTGTCGGTGAGATCCTGTACCGCTTTGTCCGAGAGTTTCGCCTCGTCCTCGGTCATCTCTCCATTCTTCTTCTGTTCCTTGATTGCGTCGTTCGCGTCGCGGCGAATGTTGCGGATGGCGACCTTGGCGCCCTCGCCTTTCGCGGCGACCTGCTTGATCATCTCGCGACGGCGATCCTCGGTCATGGGCGGGAACACGAGACGCAGAACCGACCCGTCATTCTGCGGATGAATACCGATGTCGGAGGTCTGAATCGCCTTGTCCATCTCTTTGAGCGTGGACTTGTCATAGGGCGTGAGCACGAGGGTGCGCGCGTCGGGCGTCGAGACATTCGCCATGGTCAGAATGGGCGTGGGCGAACCGTAATAACTGAAAGTGACTTTGGAGAGCACTTCCGGATTGGCTTTCCCGACCCGCATGGTCGCGAGCTCCGCTGTGAAAGCGTCCGCGGTCTTCTGCATTTTCTCTTCAAATTTTTTGGTATCGAGTTTCATGGTAATTCTCCTTTTCGGATGATGATTTTTTATGTTGTGAGAAGGTCCTTAATCGCAGGTAATGACCGTTCCGAAGTTCTCCCCGCGCGCGGCGCGCAGAATGTTCTTCGGCGTATCGAGCCCGAACACCAAGACGGGAATCTTGGCATCCATGCAGAGGGCGGCGGCGGTGGCATCAATCGCGCGGAGCCCGCGGCTCAGAATCTCTTTGCAGGAGACGGTATCGAGTTTCACCGCATTCGGGTTCACCCGCGGGTCGTCGGTATAAATGCCGTCGATGTTCTTCGCCATCAGAATGGCATCCGCGCCGATTTCCGCAGCACGCATGGCGGCGGCGGTGTCGGTCGAAAAATACGGCAGACCAATCCCGCCCCCGAAGATGACGGTATGTCCTTTCTCCAAATGCTCTTTTGCCCCGTACGAGGTATAGAGCTCGGCGAACTGCGGCATGGAGACCGAGGTCAGGACGACCGCGTCCATCCCCGCGCGCCGAAAACTGTCTTTGAGCATGAGCGCATTGACGCAGGTGGCGAGCATCCCCATCGCGTCGGCGGTGCCTCTGTCCATCTCGACGCCCTGTCTGCCGCGCCAGATATTCCCCGCGCCGACCATGACGGCGACCTCGATGCCCTCATCGGTCGCGGCTTTGATGGCCTCGGCAACCTCGGCGAGAAATGCGTGATTGTAGATACCGTCACTCCCCTGTGCGAGCGCTTCGCCCGACAGTTTGAGCAGTACGCGTTTGTATTTTCCCATGGAAACCTCCGCTTTTGTATTCTATTTTTTCTTATATATCTTACAACAAATCGGGCGCGTTGTAAACACTTTTTTCTCGCCTCGCGCCGTCTGCCCGCCCGTTTTCTCTCATGTCCTATCCCCTGTGGCACCCGTCGAAACGCTTGACAAAGCCGCAGTATTATCAAGGCGGAGCCGTAAATACGGGTTCTCCCCGTTCCTTGGGCAAGATATTCTCCCTATTCCTTACGGGGGGGCTTCGAAGATGATTTCGCTCGCTCATACACATACCGAGCAGTCAATAAAGCGAGACAAACTAAGTTATGAAGCGGAGAAGAAACAGAGAGAATAGATTTTTCATGCGAAGTGCAACACTTGATAGCATCATTCACCGAGAAACCTTCATTTGTCTCGAACTGCAAAAGATACCCAAATCGTGCCTTCTCCCGCGGGAGAAGGTGTCAGCCGACGGATGACGGATGAGGCGTTTCACAATGGCTATAAGTTAGGTGTGAAGCATTGTTTCTTTCTTCTCTCACTCCTCATCCACCGCTCGCGCGGTCCCCCTTCTCCCACAGGAGAAGGCAATTCAAATATGTATTCTTCACCGAAAAAGAAAGCGCGACCGACAAAAGTCGGTCGCGCGTATTTTCGTGGGAACGGTATCAGTTTCCGGAGACCATCTTCGCGACTTCTGCCGCGAGGTCGTCCTCTCTCTTCTGAATGCCTTCGCCCTTCTCGTAGCGGTAGAAAGCAAGCACCTTGATATCCGCGCCGAGTTCTTTCGCGGTCTTGGCGACATACTGCGAGACGGTCATGGAGTCGTCTTTGACATACGCCTGTTCAAGCACGCAGTTGTTCTCGTAGTACTTCTTCAGTTTGCCGTTGACGATTCCCTCAAGCACCTTCTCGGGTTTATTCGCCATCTTGGGGTCTGCCTTCATCTGCGCGAGGATAATGCCCTTCTCCTCTTCGAGGACCGAAGCGGGGACATCGGTGGTCGCGAGATAAGGAATGTTGTATGCGGCGATCTGGAGCGCGATATTCTTCGCAAATTCCTTAAATTCGGGTTTCTCGGCGGTCGCGGCATCGGTATCGAACTTCACGACGACACCCGTCACGCCCATACCATGGACATAGGTGGAAACCACGCCCTCAACGAGGACGAAACGGCGGATGCTGAGTTTCTCACCGATGGTGTAGGTCTTCTCTTGAAGTTCTGCGAGCACGGTATTCTCGGCGTTGTAGGGGCAGTTCATCAGCGCGTCGACATCTGCGGGTTTGTTCGCGAGAATCGCATCGAGGATGCCCGAGACAAATGCCTGGAAAGCCGCGTTCTTCGCAACGAAGTCGGTCTCGGAGTTGACCTCGACCATCGCGGTCAGGTCCCCTGCCGTCTTGATGGCGACAAGACCCTCGGCGGCGATTCTGCCCGCCTTCTTCGCGGTAGCGGCCATGCCCTTTTCACGCAGGACCTTGATCGCCTCGTCAAAATTGCCGTCTGCCTCGACGAGTGCGTTCTTGCAGTCCATCATGCCGCAGCCGGTCTGTCTGCGGAGTTCCGCTACATCTTTTGCAGTAAAGTTAGCCATCTTGTTCCTCCTTATTCTGCCGCGGTTTCGGTTGCGGGTGCTTCGGCGGGCGCTTCCTCGGTGGCGGGAGCCGCTTCGGCTGCCTCGTTCGTCTCACCGCCGTGTCCTTCGATCACCGCATCGGCGATCGCACCGGTGATGAGTTTGATGGCGCGGATCGCGTCATCGTTACCCGGGATGATATAGTCGGCGTCATCGGGATCGCAGTTGGTGTCGACGATGGCGATGACGGGAATGCCCAGTTTCTTCGCTTCGAGGATGGCGTTATGCTCTTTGTGGGTATCGACCACGAACACGGCATCCGGCAGGGTCTCCATGTTCTTGATACCGCCGTAGTTCTTTTCGAGGTCGTCGATCTCTTTGAGTTTCTTCGCGACTTCTTTCTTGGGGAGCAGGTTGAAAGTGCCGTCTTCCTGCATCTTTTCGAGTTCTTTCAGACGCGCGATGCTCTTGCGAATGGTCTTGAAGTTGGTGAGCATTCCGCCCGGCCAACGCACATTCACATAGTACATACCGCACTTGGTCGCTTCTTCTTTGATGGTGTCGGTCGCCTGTTTCTTGGTACCGATGAAGAGGACGGTCCCGCCCGCTTCGGAGAGGTAACGCACATAGGTGCACGCCTCTTCAAACTTCTTCACGGTCTTTTGCAGGTCGACGATGTGAATCCCGTTCCGGTGAGTGAAGATGTACTCAGCCATTTTCGGGTTCCATTTCTTGGTCGGGTGACCGAAATGGACGCCTGCTTCGAGCAGTTGCTTGATGGTGATGTTGAACATGAAATGTTCCTCCTGATTGGTTGTCCTCCACAGAGTAAACCCGTACCACCCGCCATCAAAACGGGCACCGGCACGACTATCCGCTCTGTGTGTAGATAAAATTTCCGTGCTCGCGCACAGATATTGGTATTATATAATATTTCGGGATGGATTTACAAGAATATTTTTCTTGATGGAATATAATTTACAATTTATTCACAAATTCAAGACAAGCGGGCGCGTGCCGGAGGAGCGGGAGAACCTCGCGGTAGAGCGACGGGAGAGACGCCCGCGGAAGCGGATTCTCTCCTAACCCGACTTCGACCGTGACGGCGGGAATCCCCATCTCCGCGAGGGTATCGGAGAGCCCGCCGTATGCCGCGGCACCCGTGGGATGCCCTGCGCGGTAGCCGACACGCCTCCCGAGGAGTTCCGCCCAAAAGCGGGTCGCGCGGGGTGCGCCCGCGCCGAAGAAGAGTTCCCTGCCCTGCGTATGGAGCGAGAGCACCCCGTCGGGGGAAAGCATGGAGACGAGGGAGAGCATCGCGGCGCTCTCCGGCTCCGAGAGTGGGTACTCTCCGCTAAATCGCGTGGGTGCGCCGCCGAGAATCCCGAGTTCCCTCTCTACGGCGCGGTATTCCTCGAATCCCGCGGGATAGTTATGATTTAGGTCCACCCCTCTTGCATTCGCCTGCCAATGCCGAAAGTCGGGGTCTCCCCCGTTCATGGCGCGCTGTCTCTCGGTGAGCAGGCAGGACGGGGTGGTGCCCCGTATTTGCAGCTCCGCCCCGTCGGGATTCAGGCAGGGGACAAAATAGAGTGTCCCCTGTGGGAGCCGTTCTTCCCCCGCCGCGAAGGCGAGGAGCAGATTCCCCGTCAGCCACTCCATGGCGTGATGCCCCGCGACATAGAGCACCCGCGGTGACCCCTCCCCGATTCTAAGGCACCACAGCGTCCTCCCGAGGATACTCTTCCCGAACGGGAACCACCAGCCGTCGCCCCGCCGTCTTGTCACTTCTTCCCGCATGGCTCGATACCCCGCCCGCGTCATCGGGGTGTCCCAAAACAGACGCATCTCTTCTCTTCCCCCTGTTCTTTTCGCCAGTATATGCGGGTAACGCAAAAAAAGTTTGTCGAATCCCCTGTTTTTTTCCCGTTTTTTATGCTAGAATAGGAAAGTACTGTGAATGGGAGGAACAACGCGTGCATATTCGTAAGAGCGAAACGACTCCCCGAGGACTGCTTTTCCTGTTTGCCTCCATCGAGCTTTTCTCGGCGTTTGCGTCCATTGGGCTTTCCGCCCTCGCGGCGCGCGGCAACATTCTGTCCATCCCCCTCGACTATTTTCTCGTGTTCCTCGACCGTGCGCTCATCGGCGGTTGGACCATGGTCGCCCTCTGGCGGGCGAACCGCGCGGGGATTTGGCGAGGGTTCAGAATCATCGGGATGTTCATCTTGGAGTTTTCGGTGAAAGACCTGATCGGGAATACCGCCGAATATCTTATGAAAGAAACCTACTCATTCGGGGGCTGTCTTCTCAAAGGGGTGGCGACGACGCTCATCCACACCACCCTGCTCGAAGGTGCGGTCGTCTTGGCTCTCTTTTGGTTCTCATGGTACCTATTTCTCTCGCGCCGCGGTCCTGCCGACCCCTATCCCGGGCTGTTCCGCATCCGCGGGAACACGCTCTCGGAAGCAGAGCTGCTGCTGATTTCTCTTCTGACCGTCCGTTTCCTCATCGAGCGCGTAATCGCTGCCGTGGAATACGGGAACAAATACGACTGGCTCCTGCGCACCTCGCAGATTCAACTGATGGTCGCGGACTTCGTCGTACTCTTCGCCGCGGGATTTGTATCCTATCTCGTCGCGGGGACGGTGCGTCGCTTCTTCCTCGCGGAGACCCCCGCAGCGAGCGATCCCGCTGTTCCGAACTAACCCCACACTCCCCTCGTCTATTTTATCTGAGAAAGGATTATTGATATGTCGAACAATTCCACCAAACACCCGCTTACCCTCACCGGCATTCTCGTCTCGATCGCGTTTCTGCTCCTGTCCTTCGACACGGTCTGGAACTCGCTGATTGATTCGATCAAGAAACTTTTTGAGAACCCGACTGCTCCCGACTGGCTCCTGACCCTGACCGGCGCGTTCTTGGCGATTCTCCTGCTCGTCACCGGCATCCTCGGTCTGTTCCCGAACCCGAAGCGGCGCGCCATCCGCATCCTCTCGCTCATCATCCTCGTCCTCTCCGCCGCATTCTTCATCATGGGACTGATGCAGTTCCAGAAAACCTTCCCGTTCATCAGCATTCAGACCCCCATGCTGGTGCAGGCCATCTTGGCGTGGGTGCTCTACTGCGAAACGAAATAACGCCACGGTAGAGTTCAGAATATGAAAGCGGAGCCGCAAATGCGGCTCCGCTTTGTGTTTGAAAATTCAGTTTTCCTCATTCGGGCGGTCGCTCTCGGAGAGGGTCTCCGCCGTCTCCGTATCGACTGTCTTCTCGTCATCCGTCTCCGTGTCACTCGCCTCTAAGGTCGTGTCGTCCTCCTCATCCTCGGGACAGGGGATGCAGGCGAGATCGGTCTCCAAAAACGCGAGAAACGCGGCGTGCGTATCGCGCGGGCGATACCGCATCACGAGTTCCAACATGCGGAACACCCAGAAACAGATCGGCGCGATGAGCGGGAGCCAAGCATTCCGATTCCCGATCAGGTAAGTGATCCCCCAAACCGAGAAATAGAGGAACGCCCCGACAAACAGCATCACCGTCAGGTTCGCCGCGATTTTCGCCGCGAGCGAGGTATCCGCCGTGTCCTCGGTCTCTAATGCCTCATCGGGCTCCGTCTCTAAGGCAGGTTCGGTTTCCCCGGCGGTGTCGGTTTCGGCGGGTTCTGTCTCCTCGACAGGTTCCGATTCTTCGACAAGTTCCGTCTCTTCGAGAGGAGCGGCATCCGCGAGCCGCGGAATGTCCTCCAAATGGAAGTCGAGCATCAGATACCCGTCTTCTTCCGAGCGCGTCCCAACCGCGACCAAGTCGTAGTCCTTCGCGCGATAAATCCGAATGGCGACGAGCGCGGGGTCGTCGGGCGTGGGGATGCGGACATACTGATAGGCGGGGTTCTTCACCCGCGTATGCTGTTCTTCCAAGCGTTTTTCGAGATACCCGTCAAACGCCTGCGCTTCAATGGCACATTGAAATTTCATTTGGGTCAACCTCCCGCAATCAGCGACGCGAGGAGAGCAATCAAGCTCCCGACCCCGGCGATACCGCTCGCAACGGCAGACCACAGGGCAAAGCGAAGCACGCGCGCCATATGCGCGATTCTCCCCGAGAGGGTGTCGATTTTGGTCTGCATCTCCACGAGTTGCCCCGTCACTTCTTTCACCGGTACGACCGCGACCGGCGGCTGTGTCGGACGGGCAGGGAGATTCCCCTGCGGTGGCGTGCTTGTCCCCGCGAGGGGTTCCGCCTTCCGCGGGGTGATGCGGTCGAGATAGGCGCAATAGGCGGAGAGCGCATTCATCCCTCGCGGTGTAATCCCGCGCGTGGAGAGCTCCTGCTTCCATGCCGCGAGATGCTCGGCGTGCGTCTCGTAGTGATTCGTCTCTTCAAGGAACGGCGCGATCTTCTTTCTGCACGAGGTGCAAAAGACCGCCTCGGAGCCCGGGAACAGTTCTTCTGTCTCATTGAATAGAAACAGGCGCGTATTGCAGTTTACGCAATTCATATGGATTCCCTCCTCCGTTTTGATAACGGAATTGTAGCACATTTGCCATCCTCTGTCAAGTCGAATCCCTCCGCCGGTCTGAGAAAACGTCCCGCAACCGTGTCGCACCCCGGAAAAACAGTTCATACAAAGTTTATATTCCTTTCTTATAATCTCTAAGTCGACAAAAAAGGAGGGGGAAACGATGTTCGCATTTGTCTTTATGCTGATAGCGGGATTCTTTCCCCTTTTGTTTCTTCTCATCTACGCGAGTTATGTCTTAAAACACAAAGAGCGCTATTCCGAAGAACGGCGCTTCTCGCTCGCGAAAAAGATCATTCATACCTGTGAATTTTTCTCGAATACTTCCCCACGGTTCTTCGGGCTCGAGAACCTGCCGCCCAAAGAAACCGGGTATTTGCTGATAGCGAACCATCAGGGGAAATACGATGCGCTCGCGGTCATCAGTGCGATGGAAAACCCGCTCGGTGTGCTGATGGAGACCCATCAGGCGGGGAAATTCGGGGTACGACAGGTCATGGGTCTGCTCGACGGGGAGAATATCGATCTCACCCGCCCGCGCCAGCAGTTGCGTATCATCCGCCGCATCGGTGAGCGGGTGCGCGACGGCGCACATTTCCTGGTCTTCCCCGAGGGGGGATATGTCGATAACCACAACAGCATTCTGAACTTTCACAACGGCTGTCTGTTCTCCGCCTACCTCGCGCGGTGTCCCATCGTCCCTGTCCTTTTGGTGGACACCTATCGCTCCATGAACCGCAACAACATCTTCGCGCATGTGAAGCCCGAAGTACATTTCCTCCCGCCCATCCCCTACGAGGCATATAAAGACCTCTCGCGGGAAGAGACGACGCAGATGGTCAGAGGAATCCTGATTCAAAAGATGACCGAACGGCTCGCCGAGCGTGGCGAGACGTATGTCCCACGCGACATGGACGCGCCCATGCCGAAAGCGGCGCGTAAGGCATACGAGGCGGAACTCCGCGCCAATGCGAAGAAAGCGGGAGTCAAGCAAGACGAGAGACCTCAGTCCGGGAAGGTTCCCTCTCGGGAAACCGCACCTCCCGAGGAACCCCCGCATGAACTAACAAGTGCTCCCCTGCCCGACGATGCGCGCAAAGCAAACGGGGGATAACAAAACCGACCGTCCATAATTAAGACGATCGGTTTTTCTTTTTGTTAAAGGGCGATCCGTGCGGAACGTAAGGGGCAACCCGTGCGGCGTCGAAACGGGGGAACGCCTGCCGCATAAGGGCAAAATCAAAATGTGCTGATGGGCAGGTCGGTATTGTCTTCACCCTTTTCGAGCAGACGAATCTCCACTTCATACGCCTTATCGGCGCTGACTCTCACGGTGACGCGGTCACCCACCCTATGCCCGAGGAGCGCCTGCCCGAGCGGTGACTCTTTGCTGATAAAACCCGCGAGGGCATCCTGCCTCAGAGTCGTGACAATCTGAATACGGCGGGTCTGGTCTTTATCGGCGCGGTAGTAGGTCACATAGTCGAAAAGCCCGATGCAATCGGGGGCGGAGGCGACCGGAATGACTTTCGCCGTCCGAATCATCGCTTCGAGATAGCGAATGCGGCTCCGATTCTTGTTCCGTTCCTGTTTCGCGACTTTATACTCCGCGTTCTCGGAGAGGTCTCCGAACTCGCGCGTGCGCTGGACCTCCGCTCCGAGTGCGGGTGCGAGCACCTCGTAGCGATAGCGAAGCTCCTCTTTCATTTTTTGAATATCCACTTCCGTGAGTTCGTCGTACATAGCTCAGTCCTCCTCTTCGCGATGCTCTTCAATCATGCGGTAGCCGCTTAGACGCATCTCCTCAATGACCTCGGGTAGCATCTCCCCGAACACCATGATATCCTCTTCTTTTTCTTCTCTCAAAATCAGACGGGAACCGTCACCGGGATAAATGACCGTCAGCCCCGCTCGCTCGACCTTGGTCTCCAAGCGCGGGCGCTTATCCCACAGAAAGAGATGGACCCCGTCTGCGGTCAGGAACAGATACGCCCGACGGATCCCCTCACGGAAGAGGACACCTGCATACACGAAGCAGAGGATCTCCCCCTCGACGCGCTCTTCCGCGCGGCAAATCTTGCGGTATTCCAAATGGACGACCAGCACAATGATCCCGCAGGTCAAAAGCGCGGCGAGCGATCCGGCGATCATCCCCCACGCCCAAGGGCGCTCAATGTGCAAAAGCGATAGGATCACCGTCACGACAGCAAACACCAGTCCGCCGACAAGCAGACTGATGACACGGGTCGCGGCGTTCATATAATTTACTTTCATCGTATGATCTGTCAAAACAATCGATTCCTCAAAAGCAGTAGCGGATAAAAGAGGTGAGCAGGCTCGGCACCTGCTCACCGTTGGTTCTGCCGTTTGACTTATTTGTTCTTCCCGAACAGGGCACGCATCAGGAAGTGACCGAACCCGCGCTTCTTCTCGGCGGAAGCGCTCGGTGCCTTCGCGGGTGCGGGAGCTTCCTCTTCGGCGGAAGTGTCCTCCTCGACGGGAGCTTCCTCCTCTGCGGGAGCTTCTTCCTCCGCGGGAGCTTCCTCCTCCGCGGGAGCTTCCTCCTCTGCGGGAACTTCTTCCTCCGCGGGAGCTTCTTCCTCTGCGGGAGCTTCTTCCTCAGCAGGAGCTTCTTCAGCGGGAGTCTCCTCAACGGGAGCTTCCTCTTCGACGGGAGCTTCTTCCTCAACGGGAGTCTCTTCTACGGGAGTTTCCTCTGCGGGAGCGGCCTCAGCAGGTGTTTCTTCCACAGGCGTTTCCGCGACAGGTGCGGCGGCGACGGGGGTCTCCTCGGTCGTCACGCTCTCGACGGTCTCGGTGGTCTCTTCGGTTTCGGGTTTCTCGGTCTTGCGGAACATACTGGCGTTGAAGATAGCGACGCGAATCGCAGTATATTCCTCAATGGGCATCGGTCCCTCTTCGGTCTCGATGTAAATCTCCGCACGGTCGATGTGTTTCTGAACACTCTCAATCCCGTTTCGGCATCCCTCTTTGGTCGAATAGGTCTGCGAGGAAATGGTCTGTTTCCCGTTCTTCGCACGGAAACGGAAGGTGTAGGTATCACCGTCCGAGAAAATCTCGAACTTCGGGTTGGGTTTCTTTTCTACGGGGTCGACCGTGTTGTCCTGTACCGGCACGCCGCTCGCGTACTCTTTGATGGAGCGAATCGAGCGCTTCGCGCTGTCGAGGGTCGAATAACTCGGCGAGTCCGCAATGGACGAGAAGTTCGCGGCAAGCAGTTCAAAGCGGAACGACTTTCCGTCCTGATAAATCATGAAACGACCGGGACGAGTGGCTTTCTCTTCCTCGGGGGTCTCCTCTTCAACGGCGGTCTCCTCGACGATGGTCTTATCATCGAGTTCCGCGAAGTCCTCGAGGCTGACAATGCCGTCGGGGGTCTCGATGCAAACGACGGAATCCTGCACATTGGTCTGCACGCTGGCGACGCCGTTCTTGCAAGCGTCCTTGGAAGTGTAGACCTGCGAGGAAATCGTCATTCTGCCGTTCCCCGCACGGAAACGGAAGAAGAAATAGTTTCCCTGACGAAAAATCTCAAACTTGGGGTTCGGATATTTCACCTGATCTTCCACGGTGTTATCCTGTACGGGAACGCTGTGTGCGTTCTCCATAATCGAACGGATCGACCGTTTTGCACTATCGAGTGTGGTATAAACCGGGGATTCGGCGATCGAAGAATAGTTGCTCGCCTGCAACTCAAACATATACCCTTCGCCGATCTTCTTAATGACAAATCTGCCCGTGCGCGCCATACCGTACCTCCAAAGAAGTTTCAATCTATGATAGTGCGAAACCGCACCTACATATGCTCATCCTATTCGTTTTCGCCCGAATTTTTCGTGCGGGCGGACGAATTTATTTATATTCAAAAATATAATAACACAACCATTTTTATTTTGCAACACATTTTTTCGGATTTTTGCAAAAATCGACTTTTGTCAGAGAGGACGCGTAAAAAACGGCTCCACGCTTATGCCCGATTCACTATTTTTCGGAAAAAATGCGGCAAGGCGGAGCCGTGGTTTTTCCCGTCTGTCCGCGCCTCCTCCCCGAGGTTTTTTCGGTTTTGACTCTTGACACGAGGGAAGCGTTGTGATAGAATACAAAATATCTTGCTGGTGTGGCGCAATGGCAGCGCAACTGATTTGTAATCAGTCGGTTGTAGGTTCGACTCCTATCACCAGCTCCAATAATTGACCGTGCCGCCCTCCGGGAGCGGCACGGTTTGTTTTTGAAAAATGCTCGTGTCGATGACCGCCATCGACTGTTTTTCAAGAGAAAACGCCCGACCGAGCGGGCGTTTTCTCTTTTTCTTTTTGCTCTTAAACCCCGCAGAGTTCACGGTCGCGGGCGACCACGGCGTTGAACGCACGGGTCAGGAGTTCCCGATACCCGCCGTCTTCGAGCGCCTTGATGCCCTCGATGGTGGTGCCGCCGGGGGAGCAGACCATCTTGACGAGGGTCTCGGGATCAATCCCCCCCTCGGAGACCATCTTCGCGCTTCCGCGTGCGGCGGCGGCGGAGATTTCGAGCGCGGTCTCGTAGGAGAATCCCGCGGCGGCTCCCGCGCGGGCAATGAAATCAATGTACTGATAGGCGAACGCCACGGAAGACCCCGAGAGCGCGGTGAACGCCGAGAAGAGGTCCTCCCGAATGCGGAAGGTCTCCCCGACCGTCCGAAACACCGCTTCGGCGGCACCGAGATGTTCCTCGGTCGCGTACTTCCCGCCACAGAGCGCGATGGCGGCATCCCCCACCATGGCGTTGATATTCGGCATGACCCGCACGACGGGCGTGCCTGCGGGGAAATACCCCTCATAGAACGCGAGGTCGCGTCCCGCGGCGATGGAGATGATGAGCTGTCCCGCACGCACAAAACCCGACACGGTGGGGAGCAATGTGGGGAGCACCTGCGGCTTGACGGCGAGGAGCACCGCATCGGCTGTGCCGAACACCTCTTCGGCTGTCGCGGGCTGTACGGCATACCGTGCGCGCATCACTTCGGTTTTTTCCTCGCTGATATCCGCGCCGAGAATCTTCGTGTCCGCGAACGCGGGCGTGCGACGCATTCCGCCGATGATGGCGGTCGCCATATTGCCGAGACCGATGAATCCGTATGTCATGGTATCCCCCTTAACGAACCTGTCCGTTGCCTTGGACAAGATATTTCATGGAAGTGAGTTCCCGGAGACCGAGCGGACCGCGGGCATGGAGCTTCTGGGTCGAGATGCCGATCTCCGCACCAAGTCCGAACTCCCCGCCGTCGGTGAACCGCGTCGACGCATTGTGATAGACCGCCGCAGCGTCCACCTCACGGAGGAAGCGCTCTGCCGTCTCGGTGTTTTCGGTGACAATACACTCGCTGTGTCCTGTGCCGTAACGGGAGATGAACGAGATCGCCTCCCCGACATCGGCGACGGCGTGTACCGCCATGATATAGTCATTGTATTCCCTGCCCCAATCGCTCTCGTCCGCGGGGACGGCACCCGGGGTGTAGCCGAGTGTTTCAGGGTCCGCCCTGAGTTCCACACCCTTTTCGCGAAGCGCGGACGCGAGGAGCGGCAGAGCGGTTTTCAGAATGTCCCGATGGACGAGCAGACACTCCGCCGCATTACAGACCGACGGGCGGCTGGTCTTGGCGTTGACGGTAATGTTCACCGCCATCGTGAGGTCTGCGTCTTTATCCACATAGATATGGCAGGTGCCCGCGCCCGTCCGAATGACGGGGACCGTGGCGTTCTCCACCACGGCGCGAATCAATCCCGCGCCTCCGCGCGGAATCAGGACATCCACATAGTCATTCAGCCGCATGAGCACTTTGGTTGTCTCACGGTCGGTGTCCTCAATCAACTGCACGCAATCGGCGGGGAAACCCGCGTCCCGCAGGCCATCTCGCATAATGCGGACTGCCGCCGTATTCGAGCGGAGCGCCTCGCTGCCGCCACGGAGAATGACCGCGTTCCCGCTCTTGAAGCAGAGAGCCGCGGAGTCGGCGGTCACATTGGGGCGCGCCTCGTAGATGACCGCGATGACCCCGATGGGCACCGCGACTTTCGTCAGGCGCAGTCCGTTCGGGCGTACCGTCTCGTCGAGCACCCGTCCGACAGGATCGGGGAGATCCGCCACTTGGCGCATCCCGTCCGCCATCGCGAGAATCCGCTGTTCGGTGAGAGAAAGTCGGTCGAGCATCGCGCGGCTGAGTCCGTTCTTTTCCCCGTCCGCGAGATCCAGACGGTTCGCGTCCAAGAGTTCTGCAGTGCGGGCGATCAGTGCGTCCGCCATGGTTTGCAGGGCGAGGTTTTTCTGGTCCGTCCCCGCCGTGGCGAGAAAACGTGCCGCTTCTTTCGCCTGTTTTCCGAGTTCGGTGAGTTCCATAAAATTTCCTTTCGCCGTCCGACGGCTCTTCGTTATAGGAGGGTCACCCAGTTGTCGCGGTGGATGGCTTCGCCGTGACTGCCGGGCGTTTGTGCGAGCGCGAGCAGTTCCTCCCGCGCATAGCCGACAATGCCGCGCCCGATGGGGGTATCACTCCCGACCTCACACACTTCGACGACATCGCCTGCCGCAAAGTCGCCTTCTGCCCAAAGCACCCCCGGGGGGAGCAAACTCTTCTTCTGCTCGACGAGTGCCTTCGCCGCGCCTGCGTCGACCCAAAGTATCCCTTTCGGGGTCGCGTGGAACGCGAGCCACTGTCGGCGCACCGACATAAAGTGCTGTACCGAGAAGCAGGTCCCCCGAATGTCGCCCGCGACGGCGTGGAGCAGCGCATCCTCGGCGGCCGAGGAGCAGATCAACACCTCGACCCCCGCTTTTGTCGCGAGGGATGCACCCGAGAGTTTGGTTTGCATCCCACCCGTCCCGACGCCGGAGCCGGCGCCGCCCGCGCAGGCGCGGAGGGTGTCATCTATTTTTTCCACGCGGTCGATATGCCGCGCATCCGGGTCTGACGAGGGGTCTGCCGTATACAGCCCGTCGATGTCGGTAAGCAAAACCAAGAGGTCGGCGTGTACCATCGCCGCCACCTGTGCGGACAGGGTATCGTTGTCTCCGATGCCGATCTCATCGACCGCCACCGTATCGTTCTCATTGACGATGGGAACCGCGCCGCGTTCCAGCAGGACTTCGAGCGCCGCATAGGCGTTGTGGAACCGACGCGCGTCCGAGAAGTCCTCGCGGGTGAGAAGCAACTGCCCCGTGGCGATGCCGTGCGCGAGGAAACAGCGGTTGTATTCCTCCATGAGTAACCCCTGCCCGACGGCGGCGGACGCCTGTTTCTCGGCGATTTTCTTCGGTTTCTGCGAGAACCCGAGACGGCGGAATCCCGCGGCAATCGCACCCGATGACACGAGCACCACCCGATGCCCCTCTGCGCGCAGGCAGGCAATCTGCCGCACCAGTTCCGCGAGCTTTTCGGGGGCGAGATCCCCTCGTTTTTCGGTGAGAGAACTGGAACCCACCTTGACTACAATCAGTTTATTCATATTGGCGTTTTTCACACCTCTCTCACAAGATTTTACAAATTGTATCACATTCTTTCTAAGATTGCAAGAAATCTGCGCCCAAACCCGCTCCAAACACGCATTTTTTTCTTCCATCCGAATCTCTTCCGATTTTTATCCGAATTTTATCCGAAAAAATGAAGATTTCACGGCAAAAACATGAAAAACTCCCGCCGAAGCGGGAGAACCTGCGTCAAGAGAAGAGACTTCTCTCTTTCGCCTGTTTTTCGGTCAGAATCCAAGCCGCGATGTCATCGAGGGTTTCGAGCGCGTCCGCGAGGCACGCCCCAATCGAGAGGAGTACCGCGTCACGGTCGAACCCGAGGGGCGTCAGACGGGTGCCGTCATAGCCGAGCCCCTCACAGCGGTGACTGCCGCGCTGTGTCAGAATACGGACGGTGTTGCGCGCGCGGAGCGCACCTTGCGACACAAAGACTTCTCCCCCCTCTTCGGGGTATGCCGTGCCGTTCCAAAACAGGGTCGCACCAACGGGGACTGCAATGTGTACGCCGTCTCCGACGGAAATCGGTTCGCGCGTCAAGAGAATCCCGTCCTTTTGTCCAAGGAGCAGATAACGAATCATGCGTTTCCACCTCCCCCGAGGTATGCCGCCACCGCGGGCGGAACCTCCGAAAACGCCGTTTCGTCCAAATCCAAAAGCGCCCGATACCAGCGGAGTACGGTCTCCCGATCGGCTTGGGTCTCGTCAAGGATGCCGTAGACGACATTCTGTTTATAAATATCGAACGCCGAGAGCAGGTCGCGGCGGATGTCTCGTTTCACCGAGGTTTCTTCCGCGAGATGCGCGAAAGCCGCGAGGTCGGACATTTTCAGTTTGCGTGCGGATAAGACTTTCATTCGCCGTCACCTCCCACCTTGACATAGTAGGCGGCGACAGCAGTCACAGACGAGGGGGCGCCTGTATCTGCGGCTTCTCCCCGTAGAATTTCCTCGGTGCCGCCCTCCCATGCGAGATAGGTGTTCTCGGGGCAGGAGACGGTCTCACTCGTCGCAGTCGCGTTCGGGTATGCCGCCCACGCGTCTGCGAGGACTTCGGTCCACGCGCTCGTGTCCTCTCCGCATGACGCAGGCGGAAGCACGACCGGGTGCCCGGTACTTTCGTCCCATCCCAAATAGGCGACCTCGTCCGAGGCGATATTTTCGTAATCGTCGGTCTTTGACAAGTTCGAGATGAGACAGGAAAACAGCTCTTTCGTGAGGGTGAGATCGTCCAAAAGATAATACTGCCGCGAGGCGTTCTGTCCGTTTTTCGTGTACCCCTCTTGATAGCAGAGAGAGACCATCGCGGTTTTCCGCGTGACCGTCTCGGACGCGAGGTCGAGCGTGTCCCATTTTCCGAGGGAAACGGCGGCGGGGAGCAGAACCGTACTTGCGGCGTGATAGGGCGCAAACGGCAGGACCGATGCGCCGTGGTTCACCCACAGCCGCAAGGACACATCCATTTCATCCCCGCTCGTGTAGGCGTAACTGCCGTTCACGATGGCGATCCCGTAGGAATAGGTCTTTTTATCGAAAGTCACGCTCCCGGGCAAGGCATCGGTCGAAATCAAAGAGTGGTTCGTCTCGCCTGTCGCGAGATTTTTCCGAGTGACTTTCCAATACACCGCATTTTTGGCGGTGTATGCCACGCCGTACTTCCCGAAATAGTCCGACTGAGCGAATGTGTAGGTTTCTCCGTCTTGGAACAAGTCCTGAGACAATACGAAGAACCCGCGATAGGACCCGGCGGGGATTCCGGAAAAGTGCAGGTAACCGTCCGATTCCTGCGTGATGGTGACGCCGGATTCCGTGATCCCCTCACCGACCGCTCCGCAGATGTCCGCAAGATTGCTCCCCGTTGATTTCACGCCCAAAAATGAGGTGTGTTTCGGTCCCGTACCGGATGCGACGGTATCTCCCGTGACGCGGAGGAAAGAAACGGGCGCACCGTCGACGATGGGGAGCCCACCGCCCGAGGTACGGTAGCAAAAGGTGTCCTCAGTTGTTTCGAGGAGAACGCTCGCCCCGAGGAGCGTGCGGATCAGCGCAAGCGTCTTTTCGACTGTGGGGAACGGGAGTGCCGCCGACGCGGTCGGCAGTTCCGCATTCTCGCTCGAATAGAGTTTGAGCTCGCCGCTCTCGGAGTCATAGACCAAACGCTGTGCGCCGACTGCGGTGTCCGCATAAGCTCTCAGGGCGGCGACCGCGTCCGCGAGTGCGGCATAGACCCCGCCCGAGGTCACGGGCACCGTCCCGTTTTCGACAGGGGTATCGTCATAGACGGGTGGCGCGGAAAGATGCTCTTTCAGCGTCTCGCAGAAGTCCGCGAGGGACATGGATTTCCCCTCATAAGAGACGGGAATCTCTCCGAGAATCCCGCCGTCACGAAGCATCGACAGCAGTTCATTCAGCCGCTCCGCGATTAGCCGCGGCAGGCGGTCAAACGCGGCTTTCATCTCCGCGGGGGTATAGTTTCTGCCCCCGAGCGCAGGCGAGGCGGTCGGGGTCAGAGGGAGCGAGGAGACACCCGAAAGCGCCATCTCCCGCTCGGAAATCAAATTGATTGGCATAAGCCCTCCTTCATGGCATTCCCCTTTGGAGAATACCCATCTTATCTTGTCGTAGGTAGTGGAAACCCCTCCGTCTATGCCCGGCGGAGGGGTCTTGCTTACACAGCGGCAAGCGATAAGAAGATAGAGGTGGCGGGACGGCGGAGCGCCCGACTGAGTTTCATCATGGTCGAGCCGCTCGGGATATGCAGCCCCCGCTCGACACGGTTCACGGTCGCACGGGACAGTCCCGAAAGTCTCGCCAAATCCTCTTGGCTCATGCCCAATTCCGCGCGAATCACGCGCAATTTGTTTTGCATCGTCAATTCTCTTTCCTTTCTCGGAGCTTGCGCCCCAAAAGTGAATTGACCCGTCGAACATATTGTACGGAATTTGCCGTAAAATGTCAAGCGGGCGAGCCACCGAACTTCGGAGAAAAAACACCCGTTCGCTTTGTCTACCCTGCCCAATCCTGCGACAGGTTTGTTACATTTTCGGGTTTTCGGAAAACCGCGCTTGTTTTTATACGGCGGTTGTGAGCATTGCGTCCTCTCACCCGACTCCGTCGGGAGCTCTACCAAAGGGCGAGCCCTCTCTGTGTTCATTCTACTTGACGCAGAGTGAAGTTTCGTCTGCGGCGAAGCGAGAAGATTTCTCCTCGTAGGGCGGGGGCTTGCTCCCGCCGTAAGGTGAAGTTTCGTCTCGCGACGAAGTGAAGTTTTGTCTCGCGACAAATGTGACGCTGCGGCGCGGTGCGCCGCGGGAAGTTTCGTCTGCGACGAAGTGAGATAATTCCTTATCGTAGGGCGGGGGCTTGCTCCCGCCGTCCTGTCGGCAGAACAGAATACACCGTGAATGGTGATAAATAGAATCC
>JAQYLJ010000046.1 GCA_028720145.1 Clostridia bacterium
ATGACGGGAAATACTTCCTGTATGTGAACGGCGGCGCGGATTCCAAACACCCCACGGAAGAGATCAAGGCACAGTGCACCGTCGTCAACGCTTGGAAAAAAGCGAACCTGTAAGACGGTCGACACCTACATGACCGAACGCACAACAGGTTGTCTGTCGGGGAGTTAGAAACCCGGCGGTTAGCCCCCTCATGCGTCACGGCTCACAAAAAAAGCGCCCATGCGGGCGCTTTTTTCATTGGAATGACCGCAGGCGGGAGACTAAAACCGCGCGAACACTTGCAAAATACCGATAGGCATGGTAGAATGAAAAAAACGGGATTCGTCTCAAAACGAATCGCGAAAAAATGGAGGACAGTATGCTATCCGTCAAACACCTTGTAAAAGTCTACAAGTCCAAGGGCGGCGTCGAGGTGCGCGCGCTCGACGATGTGTCGGTCGACTTCCCCGAGACCGGTATGGTATTTCTGCTCGGTAAGAGCGGTTCCGGTAAATCGACCCTTCTGAACATGGCGGGCGGTCTCGATACCCCCGACAGCGGTGAAATCATCGTCCGTGGGAGAAGCAGTAAAGACTTCACACAGCAGGATTTCGACAGTTACCGCAACACCTTTGTGGGTTTCATTTTCCAGGAATACAATATCTTGAACGAGTTCAATGTCGAGCAGAATATCGCGCTCGCGTTGCAACTTCAAGGGAAGAAGAACGATAAAGCCGCCGTCGATGCGCTGCTCGAACAGGTCGACCTCGAAGGGCTCGGCAAGAGAAAACCGAACACCCTCTCGGGCGGTCAGAAACAGAGAATCGCGATTGCCCGCGCCCTGATCAAGGAGCCGGAAATCATTATGGCAGACGAGCCGACCGGCGCGCTCGACAGCCGCACGGGACAGCAGGTTTTTGAGACCCTGAAAAAGCTCTCCGCCACCAAACTGGTGATCGTCGTCTCTCACGACCGCGACTTCGCGGAGAAGTTCGGGGACCGTATCATCGAGCTAAAAGACGGGAAGATTCTGTCGGATACCACCAAAGAGTATCTCGCCCCCGTCGCGAACGACGATAATATCAGCTATATCGGCGGCGATACCGTCAGAATCAAGGACTTGTCCAGGCTATCGGACGAGGACATCAAGGAAGTGCTCACAAAGATGCGCGCGAGCGGCGGGGAAGGCATCATTTCCTTTAACGCCGAGGATGTGCCGCATATCAAGGAAGCGTGCAGAATCAGCGACGACGGATGCAAAGAGTGCTTTGAAGATACCGATACCGAGAAAATAGCCGCCGAGCGCAAGCAGTATGACGGCAAGCAGACCAAGTTCATCAAGTCCCGCCTGCCGGGCAAGCACGCGATGAAGATCGGGTTCAGCGGACTCAAAACCAAGCCGATTCGTCTGCTGTTCACCATTTTGCTGTGCGTGGTCGCGTTCACCATGTTCGGGGTTCTCTCCACCATGATGGCGTTCAACCCGGGGTACACGATGGCGAAGGCACTGGAAGGCTCCAATTACGACAATATCGCCCTGCTCAAAGAGTACGCCTATATCTACCGCTCTTATGAAATCGATGCCGAAGGGAATAAGACCCTCGACTATGAGGATAAAGACGGTTACAGTAAATTCCCCACCCGATTCGGCGTCGAGGAGCTCGCCACTTTGAACAACAACAGCCACGGGCTGACTTTTGCGGGTGTATTCGATTACTCGACCTACAACAAAGACCAAAACGGCTATGTCTATCGCAGCAGAAACGGTGATTTGGACTTCCGCTCGAGCGTTGGTGTCATCTCGGCAAACGACTACTATACGACCCAGCTCTGCGGGTTCACCGACTGCGGCGCGGATGTGCTGAATCGGTTCGGGTTCACCATCATCGCGGGTGCCTACCCGACTGCGAATAACCAGGTGATGCTCTCGGAATATATGTATGAGGTCATCAAGGCATACGGGCTCAATGTAGGCGGCACCGTGCAGCAGATTTCTTCCCCGAACGATCTCGTCGGAAAAGAGATCTCCATTCGCGACATCACCTTCGAGGTGTCCGGGGTTGTCCAAATCCCGGGGAGTCTCTCCGCCTACGATTCTCTGAAACCCCAGGCAGACGGCTCCAAACCCAACCGCTCGCCTCAGGAGGAAAAAGAGTACAACAAACTGAAAGAAGAGTTCTCGGACTATCTCTCGAACAGTTTCCACACCGTCGCATTCGTCTCGGACGGCTTCTATGAGGCGAATAAGAGTAATTTCATCTCCTCGTCGGGGTCGACGGGCGTGTATCCGAACGGGTACGGCAACGCGTATGTCCTCCCCTATGAGACGATTTACCAATACAACTGGGAAACGGGCGAGTTTACGCTTTCGACCGAAGACCCGTTCATGTATGGCAGCAGCGTGTTTGTCGACAAGACCGTCAGGAGCAATCCCGAGACCTTCCTTCTTTGGGACATGAACGGGAACCCGATTGCCGCGTCTTCACTTACCCTGAACGAGTCGCAGGTCTATGTCAGTTTGTATGATGGTTCTGTGCGGGAAGTATGGAATGTTCTGCTTTTCGACAGTCTATGGGGAGAAGACGACAACTACTATTCATACCTGCAATGGTATCTCATGAATGTCGATGAAGCACGGTATGCTTCCGATGTCGCTTATGACATGATGTTGGAGATACAAGATAAATATAATCAACGCACGCTGACAAACGCCGATATGCCCATGCTGTTCTCTGCGCTAAATTGGTATCTCGACGATTACACCCCGAGAGCAGACGATGCCAATGCCCGTATGACGCAGAATCGGTGCCAAAAGATACTTTCCGCGGTATTCGCGGGCGACCGCAACAATCAGAAATGGACACTCGAGATTGCGGGTTGTTATGCGTTCGCCACAAAGGATTCCTACGGAAATGCCTATATCATTTCCGAGAACCTGGATCAGACGCTCCGTCAGTCGGATATCCAAAATAACGGCGGGGTGACATGGGAGAGCGAATACGAGCCGCTAAACGGCTATACGGAACCCGCCGATGCCAAGTACGATATGGTTCTGACCATTTCCGCGAACAGCGTCGAGCAGGTGAAGTACATGATGGCGGACCGTGAAGACGGCTCCTCGTACGCCATGACCAATGAGATCTACGAAGCGACGAGTTGGATGACCTCGATGATCAGCGATATGAAACTCGTCTTCCTCATCATCGGGTGTGTCGTCGGGGTGTTCGCCGCGCTGATGCTCTTCAACTTCATCACGGTCTCCATCTCCGCGAAGTCCAAGGAAATCGGGATTCTGCGTGCGGTCGGTGCGAGAGGGACGGATGTATTCAAGATCTTCTTCTCGGAGTCCGGCTGTATCGCGGCGATCTGCTTCCTCATCTCGTCTGTTGCGTCCTATTTCGTCTGCAATATCATCAATAGTGAAACTGCGGATGTCATCAGCTTGAAACTGCTCGAATACGGTGTCTTGCAGATTGGGCTGATTCTCGTCATCTCTCTTGTGGTTTCGCTTTTGGCGACCCTGATTCCCGTATACCTCGCGGCACGTAAGTCGCCGGTCGAGAGCATCCGCTCCCTGTAAGAGAAACACACGATCCGTCATATGACGGAAAAACGGTCGAAGGAGACCTTATGAAGCAAGCCGAGCGGCGGGGGAGGACCCGCAGGGAAATACAAGAGGCGTTTATGGCGCTCGTCTCCGAGCGCGGGTTTGACCGCGTGACGGTGAAGGATATTTGCCTGCGCGCGGATATCAATCGGAATACCTTTTACCTCCACTATACCGATAAAGACACCTTGGCGAGCGCGATTGTCGACCGCTTAATAGCGACGCAGGCGGGCGGCGTCATTGAAGAAGCGACGCATATGTCGCGCTCCGCCCCCGAAAAGACCGAACAAATCGTGAAAAATGTGCTCTCCATGCTCGAAGAGGAGCGACAGTTCTATCAGGTGTTTTTCACCGACGAGGGACTGTCGCGCCATCTCCGCCCCCTGCGGCAACTCGCGTATCGCATGATGGTGGCGAGCGCGTCCGCCCCCATCTCGCCCGTCGCAGTCGACTTCGTCATCGGCGGGATGGAGGGTGTCCTTACCTCTTATCTGGACGGTAAAATCGGCACCGCCGATGAGGTCGCGCCGAAACTCGCGCGCCTTCTCACCAGCAGTTTTACCGAACTCGCTCCGTGACTCTGACGCAAGATTTCAAACAAATGACCACCCGCTTTGCGGGTGGTTTTCATTTGCGGGCATTACACCCTCTCACCCGACTTCGTCGGGAGCTCTCCCAAAGGGCGAACCCGCGATTTAACGAAAATGTGACCGGCTATATTGTTTTGGTTCTGTGCCTGTCACAGTTACACAATCCCTCCGTCACGGCTAGCCGTGCCACCTCCCTTTACACAAGGGAGGCAGTGGGAGAGTGATGCGGTAAGATAATTCCTTATCGTAGGGCGGGGGCTTGCTCCCGCCGCAAGGTGAAGTTTTCCGCTTTGCGGAAAGTGAAGTTTCGTCTTGCGACGAAGTGAAGTTTTCCGCTTTGCGGAAAGTGAAGTTCTGTCTCACAACTAATGTGACGCTGCGGCGTGCTACGCCGCGGTGAAGTTTCGTCTTGCAACGAAGAAAGTCAATCTCTCATTGTAGGGCGGGGGCTTGCTCCCGCCGCCTCTCTGATGAAATACAGATGCGCAAGGGTATGGTGATGCACGAATCATCATTCTGGAATCTTGCCGAATTTGGAAGATTCATTTCATTTGTTTCGGCGGCAGCAAGCCCCCGCCCTACAGCTCTCGCTGTTCATTGCCTCTCACTTTGGGAGAGGTGGCACGCGTAAGCGTGACGGAGAGGGTAGTGCCTCCATCCGAGAGGGAGGTGGCACGGCGGAGCCGTGACGGAAGGAGCCGGCGTCTCGCGGTATTTTGGTTTTTCCCATCCTTTGAAATTGCTTTTTGCCATAATAGTCCCGCGTAGTCTTGGAAAAAATACAAAAAACCTGTGCCGAGGCACAGGTTTTCGTTTTATTGTTTATTCGGAGGTTTTCTCTTCCGCAGACTCGCTTGCCCCATCGGGCGTCGGCTCTTTCTTCGGAGCTGTCTCTTTCGGAGAAGCGGGTTCTTTCACGGGAGCCGTCTCTTTTGCGGGAGCCGCCCCGTCGGATGCGGTGTGCAGGAAGTAATCCTTCATGCGCTTTTTCTTCATGACCGTCGTGGTGACGATGAGCGTGACGGCACCGATGACGATGAGCGCGGCGGTTACATGAATCCAGACCTCGATGGAGTTCTCGGTTTTGAGGTTCTCCCAAAGCATGTTCACATACGCCTGCATCTCGGGGGTGAAATCGTGGTACGCGGGGTCGATCGGGTTGCCCGCCGCGTCTCGATAGCGGTCATTCACACCCTCGGAGCCGTAGAGGATCGCCATCCCGTCCTCGCCCATATACTCTTGGTAGGTCTCGTCCTCATAGACGAGTCGGTTCGGGCAGGCATAGCCGATATATTCGGCGTTTGCAATCGCCGCGTCGGAGGAGAGCATGAAGTTGATATACTCGATGGCGAGCTGCTTGTGCTGGGCGTTCGCGGGGATGCACATGGCATCGACAAAGACATTCGTGCCCTCGGCAGGGTAGTAGAACACGAGATCCTCGTTTTCCGCCACCATGGTGATATAGTCGCCCGCATAGTAGGTGCCGATGGCGGCGGAGCCGCTCTCCATCTTATTGTAGATTTCATCGCTGACATAGCCCTGCACGAGCTCTTTCTGTTCGAGCAGTTTCTCGAAAGCTCTGTCCCAGTCGGCTTTGTCGTTCGAGTTCACATCGATGCCGAGCAGATATTGCGCGGTCGCGAAAGCGTCGCGGGGGTTATTGAATTGCAGAATTTTGCTTCTGTATTTCTCGTTCCAAAGCAGATCCCAGCTCTCGTCTGCGACATCTTCTTCGTCCACCATGGCGGCGTTGTAGATGATGCCGACCATGCCGTAGGAATAGGCGACCGAGTAGACGTCCTCGGGGTCGTGGTACAACCCCTTGAAGTCCTCGTTGATATATTGGAAGTTCTCGACCGTTTCCGCAGGATTGAATGCGTAGAGCATCCCCTCGTTCGCCATCTTCTCAATCATGTAGTCAGACGGGAAAATGACATCGTAGTTGCCCGCGCCGCTTTTGAGTTTGGCGTACATATCTTCGTTTGTGGCATAAGTGGAGTAATTGACTTTCACTTTCTGTCCGGTTTTCTCGAAGTAGTATTTCTCAAACTCGGCGTTGGTGTCATAGGAGCCCTCAAAGCCGTCGGAGATATATTCCCCCCAGTTGTAGACATTGAGGACGAGTGTCCCTGCGGGGACGACCACCTCTTCGCCCTCTTCTTCGTCCTCATCCTCGGTATTCCCGCAGGCGACGAGCGTGAAGAGCAGGGGCAGGAGCAAGAGAAGAGCGGTCAAAAGCGCAAAGATACGGTGTTTCATGCCTTTTTCCCCTCTTTCCGTTTATTTTCCTTGGAAGCGCGCACATTCGAGAAGATCAGGAGGGCGAAGACCACTACGATGATCAGCGTGGAGAGTGCGTACATATCCGGGGTGACCTTCTTTTTCGTCATGGAGTAGATGAGAAGCGGGAGAGTCTGGAAACTCGAAGAGCCCACAAAGTAGGAGATCACGAAGTCGTCGAGCGACAGGGTGAACGCCAACACGAACCCCGAGAGAATCCCCGGCATAATGTTCGGAAGTTCCACTTTGAAGAAGGACTGGAGCGGGGTGCATCCGAGGTCGAGCGCGGCTTCGGTGAGCGATTTCCCGAGCCCCTCAATCCGCGGGAGCACCGACAGAATGACATAGGGCAGGGAGAAGGTGGTATGGGCAATCAGCATATGCAGGAAACCCATATCATCGTAATTCAGTCCGAGAATGCCGACCACCGCGACAAAGAACAGCATCATCGACATACCCGTGACGATATCCGGGTTCATCATCGGGATATTCGTGACCGAAATCACGGTGCGGCGGAAGAACTTGTTTCTCATGCGGTGAATCCCCGCTGCCGCGGCGGTGCCGATGACAGTCGCGAGGACCGCAGAGAGGATGGCGAGAATCAGGGTGTTCCGCAGGGCGACAAAGGTCTCGCTCGAACGGAAAAGCTCCCGATACCACCGCAGGCTGAATCCCCCGAATTCCGCGGTGCTGTTCTCGGAGTTGAACGAGAAAAACACCAGGGTAATAATCGGAATGTAGAGAATCCCGAAAATCAGCGTGAGATACACGCGGGAGAGATACTTTTTGGCTTTCATCAGACGATCACCTCTCCTTCCTCTTCGCCGAAGCGGTTCATAATCGAGAGCGAAATCAGAATCAGAACCATCATGACGAGGGAGATGGCGGCGCCGGTGTTCAGGGCGTTCGAGACGAACTGCCGCTCGATGGTGTCACCGATGAGTTCAAAAGTACCGCCGCCGAGTTTCTGCGAGATATAGAAGGTGCTGATGGACGGGACAAAGACCATCGTCACGCCCGAGATAATGCCCGAGACCGACAGGGGGAAGATGACGCGGGTCAGCGTGCGGGTCGTGTTGCACCCGAGGTCTGCCGCCGCCTCCCACATCTTGGGGTCGATCTTTGAGATACAGGTGTAGATCGGGAGCACCATATAGGGTAAGAAGTCGTAGACCATGCCGAAGATGACCGCGCCCTTGGTGCCGATGATATGCCATTCGGTGCCGAGCAGGGAGTTGAGGAACCCGCCGTCATCGAAAATCGCCATGATGGAGTAGGTGCGGATGAGCAGGTTGGTCCACATCGGGAGCATCAGGAGCATGAGGAACAGTTTTTGGTGCTTGGGTTTTGACCGCGCGATGATATAGGCGAGGGGATAGCCGATCAAAAGGCAGATGAAGGTCGCGATGACCGACAGTTCAATCGACAGACCGAAGATGGAAGCATATTCGGAGAGCCCCGTGACATTCTCGAAAGAGAACGCGCCGTCCGCGTCGGTGAAGGCGTAATAGATGACAATGAAGAGCGGCATCAAAATGAACAGCACCGCCCACGCGATGTGGGGAGCCGCCGCAATGGATTGCATCAGATTTCTTTTCTTTTTCATTCTATTATCGGACTTGCGTGACGCAAGGGACCTCCTTATTCTTCCTCTTCCTCTTCGGCGTTCGAGAGTTCCTCGAGTTCGTCCGAATAGCTGGAATAGTCGCCGAACATACCGGAGTATTTGGACTTCTTCATGATATGGATGGCCTCGGGCTCGATATAGACCCCGATGGTCGCGCCCTCGGAGACGTAGTCGGTCGATTGAATCATCCACTTGAAGCCCTTGATGTCCACGATGATTTCATAGTGGACGCCCTTGAAAGTGACCGAGGTCACCGTGCCCGTGAGCATCCCTTTCCCGGGTTCCACCACATCGACATCCTCGGGGCGCACCACCACATCCACCGACTCGTTCGGCGCAAAGCCAGAGTCCACGCAAGTGAAGGTGTGACCCGCGAACTTCACCTTGCAGTCCGCGAGCATGGTGCCGTCCAGAATGTTGGACTCGCCGATAAAGTCCGCGACAAAGGCGTTCTTCGGCTCGTTGTAGATATCGGTCGGAGTGCCGATCTGCTGAATCTCGCCGTCGCTCATGACGACGATGATATCCGACATGGAGAGCGCCTCTTCCTGGTCGTGGGTGACATAGATAAAGGTGATCCCGATTGCCTGCTGAATGCTTTTCAGCTCTTTCTGCATATCTTTCCGCAGTTTGAGGTCGAGCGCGCCGAGCGGCTCGTCGAGGAGCAGGACGCGGGGCTCGTTAATCAGCGAGCGCGCGATGGCGACCCGCTGCTGCTGTCCGCCGGAGAGGGACGACACTTTCCGTCTCTCGAATCCTTTGAGCATCACCATGTCGAGCATCTTATGCACCCGCTCGTCGATTTCCGTCTTCGGCAGTTTTTTGAGCCGCAGACCGAACGCGATATTATCATAGACATTCAGGTGGGGGAACAGGGCATACCGCTGGAAGACCGTATTGACCTGCCGTGCGTGCGGCGGGACATCGGTGATGTCTTTCCCCTCGAAGATGATGGAACCCTCGTCGGGGGTCTCAAACCCGCCGATCAGGCGCAGAGTCGTGGTTTTCCCGCATCCCGAAGGACCGAGCAGCGTCACAAATTCCTTATCTCGAATATAGAGATTGAAGTTTTTGAGCACCGGCTCTCCGTCAAAACTTTTGGAGACCCCGCGCAGTTCAATCAGTTTCCCGGACGCGTCGGAGGGAGTCAAGGCAGTATCGTTTTCCGGCTTGTTCATCTTTTTTCTTCCTAATATTCTATAAATTTTGCCTAAACGCGCAAAAAGCGGTGATTTTACGGGTTGACCCACCGGCAAAATAACCACTTTTTCTGTGTGCAAGGGCAGTATAACAGACGCTTATGGAAAATGCAATAGTTTTTGCAAAAAAACTTTGATTTTCTATGATTTTCATGAATTATCCCGAAAAAACCGCAACCATTTGGATTCTTTATCTAAAAATCACCCGAATCCTCTCGTTTCCTCTTAAATCCTCTCTTTTCCTCTGACGAATTGCCGCAGGGGAGCATCAGCAATGCGCCGAGGCAGAGAAAGGCGGTGTAGGTGCCGCCCCCCGTCAGCCACAGAATGAGTAGGGAACCGACAAGACCGAGGTAGAGAGCGACCCACCCGACTATCTTGCGCGTGACGAAGAGCGCGCGGTCACTGAGATGGGGTGCCAAAAGACAGGTGAGGATGCGCGCACCGTCGAGGGTCTCGATGGGGGCGAGATTGCAGAGCGCGGTCATGAGACTCACCTCGCCGAACGCGGCGAGCGCGGGATTTTCCCCCCCGAAGATAAGTCCCGCGAGAAAGCAAATCCCGTTCGCGAGCGGACCCGCGAGCGCGATAAGCAGTTCCTCGCGATAGGAGAGCCCCCGCCCCGCCGCGAGCCGCACCCCCCGTGCGACGGGGACGACTTTCGGCGCGGGTAGCCCGAGGAGCGAGAACGCGAGCAGATGCCCGCACTCGTGGAAAAGCGCCGCCAGCGCGACCATGAGAAACGAGTAGATCCCCTCGAAATAGCAGATGGCTCCCACCCAAAGTAAGCTCGGAAGAAACAGTAAGATTCGCCCCACGCCCCGACGCATTCATTCGCCCCCTCGTTTCGTCTATTTCAATATATGGGGAGCCGCCGCGACTATACCCGCCGTTTCCCGTAAGGGGCGAGAGCCGAGAAAAAGAAAAACGCCCCCGAAAGGGCGTTTCTCGATATTCGTGCGGGACGGCACAGCGCGCGCCCCTACCGAAAGGGAATGGCTTTGAATTTGTTTTCGGGGCGTTTCCGCGGAATCAGTACGCTTTCCCCCAGTAGACCAGCTTGGTGGCGGGTTTCCCACAGCAGACGCAGGTGTCGCCGATGGGTTTCACACCGAAGGGGATACAGCGGGAGGAGACATCCGCCGTCTCTTTGAGTTTCTCTTCACAGGCTCTGTCGCCGCACCACATGGCTTTGATATAGCCGCTCTTGGTCGAGGCGATCTCGGTGAGTTCGTCGAGGGTATGCGCCTCCCAGGTGCGCGCCTCGCGGTTCGCGAGGGCTTTCTCATAGAGCGCGCGGGTGAGCTCGTCGAGCAGGCGCGGGATTTCGGTCGCGAGGTCTTCGGGACGGACGAAAGTCTTTTCTCTGTTGTCGCGGCGGACGACCACGCACTGCCCGTTTTCAATATCGCGGGGACCGATCTCGATGCGGAGCGGGACCCCTTTCATCTCGTATTCGGAGAACTTCCAGCCGGGGGTGTTCTCGGATGCGTCCACTTTGACGCGGCAGACATCTTTGAGACGGTCTTTCAGGGCTTCCGCTGCGGCAATCACGCCCTCTTTGTGCTGTTGCACGGGGATGATCACCACCTGAATCGGAGCGACTGCGGGCGGGAGCACCAGACCGCTGTCATCGCCGTGGGTCATGATGATGCCGCCTATCATACGGGTGGAGACCCCCCACGAGGTCTGATGGCAGTATTTGAGTTGATTGTCCTTGTCGAGATACTGAATCCCGAACGCACGGGCGAACCCGTCTCCGAAGTAATGGGAGGTCCCGCCTTGGAGCGCTTTCCCATCGTGCATCAGCGCCTCGACCGTGTAGGTCGCGACGGCGCCCGCGAATTTCTCTTTGTCGGTCTTCTTGCCGCGCACGACCGGAATCCCGAGGTCTTTCTCGTAGAAGTCGGCGTAGATATTGAGCATCCGCTCGGTCTCTTCAATCGCCTCTTTCGCCGTGGCGTGCATGGTGTGCCCCTCCTGCCACAGGAACTCGCGAGAGCGCAGGAACGGACGGGTGGTCTTTTCCCATCTCACGACCGAGCACCATTGGTTATACAGTTTCGGCAGGTCGCGCCAAGAGCGGATAATGTTCGCATAATGCTCGCAGAAGAGGGTCTCGGAGGTCGGACGCACGCACAGACGCTCGGAGAGCGGCTCGCTCCCCCCGACCGTGACCCACGCGCACTCGGGCGCGAAGCCCTCGACATGGTCTTTCTCTCTTTGAAGCAGGGACTCGGGGATGAACATCGGCATATAGACATTCTCATGCCCGGTCTCTTTGAACCGCTTGTCCAGCAGTTTCTGAATGTTCTCCCAGATGGCGTAGCCGTAGGGGCGAATGATCATACAGCCCTTGACCGACGAGTAGTCGATGAGGTCTGCTTTCTTCACAATATCGGTGTACCATTGGGCGAAGTCCTCGTCCATCGGAGTGATCTGCTCCACGAATTTCTTGTCGTTTGCCATTGCGTATTCTCCCGCATAAAATAGAATATCGGTTAAATCGGGGGATTCCCCGACCCGTCGACGAGCCGTCTATCGGTCGCGGCGGATATTATCAATTCCTTATTATATAAGATTTCTCTGCTTTTTGTCAAGATTTCCCGCGGGCGCACCGGATTTTTTTGCACGCACGCCTCACTTTCGGGGTTCCGGACCTCCTCTCGGGCACTGCCCATGAAAAAACCGTAAATACTCATGACTAAAAAATGAATTTTTCTTCAAAAAGTCTTGCAAAACTAAAGGGAAAACATTATACTATGTAAGTATTGACTTTCGATTTTGCAATTCGATATCAGAATACTGTTCATTTGAGGGGATCATGCACTATACAGAGTACACAAAAGAAGAGGCGGCGTCCCGTCTCGCGGAAGCCGAGAAGAAACACGAGAGCCAAATTGCCCTCGGACTCTCGCTCGATCTCTCCCGCGGGAAGCCTGCGCCCGAGCAACTCGATCTCAGTCAGCCGATGCTGTCGCTCGCCGAATGGCAGGACGACGCGGGGGTGGATTGCCGTAACTACGGGATGCCGTTCGGGCTCGCCGAGATGCGCCGTTTTTGGGCATCGGTCACGGGGATTCCCGCCGAGAGAATCATCGTGGGAGGGAACTCCAGTCTCCAAATGATGTATGAGACCCTGACGCGCGCGATGCTGTTCGGGGTAGCGGGTTCCAAGGAACCGTGGTGCAAAATCGAAAAGAGAAAGTTCCTCTGTCCCGCGCCGGGCTACGACCGTCATTTTCGGGTCACCGAGACCCTCGGCTTTGAACTCGTGACCGTCCCGATGACGCAGGACGGACCCGATATGGACGCGGTGGAAGAGCTCGTCAAAGACCCGACCGTACGCGGGATGTGGTGTGTGCCGAAGTATTCCAACCCGACGGGCGTGACCTATTCGGACGAGACGGTTACGCGCATCGCCGCGATGGAGACCGCCGCACCCGACTTCACCGTCATGTGGGATAATGCCTATGCCGTCCACGATTTTGTGGAAGACGGCGATCACCTCCTCGATGTCTTCTCGGTGGCGGAGAAATACGGGCACGAGGACAGATTCTTCTACTTTTCCTCGACCTCGAAGATCACGTTCCCGGGCGCGGGTGTCGCCATGATGTCGATGAGCGAGCGCAACCTCGCAAAGGTGAAACCCCTGATTTGCGCCGAGACCATCGGTCCCGATAAACTCAATCAGTTGCGCCATCTCGCGTTTCTCCCGAATAAGGAGGCACTCACCGCGCAGATGAAGCGCCATGCCGAGTATATCCGTCCCAAGTTCGATACACTCCTCGCCATTTTGGAGCGGGAACTCTCGGACGCGGGCTATGCACAATGGACCCGACCCTCGGGCGGCTATTTCGTCAGTATGGAAGTGCCGGACGGCTGTGCGAAACGGGTATGGGACCTCTGCCGCGAGGCGGGGCTGACCTTAACCGACGCGGGCGCATCGTTCCCCTACGGGCGCGACCCCAAGGATTCCAATCTCCGTCTCGCCCCGACCTTCTGCTCGCTCGCGGACATGACCCCGGCGGCGGAGATTCTCACGACCTCGGTCAAGATAGCCGCGCTCGAACGCCTGCTCGCATAATTGTCGTTTCGGTATCCCTGCCCGCGTAACGCGCAAAAGAAGAGTGTTTGCTTCTCGCATGATTTCGAGAACGATGTCGGATGCCCCGGAAAAATTATCGGAAAAAATTTATTTACCTATTGACAAGATAGGTAGATTGTGCTATTCTAATGCCAACCAAACAGGTAGGTAATTCGCAAGAAAGGAGAACACGGCGATGAAAGAACAGATTTTCACCATGGCTATGATGGAGAATTGCATGTGCGGTCGCATGATGTGTATGGCATCCTGCGTGTCTTTTTCCGATGTGTTCTCCATGATAGATACGGCTCCCCACGCGTAAATACGAGAGGGAAGCACAATCGACACGGGAGACTCATGCGGGTCTCCCGTATTCTTATTTTTTGAGGTGAAAAGATGATTCACTATTTTGAAACACTGGTCAGAGCCAATTATCGCTACGGGCGAATGTGCTGATTCGGTTATCCCGAACATATATTTGCAAAAAACAAAACCGATTCACACATTCATTATATTTGAAAGGAATAGTACCATGAAAAAACTGATTTCCATTCTGCTTGTAGCAGTGCTCGCAGTCTCGCTCGTATTCTCTTTTTCCTCTTGCAAAAAGGATCAAATCACCATCGCCATCCCCAACGACACCACCAACGAGGCGCGTGCGCTGCTCCTGCTCGAAAACCTCGGCATCATCAAATTGAGAGAGGGCGCCGGTATCACCGCGACCATCCTCGACATCACCGAGAATCCGCATAACATCGCATTCAAAGAGGTCGAGGCGGCACAGCTTCCGAATGTGCTCCAAGATGTCGATTATGCCGTCATCAACTCCAACTACGCCATCGCGGCGGGTCTGAAACCGACCAAAGACTCGCTCGGCATCGAAGGTTCCGCCTCCGCTTACGGCAATATCCTCGCGGTCAAAGAGGGGAAAGAGAATTCCCCTGCCATCAAAGCTCTGAAAGCCGCACTCGAAAGCCGGCAGGTCGCCGACTTCATCGCATCGACTTATGACGGCGCGGTCGTCTCCGTGGTGGAGAACCTGACCGACGGCTACGATGCATCGGTCGACTATGCGGCTCTCTCCGGCACGACCATCAAAGTGGCTGCGTCTCCCACGCCTCATGCGGACATTCTGCGCGTGGTGAAAGACATTCTCGCCGCACGGGGCATCACCCTCGAAATCGTAGAGTATCAAGACTATGTGATTCCCAACAATGTGGTAGAGAGCGGGGAAGTCGATGCGAACTATTTCCAGCATGTTCCTTATCTCGATGATTTCAATACAGAGAACGGCACCCATATCGTGTCGGTCGCGGTCATCCATGTGGAGCCGCTCGGCATCTACGGCGGGAAGCAGTCCTCGCTCGACCCCATCAAGTAAGAAACACCAACGCTCGACAGAGTTCATTACGACAGCTAGTGAGTATCGGAGGCGCCCATGATTGTTCTGAAACAGGTATCGAAGCAGTTCCAAACCGAGGACGGCACGGTCGATGCTTTAAAAAATGTATCGATTTCCATTCCCGACGGAGATATTTTCGGCATCATCGGGATGAGCGGCGCGGGGAAGAGCACCTTGGTGCGATGTATCAATATGCTCGAACGACCGAGTGAGGGCAGTATTGAAATCGACGGCGTACCGCTCGAAACCCTCTCGGAGAAGGAGCTGCGGGAGATGCGCCGCGGGGTCACGATGATTTTTCAGGGGTTCCATCTGCTCATGCAGAGGAATTGCCTCAAAAATGTGTGTTTCCCGCTGGAACTCGCAGGGAAAAGTAAGGCAGAGGCAAAGAAGAGAGCGCAGGAACTACTAGACATCGTCGGGCTCGGGGATAAGGCGAAGGCATACCCCGCCCAACTCTCGGGCGGGCAGCAGCAGAGAGTCGCCATCGCCCGTGCGCTTGCGACCGACCCGAAAGTTCTGCTGTGCGACGAGGCGACCAGCGCACTCGACCCCAACACGACCAATTCCATTTTGGAACTTCTCCGTACCATTAACGAACAACTCGGCATCACGGTCATCATCATCACGCACCAAATGAGCGTGGTGGAGAAGATTTGTCGTCACGTCGCCATCCTCGACGGCGGCGAGGTCGTCGAACAGGGCGAGGTCTCGGAGGTCTTCTCCCACCCGCGCTCCGCGGCGGCGCGGAAACTGGTGTTCCCCGAAGAAAACGGGGATTTCCCGCTGACGGGCGGCACGGACGAGCGGCTGATTCGCGTGGTGTTCAATGGCGCGGCGGCGACCGGCTCCCCGCTCATTGCGAGAATGGCGGTCGAGCGGGGCATCGAGGCGAATATCGTGTATGCCTCCACCAAGTCCATCGGAGGTAAGGTCTACGGCTCCATGTTGCTCGGTATCCCAAACGACGAGAGTCAAGTACAAACAGCGACGGAATACCTGACGGGGGTTCCGAATGTCGCGGTACAGGTGGTGACGACAGATGTTTCGTGATTTGTTTTCGGCAGATGCGTGGCGAGAGGCGTGGCGCATCATACAGGCGGAGTTTGCGGGGGCGATCTGGGAGACCGTCTATGTGACGGTGCTCGCGACCCTCTTCTCCATCCTCATCGGTCTGCCGCTCGGGGTGTTGCTCGTCGCGGGAGAAAAGAACGGGGTCTTACCGCTCCCCGCATGGCTGCTCCGATGTTTGAATGTCATCATCAATCTTCTTCGCTCCATCCCGTTCTTGATTCTCATGATTTTGGTCTTTCCCTTGACCCGCCTGATTGTCGGTACGGTCGTCGGTACGACCGCTTCGATTGTCCCGCTCGTCATCGCCGCATTCCCGTTCGTGGCGCGGCTGGCGGAGAGCAGTCTCCGCGAGGTCAGTCCGAACGTCATCGAGATGGCGAAGAGCATGGGGGCGTCGCCTTTTCAGATTATTGTCAAGGTCATGATTCCCGAGTGCGTCCCCTCGCTTATCTCGAACGCGACCATCGCCCTCACGACCATCCTCGGCTATTCCGCGATGAGCGGCATCATCGGCGGCGGCGGGCTCGGGAAAATCGCCATCAACTACGGGTACTATCGGTATAAATACCTCATCATGCTGGCGGCTGTCGTTCTGCTGATTCTCTTCGTGCAGTTGTGTCAGAGCGCCGGCACCCGCCTTTCACACAAATTGGATAAACGCATTCGGAATAAAAAATAAATTCGGAGGAAATCACAATGTCGAGCATATATACATCTGCGGATCAACTCATCGGGAAGACACCGCTCCTCGAACTCACGCATATCGAAAAAGAGGAAGGGCTGAAAGCCCGCGTGGTGGCGAAACTGGAATACTTCAACCCTGCGGGGTCGGTCAAAGACAGAATTGCCAAAGCCATGATTGACGACGCGGAAGCGACGGGGAAACTCAAACCCGGCTCGGTCATCATCGAACCCACGAGCGGCAATACGGGAATTGGGCTCGCGTCGGTCGCGACCGCCCGCGGGTATCGCACGATTCTGACCATGCCGGAGACCATGTCGGTCGAGCGCAGACAACTCATCAAAGCGTACGGTGCCGAGATCGTCCTCACCGAGGGGGCAAAAGGCATGAAAGGCGCGATTGCCAAGGCGGAGGAACTCGCGAAAGAGATTCCGAACAGTTTCATTCCCGGGCAGTTCAAAAACCCCGCGAACCCCAAAGCACACAGAGAGACGACAGGTCCCGAAATCTACGAGGATACCGACGGAAAGGTCGATATCTTTGTCGCGGGTGTCGGCACGGGCGGAACCGTCACGGGCGTCGGCGAATACCTGAAATCCAAGAATCCCGCCGTGAAAGTCGTCGCGGTGGAACCCGAGACCTCTGCGGTGCTCTCGACGGGTATCGCGGGCGCACATAAGATACAGGGCATCGGCGCGGGTTTCGTCCCCGAGGTGCTGAACACGGGGATTTACGATGAGATCATTCCCGTCTCGAATGAAAACGCGTTTGCAACCGGGAAACGCATCGGGAAGAGCGAGGGGGTCCTGGTCGGAATTTCCTCGGGTGCCGCGACTTATGCCGCCATCGAACTGGCGAAACGACCCGAGAACGCGGGGAAACTCATCGTCGTGCTCTTGCCCGACACGGGTGACAGATACCTGTCCACCCCCTTGTTTGCTGACTAATTCCCGAGAGACTTCGGTACTTCTTTTGTATCGAAGTCTTTTGGCGTTTTGGAGAAAAAATGAAAAAAGCGTTGATTGCCATGAGCGGCGGGGTAGACTCTTCGCTCGCGGCGAAACTCATGACCGACCGCGGGTACGAATGTATCGGCTGTACCATGAAACTCTATCGGAATGAAGACGCAGGGGTCCCCCGCGCACATACCTGCTGTTCGCTCGACGATGTCGAGGACGCGCGCAGCGTCGCATTGCAACTCGGGATGCGGTACTATGTCTTTAACTTCGTCGATGATTTCCATGAGAAAGTCATTTGCAAGTTTATTTCGAGCTATGAGAACGGCATGACACCCAACCCTTGCATCGACTGTAACCGTTTCATGAAATTCGAGAAGCTTTATCTCCGCGCGCAGACGCTCGGCTGTGACTATGTCGTGACGGGGCACTATGCACGAATCGAGGAGCGGGACGGGCGGTATCTACTCAAAAAGGCACTCGATGAGACCAAAGACCAGAGTTATGTACTGTACGCGATGACGCAGGAGCAGTTGGCGCACACCCTGTTTCCGCTCGGAGAACTCAAAAAGACCGAGGTGAGAGCCATAGCGGCGGCGTGCGGGTTCGTCAATGCGGAGAAGCCGGATAGTCAGGACATTTGTTTTGTGCCGGACGGGGACTACGCGGGCGCGATCGAGCGTCTCACGGGACGGAAAGTGCCTGAGGGCGACTTCGTCGACAAGAACGGACGCGTCCTCGGTCACCACAGGGGCATCATTCACTATACCCTCGGTCAGCGGAGGGGCATCGGGATTTCGAGCACCGCGCCGCTCTATGTCGTGCGTATTTGCCCCGCAGAGGGTAGAATCGTCCTCGGGGAGGAGAAAGCCCTCTTTGGGCGCGAGGCGGAGGTGAGCGACTTCAACTGGGTGAGCGGACGGGCACCCGAGCGGGCTTTTCGCTGTCGGGCAAAGATTCGCTATCGACAGCCCGAGCAGGATGTGACCGTTTACCCGACAGGAAAGACCTCCGTGCGGTTGGTGTTCGATACGCCTCAGCGGGCGATCACCCCGGGACAGGCGGCGGTGCTCTATGACGGAGACATCGTGCTCGGCGGCGGCACCATTCAAAACGGCTTTGCGGAGCAAAGCGGCGACACGATTCGCCATCATTCTTGAATTGCCCCGTATTTCGTAATATAATGAACACAAAGAGGTGATGCGTATGATGATTTCGACGAGAGGGAGATACGCGCTCCGCGTCATGATTGACCTCGCCGAGCATCGGGATGACGGATATATCCCGATGAAAGAGATTGCCGAGAGACAGGACATTTCCCTCAAGTATCTCGAACGCATTCTTCCCGCCCTCACAAAACACGGGTATATCGAGGGGGTACACGGGAAAGGCGGGGGATACCGCCTCGTGAAAGCGCCTGAGGAGTGTATTGTCGGGGATATTTTGCGCCTGACGGAGGGGGATCTCGCGCCCGTCGCCTGCCTCGAATGTGGGGCGAAACCCTGCCCGCGCGCCGAAGAATGCCGCACTTTCCCCATGTGGCGGGACTTCTATCGGCTCACGAACGACTATTTTGATTGCATCACCGTGGCGGTTTTGATGAAAACCGAACGCCCCGCGGAAGAGGAAGATGAGTAGGTTCACGGCGCGCACGCCGACCTGCAATACAAAATAGAAATAAGAGAACAGAAAAACGGTGTAGCCCTTTTGGACTACACCGTTTTGCTTTCGGAAAACCCGCGCACTAGCGCGGATTTTTCGTTTTCGTTATTTGCCTGTGAATCAGTCGAGCTTCAGGATGAGTTCGATGATTCTCGCGGCGCACGCTTCGAGGTCTTTTCTTTCGATGAGACCCAGAGAGAGTGCTTTTTGGAGCCGACGCTTGGAGCCGGTGGGCATCCGCACATCGTTGCCCGCGAGGACTTCGCGGTAGTGTTCCGCGTCGTTGTTCCAGTCGGTCGTGACCATGCCGCGGAATCCCCATTCGCCGCGCAGAATGCCGGTGAGGAGTTCCTTGTTCTCGGACGGATAAACGCCGTTGACGAGATTGTACGAGGTCATGAGACTCCACGGGTCGGACTCTTTGACAGTGATTTCAAACGCGCGGAGATAGATTTCACGCAGAGCGCGCTCGGAGACGCGGGAGTCGGACCATTTCCGATTGGTCTCTTTGTTGTTGCAGCAGAAGTGCTTGATGCACGCGCCGATATGCTGCGACTGAATCCCGCGCACACAGGCGGCAGCCATTTTCCCTGCGAGATACGGGTCTTCGGAGTAGTACTCGAAGTTGCGCCCGCAGAGAGGACTTCTGTGGATGTTCAGGGCAGGGGTCAGCCAGACCGACATATTGTTCTCTTTGACCTCTTTCGCGCCCGCCGCGCCGACCTCTTCCACGAGGGCGGTATTCCACGAGCAGGCGAGCAGGGTGGCGCACGGCCATGCCGTCGTCGTCACACCCTTATCGGCAGGGGAGATACGCACGCCCGCAGGTCCGTCGCAAGTGGGAGCGTACGGGATGCCGTAGAAGCGTTGCCCGCCCCAGCTGTGGGTATCCGAGACCCCGGTGTTCTCGACGCCGCCGAGCAGGTCGATGATATCCTCGTCAGACATTTGCGCGAGAAATTCCGCCATCGTCCGCTCGCCTTTCACGACCGAGTCAATGTGGATCATATCCTCCGGACGGTCGGTATCGGTTTTGGAAAGTTGGATGTATTCGCAGCCCCAGTGCGGCTTTGCCGGGAAGTCGGAGGTGTCGTAGACCGAGGGGTACTCCGAGGTTTCGAGGGCCTCGTAGGTGCCGTCGGCTTTCAGACGCTTCGAGAGTTTGTGCGGTGCCACATAGGCGTGGAGGGTCTCGGTGACCTCGTCTTTTTTCTGTTCATGAACATAGACCTCGGTGAGATCGCGTACAGAGGAGCCGAGATAGACTTTGTATGCACCCGCTTCGAGCACGCGGCAGGAGCGTTTCACCGCGCCTGTATCGTCAAAGGATGCCATGTCGGAGACAGGGAAGGTGAGGGTCACTCTTCTGCTTTCGCCCGGGGCGAGAGTATCGGTCTTCGCGAACGCGGCGAGCGCGTATTTCGGTTTCCCGAGTTTGCCCTGCGGCGCACTGTAATACGCCTGTACCACCTGCTTGCCCTCGCGGTCGCCCGTGTTGGTCACACGGCAGGTGAGGGTAATGACCCCGTCTTTTTCCTCGCCGCTGAATTTGTCCATCGCAAAAGTCGTATAGGAGAGCCCGTAACCGAACGGGTAGTTGACTTTCTCCTTCGCGCCCGGGATGGTCTCGAAATAACGGTAGCCGACATAGATATCGTCGGTGTATTCGACATAGTCGTCGGACTCGTTGAAGTTCGCGGAAGAGGGATAGTCGTCGAAGCAGGAAGCGAAGGTGTCGCACAGATGCCCGGACGGCGTCACTTTCCCCGAGAGGATATCCCACTCGGCGAAGCCGCCTTCGAGCCCCGCCTGCCACGCGAGGAGCACCGCCTCGATTTTCGGATTGTCGCGGAACCAAGAGGTGTCCACCATACCGCCGACATTGAGGACCACCACCGTATGCGGGAAGACCGCCGTCACATCGTTGACGAGCGCCTGTTCCTCGGCGGTGAGATAGAAGTCGCCGTCGCCCGGGATGCCCTTGCGGTCCCATCCCTCGCTCGAATAACGGCAAATGCTGATGATCGCGGTATCCGCGGCGTGAGACGCATCACGGAGCATATCGTCGGGCAGGGTCGGCTGCGGGACATTACCCGGGCGTTTGCCTGCCGCGTAGGCGTTCGCGACATGGGCGCTGTACAGGTTTTGGAGCGGTTCAAAGACCGTGATCTCTCCGGCTTTCGCCGCCGCGTTCGTCGCGTCGATCAGACTGTGCGTGAACGGGACGGTCACATCGCCCGAGCCGCCGCCGCCCCTGACATAATCGGCGCTGCCGACCCCGAAGAGTGCGAGCCGCGCTCCCTTTTTGAGCGGGAGCAGTTTGTTTTCGTTTTTGAGCAGAACCATGCCCTCACAGGCGGCTCTGCGGGAGAGTGCGATATGCGCGGGAGACGCGGTCACGAGACGACCGTCCTCACCCATCGGCAAACAGGGTTGATAGAGTATTCTCTGCCATTTTCTCATTCGTTGATGCCTCCAAATCGAAGAATCCGAGTCTATCGTAATAGGGTCGTCTTATTATACTGTTTCCCTCTTTCTCTTGCAAGACAAAATGATATTTTTCTCTATTTTATACAAGAAAAATATCCCGATTTGGATAGAACTCCCTGTATGGTTCTCTCGTCCTTTGATTGCGTTCCGCTTCTGTTCTCTCGGTGCTTTCATTTCCGATTTTTGCGCCGGTGTCTGTCTCGACCCACCTCCCGCTTTAAGAGACAAAAAAAGAAAGACGGGGGCGTTTGTACGCCCCCGCGAAAGAGATATCAAAGTTCAAATTTTTCTCCGAGCCATGCGGTCTCAAGGGAAGCACCCGTCTCTGCCGTCGGATTGATACCGTGATCGATATAATCCTGCATCGTGGGCACTTCGAGGTAGAGGATGGCGGGACCCGCGTTCAGCGTGACTTTCCCCTCCTTGGCGGGTACCATCTGGGTCGCGCCGAAGAGGTCGGTGACGAGCGCGTAGTCGTAGTCCCACGCAACCTCGACTTCCGCCGCCTTCATGGGAGAGAGCACGGTCGTGACATAGTCTCTCTCGCTCGCACCGATATACGGAGAGAATGTATAGATGAGCGTGCAGGAGCTGCCGTCGGACGAGCACTTTTCCGATGCTGCGAGAATCTCGGGGTTCGGCAGTTTGTTTACCATGGTTTGGATGGCGTAGAGACAGAGACGCCAGTCCGCGTCCACCCACTTGTTCGTCGAGCCTGCAACGCCGAGTTCTCCGGAGTTCGCCTGGAACTGCCCGTAGTTGCAATTGTCGGTGTCGTTCGTGGACATATACATGATGCGGTCGACGCCGTTGCGGAGTGCGTAGAGGTAATACTGGACTTCCATCTCCGCCTGTTCGAGCTGGGTGCAGTGACCGACTTCGTATTTACCACCCTCTTCATGGGAGATATTCCAGCCGCACTCGGTGAACCAGATAGGCAGGTAGTCGACACCCTTTTCCGCAAGGAGGGAGCGAATGCTGAAAAGGTTTTTCGAGATGCACTGATACCCATCCTGCCCGAAAGGAGAAACGCCTTCGTTATAGGGGTGGGTGGAGAGGATATCCATCGTATGTACGGTGTCGATGTCCATCTTGTTCGTCACGCCGTCGATGCCCTCGGGCATGACCGAACGGACGGTTTCGGACTCGGCAATCACGCTGTTCAGAATGTCATAGAGGGTGACACCGGTGGATTTGCTGGCCGACATTTGGAGACAGGTGGAATTATCCATTTTGAGGACATCTTCGATGAATTGCAGGTCGAGGTTCCCCGCGCCGCCGGCACCCATGCCGACCACCTGCACATCGGGGCAGACCGTTTTTACGGTGTGGTAGGTGACGATCTGCAAGAGTGCGTAGACGCAGGATTTGAGATAGTTGTTCGCGTCATCGGCGCCGTTTTCACGCTTGATGGGGAAAATGTACTGGAAGTTCGGCTCGTTGCAGACTTCGAGATAGCGGATGGGATTGTAGTTCCCGGTGTAGGTTTCGAAAAAAGAGCCGTTCGGACCGTACTTTCGGAGGAACTCCGTGGTTTGCTCCACCACTTTTTCCAGATAACCCGTGAAGTTGTAGTTGTCGTAAATCAAGAGTGCCGAGTTGCTATTTTTGAGGTCGCTGCCGGCAAAATAACTGGTGAAACCGAGCCCCGAGGTAATCATGACCGAGATGTTGTTCTCGCAGATCGCCCGCATGGACTCATCGGACATACCGCCGCGATTGGTACGGAGATTGACGATCCCGACGGAGGCGAGATCGGGCGCGAAGTTGACATACTCATGCGCCGCACCGGCATACATCCCGTAGACGGGGACATCCGAGCGCCCCGCTACATAGACGCTGTCGATCGCCGCCATACTGTTCAGAATGGACTGGGACAGAGCTGCTTTGGAACTGCCGTTAAAATCCACCTGCGGCAGAATATCGGCGCCGATTCTGATAGCGCCGTTCGTGTCCTCGGTGAACACGCGGTTCGCGCCGTAGACATAGATGCCGACGGCATCCTTCATGTAGGTGCCGTTCTCCGTCGAGTCGACAGTGCTACCGCCGTTGTCTTCGTTCCCGTCCTGACTTCCGGGACCCGGTGTCGGATCCGGGTCTTTCTTACACGAAAAGAGCATGGACGCGATGAGAAGGATGGCGACGAGTGCAATGAGAATTTTTTTCATGGATATCTCCTTTGTAAGGGCAGTTCCGAGGGACAAATCCGAGATGAAGATCGCCCCGTAACCTTAAAAATACTATATACAATGTATCACAGTTCGCTTTTTCTTGTCAAGCGCGAATGCGCCAAAAACAAGCCGAGAAATTGTGCCATTTACACAAAAAAAGGGCGCGCAGGCGCGCGCCCCGAAAGTTTTCTGCTTATGCGTGACGGATGTAGAGCGGGCAGGGACCGGCAGAAAGGGTGAGATGCCCGTTTTCGGCTTTCACCTCTGCCGTGTGACCGACCATGTCGGTGACCTTCGCCGTCGGCTCGTTCCACGGGATGGTGATGGTCGCGGGAGCGTTCGCATGGAACACCATGGTGACCTCTTCTCCACCGGGTTGTGCCTCAAATACATAGGCGTATTGGTTGTCCTCTCCGTCGAGGAGAGCACCCACGAGACGCGGGTCGGGCATCAGGGAGATCATGACCTTGGTGGCTTCCGCCGCGACGCGGAACGAGCCGTCGCGGTTGACAAAGCCCGCATTGCATTTGTCGGTGTCCATGATATACATGGTTTCGATGCGCTCGACACCGAGACGCATCCCGAGGGCGTACATCTGGACATTGAACGCCGCGTGCTCCACCTGATCCAAGGCGTCGTGGCAGGCGTCGTAGAATCCGCCGGCATCGGGTCTGATGAACCAACCCAGTTCGGTATACCAAATGGGCATATCCTCTTTACCGCCGCGCGCGAGGATGGCTTTGATATTCTGGAGTCCCGACGCCACCGAGAATTTCAGCCACGATTTCCAGAGGAACGGGGAAATCGGGTCGATATACGGGTGGGTGGAGAGAATATCCATGGTGTCATAGATGGCGGGATCGAGTTTGCAGCAGAGGTCGATGAATCCGACATCCGCGGCAGACGCACCGCCTGCGCCGAATCCGAGGATTTTGACGGTCGGGAACTCGGCTTTGACGGCGGGATAGACCGCGGTCTGGAGACGGGTGTAGAGGCGCGCCTTCTCCTTGATATCGGTGTCGTTCGGCACCATGTATTGGAAGTTCGGTTCATTGTAGATTTCCAAATGCTCGATCGGATGATAGGGCAGTTCGGGGTGTTCTTTGAAGAAAGCACCGCCGGGTCCGTACCGACGGAGCAGTTCCAGCGCACGGTCGATATTTCCCTGAATAAACGCGTCTTCATTCTCGAATTTGCTGAGTGCCTGTCCGATGGTCAGTTGGATATCCAGACCGTCTTTGATCATCATGGAGAATTCCTCATCGGTGAAAGGACCGCCGGAGCGAATGTTCGGGAATCCGATCTCGCGGATGGCTTTCCCGTAGGTGGGGTAGTCGATGAACCAAGAGTAGATCCCGTAGATCGGTCTCTCCGCACGCGGTCTTTTCAGAATCTCCTGCAGAGGCGGCAGCGGTTGCCGATCGTCTGTCCGACATTTGTCCGGCTGTATGGGACCGGGCTGTGCGATGAAGTCTTGCGTAGTGCTCATGGTGTGTCTCCTTTATTTAATCCGGGAGATCCGGATGGTATACATTTCTGAAATTGCCCTTTTCGGAGGGCTGTGGGGAATACTTGTACCGATGGTTCAGGCGTGGGTGTCGGACGCTTGACCGACCCCGTGTTCGAGCAGGGCGGTGAGACCGTCCTCGTCGAGGATTTGTACGCCGAGTTCCCGTGCCTTCGTGAGTTTGGAACCCGCTTCCTCGCCCGCTACGACATAGGAGGTTTTCTTCGAGACCGAGGAGGAGACTTTTCCGCCCGCCGCCCGAATCTTCTCGGTGGCTTCCTCCCGCGTCATGGTGGGCAGGGTGCCGGTGAGAACGAATGTCAGACCCGCGAGTGTGTCGCCCGCCACTTCCCGTACCGCCTCGGTCTTGACCCCGAGGGCGATCAGCGCGTCGATGCGAGCGGCATTTTCGGGATTGGAGAAGAAACCGATGAGGTTGCTCGCGGTGACCTCTCCGATGTCGGGGACCTCCGCGAAACTCTCAAACGACGCTTCCCGTACCTTTTCGAGCGTGCCGAACTTGCGCGCGATGGCGGCGGCGGCGACCTCTCCCACCTGACGGATGCCGAGGGCGCAGAGCAGGCGTTCGAGCCCCGCCTCTTTGGACTTCTCAATGGCGGCGAGCAGGTTGCCCGCGCTGGTGTCGCCCATGCGGTCGAGATTCGCCACATCCTCGCGGCGTAGACGGTAGAGATCGGTAAAGTCCGAGATGAGATTGGCTTTCAGGAGCAGCCCGATGACCTGGGGACCCAACCCCTCAATGTCCATGCACCCTTTGGACGCATAGTGGATGATGCCGCGCGCCTTCTGCGCGGGACAGCCGGGATTGACGCACCGCACGGCGGCGCCGTCTCCGTCCCCGTCCTGTATCACGGGTTCCCCGCAGGAGGGACAGAACGCGGGCATCTCATAGGGTGGGGCATCGGATGCCGCGCCGCTTGCACGCCGCACGATTTCGGGGATGATCTCTCCCGCTTTCCGCACGACGACGCGGTCGCCGATTCGGATATCCCGCTCCCGAATGAATCCGATATTGTGCAGGGTCGCGCGCGATACGGTCGTGCCCGCGAGACGGACGGGCGTGAGTTCCGCCGTCGGGGTCAGAACGCCGGTGCGTCCCACCTGAATGGTAATGTCGAGGAGATCGGTCTCTTTTTCCTCGGGCGGGTACTTGAACGCGACCGCCCACTTCGGGCGACCCGTCCCCTCGCCGATGCGCTTCCGATGGTCGAATCGGTCGAGTTTGATGACCGCGCCGTCCATGTCGAACGAGAGCGTGTCTCGCATCTCCCCGAGGGCGGCGACATGGGCGTTGATTGCCTCCGCGCCCGAAAGACGCTTGCGGTGCGGCAGGACATGGAACCCGAGTTCCTCCAAGCGGTCGAGCGTCTCGGTGTGGGTCTCGGGGGTGTGCCCGTCCACGTAGAGCGCTCCCGCCTGTAAGTTAAAGACCATGATATCGAGCCGTCTCGCGGCGGCGATTTTGGGGTCGAGCTGACGGAGGGAGCCCGCCGCGGCGTTCCGCGGGTTCGCGAAGAGCGGGAGCCCCTCGCTCTCCTGTAAACGGTTGAGTTCTTCAAACACCGCGCGGGGCATATAGACCTCGCCGCGCACCGTAATGTCCAGCGGCTCGGGGAGGGTCAGGGGAATCGAGCGGATGGTGCGGATATTTCCGGTCACATCTTCACCGACAAACCCGTCGCCACGGGTCGCGCCACGCACCAGTTTGCCCCTCTCGTAGGTGAGCGCCACCGAGAGCCCATCAATTTTGGGTTCCACCGAGTAGAATGCCCCCGGGAGAATAGCGTCAATTTTCGCCAAGTATTCGTCGAGCTCCTCATACGAGAACACATCGGTGAGCGACCCCATCGGGACGCTGTGCGTGACCTTCTCGAATTTGTCGAGGACCGCCCCGCCCACACGGTGGGTAGGAGATGCGGGGTCGTCAAATTCGGGATGCGCCGCCTCGAGTTCTTCGAGTTCCCGAAAGAGCGCGTCATACTCGAAGTCCGAGATTTCGGGTGCATCTTTCTGATAGTAAAGTTCCGCGTGATGCCTGATTTCCGCCCGCAGGGAGAGAATACGGGCTTTTGCTTCTTCTTGCGTCATGGTACCCCTCATTCCGGCATACGCCCCGTAGGGCGGAAGCCGTCGATTTTTCCTCGGCAGATGGCACCGAAGAGGCGGTGCCGCAACCCGGGATATTTTTGTTCGAGTTCTTTTAGGAGCAGTTTCATGTTTTCCCGCTCGGTGGCGTGATCCTCGGGGCAGGTCGAGGTGACTACCGGGATTTCCGCGTGGCGGGCGAAATAGCGAATGTCTTTTTCCTGCGCGTAGAGCAGGGGGCGGATGACCGTGAGGTCCTGTCGGGAGAGATAGGTCACGGGGGAGAAAGTCCCGATTCTGCCCTCGAAAAAGAGGTTGAGCATAAAGGTCTCCACCGCGTCGTCGAAGTGGTGCCCGAGCGCGACTTTGTTACAGCCGCTTTCTTTGGCTGCGGCGTGGAGCGCGCCCCGCCGCATCTTCGCACAGAGAGAGCAGGGATTCGGCTCTTTTCGGATATTGAAAATAATGTTGGAGATATCGGTCTTGACCTGTTTCCATTCGACCCCGTACCCACGGGTGAACGCCTCGACGGCGGAGAAATCCATGTCGGGGAGCCCCATGTCAATCGAGATGGCGACCACTTCAAACGGGTTCGGATAGAATCTGCGCAATTCCGCGAGCGCGGCGAGCAGGGTGAGGGAGTCTTTCCCGCCCGAGACCCCGACCGCGATGCGGTCGCCCGGGGCTATCATCGCGTAATCATCGACTGCGCGCCGAACGAAGGAAAGAATGCGTTGTATCTCTTTCATGCACACCTTTTTCCGTTTCCCCATAGTCTGTAATGATGAAAAATCGGAGGAAACATAATGGCTATTCGTGTCTATATTGACCAGGGACATAATCCCGTCAGTCCCAATACGGGGGCGGAGGGGAACGGAATCACCGAACAGGAAGTCACTTATGAAGTCGGGAGACTGCTCTATGAGAGAATGTCGAGGGACCCCAATTATGCGGTGCGTCTCTCGCGCCCGACCCCCGAGACACAGCTCGGGACCAGCAATGCCACCAGCTTACAGGCGCGGGTGGACGGCGCGATCGATTTCGGCGCGGATTTGTTCTTGAGCATTCACACCAATGCGTCTCTCGACTCGTCCGCGTCGGGCAGTGAGGCGCTCGTCTATGCGGTGAACTCGACGGCGGGGCGGATAGGAGAGAGTATTCTCCGCTCCATGACCGCTCTCACGGGGCTCAGAAATCGGGGGGTCATCGCCCGCCCGGGGCTCTATGTACTCAGAAAGACGCCCATGCCCGCCGTCCTCGTGGAACTCGGGTTTATCAGTAACCCGGGCGACGCGGCGCTCATGCGGGATGACCCCGGGCTCTTCGCGGAGGGGATCTACCGCGGGTTAAACGCTTACTACGGGTTCTGATTCAGCGGTCTTTCCGCTACAATCGTTTGTTATATCTCCCCGGGTTCGCCCGGGGTTTTTACGCGGGAATATTCGGGGGATTTACGGGTATTCACAAGGGTTTTTGAGGATTCTCGGGCGGTTATTCGTTTGCCTGCCCGTTTCCGTCCTCATCTCGCGGGGTCAGGACGACCCTGTCGGTCGCGAGGACATCGAGCGCGGCATTCACGCTCTCGCAGGGATAGACTTTCTCCGCACCGCAGATGGGGCAGAAGATGCAGATGCCGTCGTCCGAGATATTGAGGTCATAGTCCCCCGAATGGCAGGGACAGTCGATTGCACCGTCCGCTTCGAGTTCCTTGACCCAAAACCGCATGATATCGTAAATCTGCGCGTCGCGCAGGATTTCATCGGGGTCGACATCGGGGGAGGAGCGCAGCTCCGAGAGAGAGTCCATACCGAGTTCGGAGACCAGTTGATTGAGCTCGTCATTCGAGTGCTCGACCGCCTCGTCCACTTGGTCCTTCGTGCCGATGAAGCACAGATCCATGTTGGAATACGGACAAGCCAAGAGGAAGATTTCTCCCGAGAAAAAGACGCGGGGGGAGACGACATAGTTGTGACTGCCTCCACAGAAGAGACAGGGGACCGAGAGACGCAGTTTGTCGTCGCTCGTATAGTTGATGACGAGTTCCGACGCGCCACACGGACATTTGAGTTTGAGCATACGGTTCGCGTTCATGGCGAACTCGCCGACTACGCCGTAGACGGTATTGTGACATTCGGGACATCGGTAGGCGATGAAGGACTGTTTGACATTCAGAACCATGGGGTTTTCTTACCTTTTCATACTTCTTTGTGAGGGAAATGCGGGAACACCTCGCCCGCCTCGGTTATCAGGGCGGGGAGAGGGAAATCATGCGGTTCCCGCGGGAGATGCGGGAGAAGGTCACACGCAGGGAGAACGCCACGGATTACCCCGGGAAAAACGCGGAGGAATCGGTCAAAGTATCCCCCGCCGTACCCCAAACGATACCCCTCTTCGTCTCCGAGTACCATAGGGACGAGCAAGAGGGTTTTCGGTGTCGGACGGGCGACCTCCGCGCCTTTCGGCGGGCAGGGGATTCCGTAGGTGTCACGGTCGAACGAATCGTCCCGTGCCATGCAGTAAAAGGTCATCTCGCCGCCCGCGGACGCGCGCGGGAACGCGACGGGGATTCCCCGCTCAAACGCTTCTGTGCACAGCGGAGTCAAATCCACTTCTCCGCGGATGGGCGCATAGAGAAAGAGTGCGTCCGCTTCGCGATAGACGGGAGAGAGGGAAATCACTTCGCGGATATTCTCCGAGAGCCGACGCACGAGGAGCTGGTCGCGTTTCTCTCGCTCGGCGAGCGCCCTGCGGCGCAAGAGTGATTTTTCTTCGGCGGGAGTCATTTCCCTTGGATGGCGGTATAGATTTCCGCGGCGCGGTCGATGCCGAGCAGACAGCTGACGAGTTCCGCGCCGAATTCTTGGGTTGCACCCATGCCGACAGCGGTGGTGTAGGGACCGTCGGTCACCACGCGCCCCTCGGTGCGCTTCGCGCCGAGGAGATACTTTTCAAAGCCGGGGTAGCAGACGGCATAACGGTCTTTGAGGTACCCGCGCTTCCCGAGAATCATGGGGGCGGCGCAGATGGCGGCGATACGGCTGTGCTCTTGTTCCGCCCGCGCGAGCAGGGCATCCATGCCCTCCCACGCATCGAGATTCATGGCGCCGGGGTCGCCGCCCGGGAGAATGAGCAGATCCATTTTTTCGGTCATTTCCGCGGGGGAAATATCGCTCACGACCTTGATGCCGTGTTTCCCCGTGACGGTTTTTCCGCTCACTCCCACAAGTTTTAAGTCAAGTCCGCCTCGGCGGAGCATATCGACGGTGCCGATTGCCTCGACTTCTTCAAATCCCTCTGTCAGCATGAGATAAATCATATGAAATCCTTTCGGGTGTGCCGCAAAGCGCAGCATCGCCCCAAACAAATATTAGTCTCCCGAGTGGCTGTCTCGCGCCACCATCTCCATGAATTGGTCGCGGGTCATGAGCAGTTCGCGCGGCTTGGAGCCGTCCTGCCCGCTGATCATGCCGATCATCTCCATGGTGTCGATATAGCTTGCCGCTTTCCCATAGCCGAGTTTACAGCGGCGTTGGAGCAGAGAAGTCGAGATTTTTCCGCTCTCGAAGGCGACTTGGCACGCCTGCATGAAGCGAGAGTCCTCGAAGATGGAGCCGTCGTAATCCTCGCCGTCTTCATCGTCGCGCGACCGCTCTTTCTTGCCTGCGTTCTTGTACTTTTCGGTCTCTGCATCGATCTGCGCGCTGATAATGTCGTCATAGACCGCGGCACCCGCGTTGTTGCGGAGGAAAGTGGTGACATTCTCCACCTCTTCGTCACTCGCGAACGCGCTTTGAATCCGCATGGGTTCCGCACCCGCGAGCATCACGAGCATATCGCCCTTGTCGAGCAGTTTCTCCGCGCCGTACACATCGAGGATGGTGCGGGAGTCGGTGCCCGAGGTGACATGGAGCGCGACACGCGAGGGAATGTTGGCTTTGATGGTACCGGTGATGACATCGACCGAGGGACGCTGGGTACCGAGAATCAGATGAATCCCGGCGGCACGCGCCTTTTGCGCCAGACGCATAATCGAACTTTCCACCGCGTCTTTGGCTTGCATCATCAGGTCGTTCAACTCGTCGATGACAATGATGATTTTCGGCTGTTTCTCACCGCGGGACGGGTCTTCGTCCACATATTGGTTGTAGCTCTCGATGGTGCGGACATTCGCTTTCACCATGAGTTGATAGCGCCGCTCCATTTCACCGACCGCCCAAATGAGCGCACCCGCCGCTTTCTGTGCGTCGATGACGGGGGGGACGAGCAGGTGCGGGATGCCGTTGTACATGGACATCTCGACCTGTTTCGGGTCGACGAGTATCAGTTTCACTTCATCGGGGCGCGCGTGATAGAGCAGGGAGAGAAGGATCGAATTGACGAACACGGATTTCCCCATGCCGGTCGCACCCGCGACGAGCAAGTGGGGCATTTTGGAAATGTCCGCGAAGACCGGTGCCCCCGTCACACCCGCGCCGATCGGGACGGTCGTGACATTCTTCGCGTGGCGGAACGCCTCGGTGTCGATAAGAGATGCCAGACTGACATTGGTGGCGTGTTTGTTCGGGATTTCCACCCCGAGGTACGGGGTCTCGGGAATGGGCTCGATGCGAAGAGTCTTGCTCGCCATCAGACGGCAGATATCGTCGGTCAGGTTAATCAGCGTGTTGATACGCACGCCTGCGGGCGGCTCGATGCTGAACCGCGTGATACGGGGACCGATCACCACTTCTTTGATTTGAATATCAATCTTAAAGGTGGCGAACGCCGCAATCAGCCGTTGCCCGCGCTCCTGTATCTCGGCTTCTTCGCTTCCGCTTGTCACGGGGATGGAACGACGGAGCAGCGAGAGGGGCGGGAACAGATAGTTCTTCGAGTAATCGGGTCTTGTCCGCTTTTCTTCTTTTTGGACTTTCGCAGGCGGGTCGGGGATGGGGTACTGTGTTCCGTGCTCCACGACGCGCTCGGTCACCTCAATACCCGGGTCGCTCGCCGCGGTTTCCTGATAGGTGCGGATGACGGGTTGGTCGTCTGCCGCGTCCGGTGCGGGGAGGGCGTCCTCCTCGAAAATATCCTCCGGTTCGTCCGCAAGACTTGGGAACGCCGTCCGCGGAGGAGCGGGCGGAACAATCACGGGCGTGCCGTCACGGGATGCCTGCGGCTGATCGGTGGGCATAGTCGCGGGATGAACATAGGGGAGCGTGGGCGCGGCGGGTTCGTCGGGCGTCGCTCTGCGGGTGATGGATTCGTAGTCCGAGAAGGATTTGGCTTGCGTCTCTTGCGAGGCGGACTGTTCTGCACCCGTGTTTCTCGTCGAGGGAATCTCCATATGTTCGACATGGATGCGGAAAGAGCCACCTGTGCCGGTGCTCCCTTTGACGGGCGCGAGGGTCTCGCGCTTGGTCCGCACGGCATCGTCTGCGGGAATCAGTACCGTCTCGCCGCCCTCTGTGGGCATCGCACGGACGGGGTCAAAGGAGCGGAATACATCGTCCGCACGGCTCGCGCCATAGGACGGCGCACCGTAGGACGGAGTGCCGATGGGTGCATACCCTGCTCCGGGGAGCGCGTTTTTCTCCCCCGCGCCGATTGCCGCGACGGGTGGAGCTTCGGGGATGCCCGCGGTCGGCAGTGGGGTATCGACCGCCATGGGGACGCGTCTGCCTTTTTCGGGAATTGCCGCGCGCTTCTGCGGACGCGGCTCGGAGGGGGGGACGACTCTCCCGCGGTTTCCCGCGACGTCGGTGCGCTCGATCTCCATCTGTTCCGCACCCAGCCGCCGTTTCAGTTGGTCAAAGGTTTCTTCTTCGTCGGGGAAATACCCTGCCGCTTCTTTTGCACGGCGTTTTTCCTCGGCTTTTTCTTTTGCGCGCCGCGCTTTTTCGACTTCTTTTTTCTTCTTTTTATCTTTTTTGCCTTCCCGCGCGGTTTCCTTTGACGATAGGACTGCGACGGTCGGTTCGGTCACGGTATCTTTTTCGACCGCGCCTGTCTCCGAACGCCTGTCCGCCTCCTCGGCTTCTTTTTCCGCGCGGCGTTTGGCTCTCTTCTCCATGATGGATGCGGGAGTGATCCCCAAGAGGTCATAGAGGAACAGCACGACATAGAGGGCGATGATGACCGGCAGACCGATGAACATGGTCAGTTTCCAGAGTCCGTACCCGAGGAGGGAGCCGAACAGCCCCGCACCCGTGAGGTTGACACCCGTTTGAAAGAATCCCGTAAAAGAAAAGACTGCGGTCTTGACCGAGAATGTGAAATACAGTGCGTCAATCAGAATGGGCAACAGCGTGAAATATACGATCCGTTTCACGACTCTGTGGCGGCGGACATCTGCGCGCCACGAGATCCCCACCCAGAGGAACAGCAGGGGCAGGAGGTAGACGCAGTAGGAATGCAGACCCTTGAAGAACCATACGAGACCGTTTCCGAGGGGACCCGTGTCGGTGTGAATTGCGTCCATGACGAGTAGAAATCCCAGAAAGACCGCGAACACGACGAGGACGCACGGCATGACGCTGTGGAGGGTGCGCGTGGGGTCATAAAACGACCGCTTTCCTCCCGCGGTGCGTTCGGTTGCGGGGGTTTCGGTCGGTGCGGTTTTCTTGTTCTTCTTTGCCATGGCGGTTCCTTTCGTGAGACTTTTACGCGTTTACGCGGGCGCAATAAGTACATTTAATCAGTAATATTCATTATACGGGATGCGCCGGAAAAAAACAAGTGCATTTCCCGAAAAGGTTTCGACTTTTTTCACGCATTTTTTTCGTCATGCGTCCAATCCGCCCGTCATGCGGGAACTCGCTTGACAAGCGGGCGGTGTTTTCGTATAATACAATGATGAATTTGCTATTTGGGGGCACCTCATGTATCTCTATAACTCACTCAGCCATGAAAAAGAACCGTTCGTCCCGTATGTCGAAGGGAAGGTCGGGATTTACACCTGCGGACCGACGGTCTATCACTATGCCCATATCGGGAACCTTCGCACGTATATCATGGAGGACATTCTCGATCGCTATCTGCGCTACGCGGGGTACGAAGTCACGCGGGTGATGAATATCACCGATGTCGGGCATCTCACGAGTGATGCGGACGCGGGCGAAGACAAAATGCTGAAAGGCGCGCGCCGAGAGCATAAGACGGTGATGGAGATCGCCAAGTTCTATACCGACGCCTTTTTCGCCGATTGTGAGAAGCTCCATATCCGCACCCCCGATGTCATTCAACCCGCGACAGGCTGCATTGATGATTTCATTCGGGTCATTTCCTCGCTGCTCGAAAAGGGATATGCCTACGAAGCGGGCGGAAATATCTATTTCGACACCTCGAAACTGGATAAATACTATGTCTTCCACGGTTTCCGCGAAGAGGACCTCGCCGTCGGCGTCCGCGAGGGGGTCGAGGCGGACGGGAATAAACGGAATCAGGCGGACTTTGTCCTCTGGTTCACGAAATCCAAGTTCGACAGTCAGGAACTCAAATGGGATAGCCCGTGGGGCGTGGGTTACCCCGGCTGGCACATCGAATGCTCCTGCATCTCGATGAAATACCTCGGGGAGCATCTGGATATCCACTGTGGCGGGATCGATAACGCCTTCCCGCACCACACGAACGAGATTGCCCAAAGCGAGGCGTACCTCGGTCACGAGTGGTGCAAATACTGGATGCATGTACTCCATCTGAATACCGCGAGCGGGAAGATGAGTAAGTCGAAGGGGGAATTTTTGACCCTCTCGCTTTTGGAGAGCAAAGGGTACTCCCCGATGGAATACCGTTTCTTCTGCCTCGGGTCCCACTATCGGAAGTCCCTTGTTTTCACCTATGAGAACTTGGAGAACGCTGCTTCCGCGTACCGCAAACTCATTGCTAAAATTGCTCTTCTCGCACCGAGAGCGGGAGAATCGTTTGACGAGGTGGGAGCCGAGCCGCTCCGCCGCGCGTTCCGCGACGCGCTCGATAACGACCTGAACACCTCGCTCGCCGTGACGGTGCTCTACGATGTCCTGAAAGCACCCGTGAACGATACCACCAAGGAGAAACTGCTCTCCGAATTTGATACGGTGCTCGCGCTCGGACTTCTCTCCGAGGCAGAAAAACTACGCCAAGAGAAAGAAACGGCTCCCGCTGCCGCAGGCGATCTTTCCGCCGCGGAGATTGAAGCCATGATTGCCGCTCGAGCCGATGCGAAGAAGCAGAAGAACTACGCCGAGGCAGACAGAATCCGCGCGGAACTGTCGGCACACGGCGTGGTGCTGACCGATACCCCGACGGGGACGACCTATCGCGTGCAGTAATCTGCTTGGTAAACAAAACCGAATAAGGTGCGGAATGGGGGATCCCCCCGTTTTCGCGCCTTTTTTCTCCACTTTTACCGCTCTTTCTCGGTTCCCATTCTCCCCCCTCGGGGCGTATAATGGTAGCAAGCAGAAAAAACAAGGAGATGAGAATGGAACTGATTGTGGTAAGTGATACGCGCCTCAAGGTGGTTTTGTCCCCCGAGGACATGGCATTGTTTCGTCTCGCCCCCGAGACGATGGAAGAGGGAGATGAGGAGAACCGCGAGGCGTTTGCCCATCTGTTCCGTGAGATCAGACGGATTTCGGGCTTCGACGCGACCGAGGCGCGCGTGCTGGTGCAGGTCTGGCGCGATAGACTTGGCGGATGCGAACTATATATCACAATCCTGTCTTCCCAAAAGGGAGGAGCGGGGAAAGGAGAGCGGGAGATGCGGCGTTTGAGGTGCCTATACTCGTTTGACAGTTTCGACCGTCTGACCGCGGCTTGCAGGGTTCTTTTGTCCCGCGCGTACCACGCCCCCTCGGATGCCTATCGCGGCGAGGACGGCAGATGGTATCTGGTGCTTGAAGAGGACGGAGACGGCGCGGACATCGGACCGCTCTCGGTATTGAACGAGTACGGGAGCCGTCACCCCGTCACGGTTCTGACCCTGCTCTCGGAACATGGGAAACTCGTCTCGCGGGGAGAAGCGGTTTCGCGGCTCGCGGGATTGGTCTGACTGCTACATAGAAAAGAGAGGACAGCCATGCGCTATCCTCTCTTGTTGTTTCACAACTGTCGCTTAAAAAACGGCGCGGAGCCGAAAAATCAGGGGAAACGCCGTCAGTTTTCCTCTTCGATTTCCCGCATCATATCGAGGCGGGTCTGATGCCGACCGCCCTCGAACTCGGCGGACAGGAATGCATCAAGAACACTCTCGGCGAGGCATTCTCCCGTGACGCGCGCCCCGATGCAGAGGACATTCGCATTATTGTGGTTGCGGGTCAGACGAGCGGAGTATTCTTCCGAGCAGACGGCGGCGCGCACGCCCTTATACTTGTTCGCGCACATACTCATGCCGATGCCGGTGCCGCAGACGAGAATCCCGAACACTTCGTCGGGTCTCTTCTGTACCTCGCGGGCGACTGCCCGCGCATAGACGGGATAATGGCAGGATGCCGTCGAGTCGGTGCCCATGTCCTCGACCTCGTATCCGCGTGCGAGGAGATATTCTTTCAGATGCTCTTTCAGGGGATAGCCCGCGGAGTCCGCGCCGATATAGATTTTTCTCTTTTCCATGGTATTCTCCTTTTACGCCGTATGACCGGCTTGTTTTTCGAGTAGATCCCGCTCTGCCTGCGGGAGCCGTAAATAGAGCGGACGGAGGGCTTCGTCGTCGACCGTTTCTCCCGCCCGTGCGAGACGGAGGGCACAGCGTGCGACAGCCTCGGCGTTTTGGAGCCGCAGGGCAGGGGGCGTTTCGGTCAGGTGGGCGGCTCCCGCCTCGCGGAAAGCAGCAAACGCGAGGGAATACCCGTCTCCCGCGAGCCGTATCGGCTCCTCGGGATAGGCGGTGAGCACCTCTCGGACGAGTTCGTCTACTTGCATGGCGCGGTCGGGTGCCAGACGGACGAGTGCCCCGTCACGGTAGGTGAAGACACCGGCATAGACCTGTCCTCTCCGCGCGTCCATGACCCCGATCAAGATCCCCGAGAGAGGGGCAAGCCCCTCTGCCAGCGCTTCGGTCGTCGAGACGGCGGCGCAGGGCTTGTTTCGTCCGAACGCCAGCCCCTTGACGGTCGCGACACCGATGCGGACACCGGTAAACGAGCCGGGACCCACCGTGCAGGCGAAGAGGTCGATATCGTTTTCCGTGAGATGGGCGTTTTCGAGTGCGGTTTCCGCCATGGGCAAGAGAATCTCGCTGTGAGTATAGCCGTTGTTCGCGAAACAGACGGCGAGAGTTTTATCGTCCCGCGCGACCGCGGCGGACGCGGCGACCGCGGTGGAATCAAGTGCCAGTATATTCATTCTGTACCACCTATTGTGATGATTCTGTCGGTATCATTCTCGCCGCGGGCGATTCTCACACGGATGGCATCCGCGGGGATCGCGGCGGGCAGCCGTTCGCTCCATTCGACGAGGATCAGCCCCTCCCGCGCGAGATAGTCGTCGTAACCGATGGTGAAGAGGTCGTCCTCGTCCCCGAGACGGTAGAAGTCGAAATGAAAGAGCGGGATGGGGTTCCCCTTGTGTTCCGAGACGACCGTATAGGTCGGACTCTTGACACCCGAGATGTCAAGGGCGCGCCCGAATCCACGGGCAAACGCCGTCTTTCCGACCCCCATTTCCCCGTCTAAGGTGACAAACCCGTGACGGAGGTTTTTCGCGAGCAGTTCCCGCGCGAGCATCTCGCCGACGGCTTCGGTTTCTTCCGCGGATGCGGTTTTGAATTGTCTTTCCGTCATGTTCGGATGCCCTCCGGATAGTTCTCCGCCGTGCACCCCGTCAGACGGGTGACCCAGTCCTCATACTCGCGGCGGAGGGCTTTCGCCTCGTCGGACGCGGGCACGAAGTCACTTCGTTTCACGGCGATGAGCAGTGTGTTTTTCGGTGTGTCGTCGGGGTCGGTCAGTTCACTCGCCGAGACGGTGTACCCCTCGGACTTGAGTTTCGCCAGCCGTAACCCCTCGGTGAAGACCTCGGCGAGTTTCCCTTTGAGATGCGGGTACGCCGTGACGAACGAAAACTCGCGGGTTTCAAGATGATGATTCAGATAGCGGTGACAGCAGGGGGTCGAGAGAATCACGCCCGCACCGAGCTTTGCGGCGGTGTCGAGGACAATGTCGGTCGCGATGTCGCAGGCGTGGAGTGAGACCACGAGGTCGGGCGAGGTGCCCGCGGGGAGAGCTCGGATATCACCGGCGAGGAATCGCATCCCCGTGAAGCCCGCCTCCCGCGCGACCTCGGCGCAGTAGGCGATGACATCGGCTTTGAGGTCCATGTAGAGCATATCGACTTCGCGCGCTTTGAGGTCGTGCAGATAGTAATAGACCGCGAAACTCAAATAACTCTTTCCGCAGCAGAGGTCATAGACGGTCAGTTTGCCCTCGCTCGGCAGTTTGTCATAAAGATCGGCGATATATTCGAGAAAGCGGTTGATCTGACGGAATTTCCCTTGCTTTTTGTCGTGGATGCGCCCGTTTGCATCCGAGATGCCGAGCGGAATGAGAAACGGTTCTTTGCCGTCCAAAAT
>JAQYLJ010000047.1 GCA_028720145.1 Clostridia bacterium
CGAAAGCCGAAAAAATCGGAGACGGCGAGATTATCGTCCGTCAGGGTCGCTACCGTCTGACCGTCAGACGGCTCACGCAGGCGGGGCATCTGCTCCGCGCACCCCGCGAGGGCGCCATGACCCGCACGATTCGCGAGCATCCGGCGTGTCCGGTCTATTATCGCTTCGAGCGGGATGACACCGTGCTCTTTGAGCAGACCGATGAGCGCGCCGCGATGGAATACGAGTTCCCCGAGACCCCCGCCCCCGCGGAGCCCTGCTGACTTTCCCCGTCCCGTTCTCCCTCTCGCAAGAGAAAACCTCTTTTCGGGGCGCCCGTGGGCGCTCCTTTTTTTCTCCGTTTTGGCGTCGGTCGCGCCTTACGCGCGCGTCCTCTTGACAGAACTAATAAAAAGAGTTTTAATATAAACTGTGTGCGCCGTTGCCGCACCCGTTATTTCCGTGCACCGTTGCCGCACCATCCATCGCCGTGCGCCGTTGCCGCACCGCATCCGTCCTCTCTCGGATAGACCCACCGCGAGGGGGACCTGTCCCGTGGGAGCAGTCGCTCCCCTATCCACCAAGGTGAAAGGTATGCTATTCAACAAGTATCTCAATCGTTATTACCTCAAATATGCGTGGCTCTACCTCATCGGGATTGCCGCGCTCATCGCAGTCAACTACTTTCAATTGCTGATTCCCGAATACCTCGGGCAGTTAGTCGACCTATGCAGCGATGCCGAGAAAAACGGCACCGCACTGACCCTCGCGGCAATCCGTGACATTCTGCTCGGGGTTCTTCTCGTCGCCGCCGTGCTTTGGGTGGGACGCACCACATGGCGCATCACCATCTTCAACGCGTCGGGTAAGATGGAAGCCGCGCTCCGTCACGATATGTTCCTCAAAGCCGAACGGCTCTCGCAGCGCTACTATCACGAGAACAGTGTCGGTACCGTCATGGCATGGTTCACGAACGATATCGAGACGGTCGAGGAAAACCTCGGCTGGGGCACCGTCATGATGATCGACGCCGTCTTTCTCTCGCTCCTGACCATTTGGCGCATGGTCGCCCTCGACTGGGTGATGGCGGTCTTCCTCTCCATCCCCCTCCTCCTCATTGTCGTCTGGGGCGCGCTGGTCGAGAAATTCATGTCGAACAAATGGGAGGCGCGTCAAAAGGCGTTCGACCATGTCTACGATTTCTCGCAGGAGAGCTTCACCGGCATCAGCGTCATCAAGGCGTTTGTCAAAGAGACGCAGCAGCTCCACGAGTTCGCCTCGGTCGCAAAAAAAGACAAAGAGGAGAACATTTCCTTTGTCCGCGTCTCGGTCCTCTTTGATGTCACCATCGAGATCATTATCGCCGTCATCATGGCGTTCCTCATCGGGATGGGCGGCTTCTTCGTCTACCGTCTCGTGACCGGGAACCCGGTCGTGCTCTTCGGGCACGCGATGGACCTCTCGGCAGGGGAACTCGTGACCTTTATCGGCTATTTTGAAACTTTGATTTGGCCGATGATCGCCATGGGGCAGATCGTCACCATGCACTCTCGCGCCCGCGCGTCCCTCAAACGCATCTCGCGTTTTATGACCGAGGAAGAGGAGATTTCCGCGCCCGAGGGGGCTGTGACTCTGGAAAATATCGCGGGGAGAATCACCTTCCGCAACTTCTCGTTTTCCTACCCCGGTGCCGAGGACGAGGCGCTCCACGACCTGACTTTTGAAATCGAACCCGGCGAGACCATCGGCGTGGTCGGGAAGATCGGGTGCGGAAAATCCACCCTCGCGGCGTGTCTTTTGCGGCTCTACAATGTCGAGGCGGGTACGCTGTTCTTTGACGGCGTCGATGTCATGGACTGCACGCCCGCGAGCGTGCGGAACGCGGTCGCCTATGTCCCGCAGGACAACTTCTTATTCAGCGACAAGATTCGGAACAATATCGCCTTCGCGCGTCCCGACGCGACCGAAGAAGAGATTGAAGCGGCGGCGAAGTTCGCCGATGTCCATGACAACATCGTTGCGTTTTCGGACGGGTATGACACCGTCTCGGGCGAACGGGGCGTCACCCTCTCGGGCGGGCAGAAACAGCGCATCTCCATCGCCCGTGCCTATCTCAAAGACGCACCCATCATGATTCTCGATGACTCGGTGTCGGCAGTCGATATCAAGACCGAAGAGGAGATCCTAGGGAATATCGCGCACGCCCGCCGCGGGAAGACCACCGTGGTGATCGCCTCGCGCGTCTCCACCGTCTCGCATATGAGCCGCATCCTCGTCCTTGATAACGGGCGGGTCGAAGCGTTTGATACGCCCGCGCGCCTCATGGAGACTTCTCCTACTTATCAGAAGATGGTCTATCTGCAAGCCCTCGAACGCGAAGTGGAAGGAGGGAAAGTGTAATGGAAGAAGATATGCAAAAACTCTTCGGGGACAAGCACCTCTCGACCAAAGAGATGATGCATCGCACCCTGAAATATCTGAAACCCGAGCGCGCCCGCTTCTGTCTCGCCCTGTTCCTCATCCTCATCAATGTCGGGCTGGATGTCATTCTGCCCATGTTCATCCGCACCGTGGTCGATAACCTGACCTCGCCCGCGATTTCCCTGCGCATCATCATCGGGGTCGCCGTGGGGTATCTCGCCATCCGACTGGTGAACCAGGCGTTTCTCTACGCCGAGTCCATGATTTTACAGCGCGCCGGACAGAATATCGTCTATCGGCTCCGCATGGAAGTATTCGAGCATATCGAGAATATGTCGCGGAACCAGTTGAACGAGATGCCGGTCGGCTCGCTCGTCACGCGGGTCGCGAGTTACACCGCGTCCATGTCGGACCTCTTCACGAGTGTCCTCGTCAACCTGCTCCGTAACCTCCTGACCGTCGTCGGGGTCTACGCCATCATGTTCACCATCTCGTGGCAGCTCTCGCTCGCCATGTTGGGATTCCTCGTCGTGGTGCTGGTCACCTCGCTCGTGTTCCGTCACCGCGTCACCGCGATCTTCCGCGAAGAGCGCAAGAGCATCTCGGACCTCAACACCTTCCTCAACGAGAACCTGTCGGGCATGAAGCTCATTCAGGTGTTTCTGCGTGAGAGCGGCAAAGACAAGGAAATGCTCGAGAAGAACGAAGCCCTCCGCCGTGCGCGGTTCCGCGTCACCGTGGCGTTCGGTATCTACCGCCCGTTCATCTCCATGCTCTATATGCTCTCCATCGCCGTGACCTTCTCTCTCGGCGTGGCGCTCGCCCTGACCCCGGGCATGATCGTGGCGTTCTACCTCTATCTCTCGAACTTCTTTAACCCGATTCAGAACCTCGCCGACCAGCTCAACAACCTGCAAAAGGCGCTCACCGCCTCCGAGCGGCTGTTCAACTTGCTCGATGTCAGTCCCGAGGTGCGCGACAAGCCCGATGCCGTGGCGGTCGACCGCTTCAAGGGCAAGATTGAGTTCCGCCATGTCTGGTTCGCCTACAATCCCGACGAGTGGATTCTCCGTGATGTCTCCTTTGTGATTCAGCCGGGCGAGACCTGCGCGTTTGTCGGTGCGACCGGCGCGGGGAAAACCACCATCCTCTCGCTCATCGTCCGCAACTTCGAGATTCAAAAGGGACAGATTCTGATCGATGACCGCGACATTACCGAGATTCAAATCAAGTCTCTGCGCCGCGCGGTCGGGCAGATGCTCCAAGATGTCTTCCTGTTCAGCGGCACGGTGCGCTCGAATATCACCCTGAATGACCCGCGCTTCACCGAAGAGGAAATCGAAGCAGCCGTGAAGTATGTCAATGCGGACTCCTTTATCAGCCGACAGAAACACGGGCTCGACGAAGAGGTCATCGCCCGCGGCGAGAACTTCTCGCAGGGCGAGCGGCAACTCTTATCCTTCGCGCGGACGGTGCTCCACCACCCGCAGATTCTGATTCTCGATGAGGCGACCGCCAATATCGACACCGAGACCGAAGTCCTGATTCAGCAGTCTCTCGAAAAGATCCGCACCATCGGCACCATGCTCGTGGTCGCGCATCGGCTCTCCACCATTCAGCACGCCGATCAGATCGTCGTGCTCCAAAACGGCGAGGTCATCGAGCGCGGCACACACCAGGAGTTGCTCCGCCACCGCGGGTACTACTACAAACTCTATCAGTTGCAATTCGAGAACGGCGAGGGCGCGTGATTTTCTCGCGCTCCCGTTCCTCTCGGTTGCGGATAATTCAAAGGGGAGCCGCTTTTTTGCGGCTCCGCGCTGTTTTTTGCCCCCTGAGAATACCCGAACAGCCGTCTGCCGATTTCCGGTGGAGAATCCAAATCAAACACGCAAAAAACGCGCGCGCCGTTGACTTCTTATATTACTCTATGTATAATAAGACTGCTTATGAAACGCCTTGGGCGCAAACGAAAGGAGTCCCCCTATGCCTCTCGGTATTCCCGATTATCACAAGACGCTCGCCACTCTGCACGACGGGTGTCAAAAGCCGCACGCTTATTTTATCCCCTATTCGGATGAGACCTCCTGTGAGAAAGGTCTGCGCGGTCGTTCCGCCTATTTCAAGACCCTCGCGGGCGACTGGGATTTCCGCTATTATCCCGATGTGCGGGAGGTCGAGGATTTTCTCGGCGACTCGTTTGACAGGAGCACGATGGAGACCATGACCGTCCCGCGCTCTTGGCAGACCGTGCTCGACCGCGGCTATGATGTGCCGCAGTATACCAATGTCCGCTATCCCATCCCCATCGACCCGCCCCATGTGCCGGAGCAGAATCCCGCGGGGCTTTACATACGGGACTTCACCTTGACCGAATCCTATCTCAAAGAAAAGACGGTGTACTTAACTTTCGAGGGCGTGGACTCCTGCTTCTATGTCTGGGTGAACGGGACCTACTGCGCATACAGTCAGGTCTCCCACGCCACGAGCGAGATCGATGTCACCCGCCTGCTCCATGCGGGGAAAAACACCGTCGCCGTCTTGGTACTCAAATGGTGCGACGGCTCCTATCTCGAAGACCAGGACAAATGGCGGATGTCCGGCATTTTCCGCGAGGTCTACCTCCTCGCGCGGGATGACGCCCATATTGTCGACCTCTTCTCGAAATGCGCGCTCTCGGACGATTTCCGAACAGCCGACCTGACCCTCGATGTCACGGTCTCGCACCCGCTCTCCCTCTCCTACCGTCTGCTCTCGCCGGACGGGGAGACCGCCGCGGACGGCACTGCCGAAATTAAGGACGCGGCGACCCTCTCGGTCGCCACCCTGACCGACCCGCTCCTGTGGAGCGACGAGACCCCCGACCTCTACGACCTGTACCTCACGGCGGGGAGCGAAATCATCCGCCTGCGGATTGGTATCCGCCGCATGGAAGTCAAAGACGGTGTCGCCTATCTCAACGGGAAGAGCATCAAGATGCGCGGGGTCAACCGACATGACAGCCATCCCATCCTCGGCGCGGCGACCCCGTACGAGGCGATGAAAAACGACCTGCTCCTGATGAAGCGGCATAATATCAACGCCATCCGTACCTCGCACTACCCGAACGACCCGCGTTTCTATGACCTCACCGATGAGCTCGGTTTCCTCGTCTGCGACGAGACCGACCTCGAGACCCATGGCTGTGCGTTCGCGGGAAATGTCGGTCTGCTCACCCAGGATGAAGCGTGGCAGGCTGCGTACCTCGACCGCTCCGAGCGGATGCTCGAACGGGATAAGAACCATGCGTCCGTCCTCATGTGGAGCGTCGGGAACGAGTCGGGCTATGGGAAGAACCATCGGGCGCAGGCGGACTATTTCCACCGCCGCGACCCCTCCCGCCTTGTCCACTCCGAGGGCGAATCCGCCTATATCAACTGGGAACTGATGAATAGTGCCGACCCCGCCGTCGCGGAAGCGGCGAAAGCCGACACCTACCTGGATGTCGACTCCCGTATGTACCCGTCGATCGAGGGGATGCAGAAGATTGTCGCGACCAGCCGCCGCCCGCTCTATCTCTGCGAGTATTCGCACGCGATGGGGAACGGACCCGGGGATTTGAAGGCGTATTGGGACCTCATTCGCTCCTCCGACCGTTACCTCGGCGGCTGTGTCTGGGAATTTTGTGACCACGCCATCGCGACGGGCGAAAATATCTACGCCGACCCGCACTATGCCTACGGCGGCGACTTCGGGGAATATCCGCACGACGGGAACTTCTGCGTCGACGGACTGGTGTTCCCCGACCGCACCCCCTCGACCGGTATGAAAGAACTGAAAGAGATTCTGAAACCCGTCGGCGTGACCGCGGGCGAGTCCGTCGGGGACATCGTGATTGAGAGCTACCGCTACTTCACCCCCCTCACCGACCTCACCCTCCATTGGCGGGTCGAGAGCGACGGGGAGACCGTGCTCGCGGGTTCGCTACTCCTCGATAACGAGCCGCGGGAGACCAAGACCTACCACCTGTTCGGTGAGACCGACTTCGCGGGCATCACGACCCTGAACCTCTCCTTCTGTCAGAATACCCCCACCCCGTGGGCGGAGGTCGGCTATGAAGTCGGCGCGGAGCAACTGTTGATCTCCGAAGAAGAGAAAACCTATCCCCTCTCACCCGTCGGGGAAGTCACCTGCGAGGAGACCGAGACGGCTTTCCGCGTGACCGAGAACGAGACGGTCTATACTTTCGACCTGTCCTCGGGTCTGCTCACCTCGCTCTCCGATAACGGAAAAGAGTTCCTTGCCGCTCCCATGGCACCCACGGTTTGGCGCGCACCGACCGATAACGACCGCGAGATCAAAGGCGCATGGTACCAGCAGAACCTCAATCGGCTCTCCACCACCCGTGCGGTCTGGGGTACCGCGTCCGTCACCGCGACGGAGGTCACCCGCCCCGTCACGCTCACGCTCTCTGCACCGGGGTTCCGCCCGGGTTTGGAAGTCACCCTGACCTACACCGTCACCGCGGGCGCGGGGCTCACGGTCGCCTGCGATGTCAAAGTCGCGAAGGGCATTTTGGATAAGACCTACCTCCCGCGTTTCGGGATGCGCCTGACCATGCCCGAGGGGTGTGAGAAAGTGCGCTACTTCGGGTACGGACCCGGAGAGTCCTATGCCGACCTGCGTCTCTCGTCCCGTCTCGGGGATTTCCGTACCACCGCGACCGAGAACTATGTCCCCTATATCCGCCCGCAGGAAAACGGCGCCCACGCGGATTGCCGCTTCGCCTGCGTCAGCGATATCGGCGGGCAGGGTCTGTTCTTCTCGTCCGACCGTTTCTCGCTCTCGGTCTCCCACTACTCGCCCGAGCAGTTGACCGCGACCGCGCACCGCGACGACTTGGTGCCCGAGCATGAGACGACCGTCATCATCGACGCGCGTCAGTCGGGCATCGGCTCGCACTCCTGCGGTCCCATGCTCGCGCCCGAATACCGCCTGCATGACGAAGAGTTCTCCTTCACTTTCCGTGTGAAACCCGTCTTTGAAGGCGACCTCGACCCCTACCGCGAGATGCGTACCAAATAATCGTCCTCCTGTTTCTCGCTCTCGGGTCCCCACTGCTCGCCCGAGCCGTTGCACGCGAAACGCACACAAATACAAACTGACCCCCGAAAAGCGTAGTTCCCATAGGGATTTTAGTCGGTAATAAAAGTGTAGCACACTATACTTCGCAGTCGCGAAATGTAGTGTGCTTTTCTTATCCACAAAAGATTTTCGAGATAAGTTATATTTTTTGCCTAACGGCTAAAAGTGATATGCAAGGGGATTGCATTATATTTCGGCTTTCAGCCGAAGTAATATTATCTTTGCCTTAACTTTCCCAAAGGGAAAATATCACTTTGCGTAAGCAAAATATCACGCCGCAGGCATATCACTTGCCGAAAGGCAAATATAGCTAACGGAGTAGCGATAAAGATTTATCGCTATGCCGCTAACCGTTCGGGGGTTTTCTTTTTTATACGACTGTCAAGAGTCTCCGCATATTTCTCTTCGCCGCAGAAAAAAACTCACTTTGCGTCAGCAAAATTTCACCGCGGCACTTTCCGTGTCGTAGGGCGGGGGCTTGCTCCCGCCGCTTTGCTGTTGAAACACAACACGACAGGAATGGTGTGGTACGGGATACTTAATCGTTCTGCAAATCTGCCGAATTCAGAAGAGTTGATTTCGTATTTTTCGGCGGGAGCAAGCCCCCGCCCTACGGCGCATCATGCTTGAATCTCGAACGCTCGTTTTTCGCGGTTGTCTGATTGTATCTTGTTTCGGCGGCTCATGAATCGCCCCGGCGAAAAACGGCGCGGTGCCGTAAAACGCGGCAACGGGCGGTTGTTCCGAAAAACAAAAGAGGGTGCCTTTCGGCACCCTCGGGGGTTAGAGGATTCTCGGGGAGAATCGGGGACACCTGCTCGGGGGAACAATACCGCTCCCCGTTTTCAGGGTATTGGGACCGTCACCGCCCGTGTTCCCTCAAGTTTATTCTTTCGGGGCATCGGGGGTCGCGGTCTCCACGGGCGCTTTACGGGCGATGCCGCTGACGATCTCCGCGAGATCGATGCCGGTCGCCTGCTTGATGCCGTCCACGACCTGCGAGGTCGAGGTCATGACATCTTTCACCACGCGGGTGGCGTTGCCGTCCCCGTACATGACGATCTTGTCGGTCTGTGCGAGGGGCTGTGCGGCGTTCTTCACCACATCGGGGAGCGCGGACAGATACATCTCGAGGACCGACGCTTCACCCATCTTCTTCTGCGCTTCGGCTTTCTTCTCAATCGCGAGTGCTTCGGCGAGACCTTTCGCCTTGATACCTTCCGCCTCCTGCTCCATGGCGAATCGGAGTGCGGCGGCGGCCGCCTTTTGCGCCTCTGCCTGCTGTTCGGCTTCATAGCGCTGCGCTTCGGCTTCTTTCTGACGGCGGATGAGTTCGGCTTCCGCCTCTTTCGCGATGCGGTAGGTCTGCGCATCGGCTTCCTTGCGGACTTCGGCATCGAGTTTCCGCTCCTTGACGGCAACCTCGCGCTCGGCGATCTCGGCCTCTTTCTCGCGTCTCGCGATATCCGCTTCGGCGCGGGTGACTTCAATCACCTTTCTCTGCGATTCCTGTTGGATGGAGTAGGCGGCATCCGCTTCGGCGCGCTTGGTATCCGCGCGGGTCTTCATCTCCGCCTGCTGAATCGCGAGTTCCGCGTCCTGCTCGGCGATCTTCTTCTCGGCTTCGACCTTGACGGCGTTCGCCTGTTCCTGCGCCTGGCTGGACGCGATGGCGATATCTCTCTGCGCGTTCGCCTTGGCGATCTGCGCGTTCTTGCGAATCTGCTCGACATTGTCGATACCCATGTTCTCAATGGTACCGGCACCGTCCTTGAAGTTCTGAATATTGAAGTTCACGACCTCAATCCCGAGTTTCTCCATATCGGGGACGACATTCTCGGTGATCTTCTTGGCGACGCCCTGACGGTCCTGCACCATCTCTTTCAGACCTACCGAGCCGACGATCTCACGCATATTGCCTTCCAGCACCTGCGTGACGAGGGTAATCAGCTCCTGCTGACCCATATTGAGCAGGGTCTCCGCCGCGCGTTCGAGAAGTGCGGGGTCGGAAGAAATCTTGATATTGGCGACACCGTCGACCGTGACATTGATAAACTCGTTCGTCGGGACCGCCTCACTCGTCTTGACATCGACCTGCATGACGCGGAGAGAGAGTTTATCGAGCCGTTCAAAGAAGGGAATCCGGAAACCCGCACGCCCGATAAGGATGCGGCGCTTGGTAGGTCCCGTGATGATATACGCGGTGTCCGGCGGCGCTTTGATGTATCCGGCGGCAAAGAACACGACCAGAACCACGACGACTGCGATAATGACCAGAATCAAAGGTAACATAGGAAAACCTCTTTCTGCCGTGGACGATAACGGTTTTTCACGGCAAGATAATCATATCATATTTTTCCGAAAATGTAAATATGTTTTAACGCAATCTTTTGTGAGTTTTCTGTCAAATGATTGACTTTGCGTGCGAAAAAGGGTACAATAACCATGACCGGAACGCCCGAGATGCGGCGAAAACCGGAATCTCGATCCCGAAGAAGGGAGAATGCGAGGGGGGTCTATGTCACAGCTCACGCGGCGTGCCATCATCGAGTGCACGTTGGATTTGGCAGAGAAGAAACCGCTCCGAAAAATCACGGTCAAAGACATTGTGAGTGCCTGCGGCATTACGAGAAATACATTCTACTATCATTTTCATGATATTTATGAAGTACTGGACTGCGCGATCGACGAGGCGATCGGCGACCTTTCGGTGACCGATGAACGCCCGCGGGAGCAGGTCATCTTCTCTCTCATCGAATTTGCCGTCAAGCACAAGAAAGTCTTTTATAATATATACCGCTCGATCGGACACGAGGCGGCGAGCCGCTTCGTCATCGAGCGTCTTGACAAGGTGATGCTGCAAAGCATCGAACGCCTGACCGCGGGAAAGACCATCGACCCGCGCGACATTCGCCTGATTTGCAGTTTCTACGAAGAGGCACTCTTTGGGGTCATGGTGCGCTGGATGAAACACTACGACCGACCCGGGGCGGAGGAACAGCTCGCCGACGACATCCGTCGGATCGAGGTCATCTTCCGCGGGAATCTGGAACTCAATATTCGGAATATCGAAGAAACGCCGCGCGCGTAATCGGCAGGGTTTTACTGCCCGTATTGTGACATATCTCGCCCGCTGCCCAAAGATAGGACGGCGGGGAGATTTTGTTTCATGCGCGCGCGAAAATTATTTGCTATAATAAACTGTATTGTCCTCTTTTTGCAGAGGACAGAACCACAAGAAAGGAGACGGGGGAACGCATGAAAGACAAAAAGCGGAAACCATCCGAAGAGGACTGCCCCTGGGGATTTGAGCGGCCGCAGTTCACGCGGGAGATGAAAGAGACGCATACCATTCTCTGCCCCGACATTTTCCCCATCCATATGCGGCTCGTCACCGAGATTTTCAAAATGTACGGCTACCGCGTAGAGATTCTGCGCTCCCGCGGGCGGCAGGTGATTCAGCGGGGGCTCGAACAGGTACATAACGATATGTGCTATCCCGCCATCTGTATGTGCGGACAGCAGATCGACGCGCTGACCTCGGGGAAATACGACCCGCATAAGGTGGCGCTCATCCAGTTCCAGACCGGCGGCGGGTGCCGCGCGTCCAACTACATCTGGATGCTCCGCAAGGCGCTCCACAACATGGGATTCGACTATGTGCCGGTGCTCTCGCTCAGTTTCAGCAAGGTGGAGAAGCACAGCGGATTCCGCATCACGCCCATGATGATGGTGAAAGGTCTCATCGCCATTCTGTACGGCGATATGATGATGCTCCTCAAGAATCAGGTGAAGCCCTATGAGCAGAACCCGGGAGACACCGATGCCGTGATGGACAAATGGTATGCCAAACTCGCGGATGAAATGAAACACAACCGCGGACTTTTCGGTCGTGCGCTCTCGAAGAACCTGCGCGCGATGGCAGAGGACTTTCATAATATTCCCCGCAATGCGGTCAAAAAAACAAAAGTGGGTATTGTCGGGGAAATCTATGTCAAGTATTCGGCATTCGGCAACAACGGGCTCGAAGAGTTCCTTGCGAGTCAGGGATGCGAATACATGGTGCCGGGGGTCTTCCCGTTCTTCCAGTATATGTTCGACTGTCACCTGACGGAGCGCGATCTCTACGGAGACGGCTCCCGCCGCGGCACCCTGCTCTCGCGCATCGGCGCGTGGGTGGGCGCGAAACTCGAAAAACGGTTCCAAAAGGCGCTCGAACCCTATCCCGAGTTCGTGCGTCCCGGGACTTTCCGCGAACTGCGCGAGCGGGGAGAGAAACTGCTCGGACGCGGGGTGAACATGGGAGAGGGCTGGCTCCTCCCCGCCGAGATTGCGGAACTGGTCGAAAAGGGCTATACGAATATCATCTGCGTACAGCCGTTCGGGTGCCTGCCGAACCACATTGTCGGGAAAGGTGTGGTGCGCACCATTCGGAATACCTATCCGCACGCCAATATCTGCCCCGTGGACTATGACGCGGGCGCATCGAAAGTCAATCAGGAAAACCGCATCAAACTGATGCTCGCGCTGACCGAGGAGGAAGACGGATGAAACGGCTGGGAATTGATATCGGTTCCACGACCATCAAATGCGTGGTCCTCTCGGACGCGGGGGAAGTGCTCTATTCGAGTTACGACCGCCATCGGGCAAAAATCGTTTCCTGTATGACCGAACTCTTGCAGACGGTCGCCGACCGTTTCCCGGGCGAAGAGATGGCGGTCGCCGTTTCCGGCTCCGCGGGGATGGGCATCGCGAACGACCTCGGGATTCCGTTCGTTCAAGAGGTTTGGGCGACCCGTCTCGCGGTAAAGAAACTCCGTCCCGAGACCGACACGGTGATTGAACTCGGGGGCGAGGACGCGAAGATTCTCTTCCTCTCCGAGACGATGGAAGTCCGCATGAACGGCAGTTGTGCCGGCGGGACGGGCGCGTTCATCGACCAGATGGCGGCGCTCATGGGGGTCACACCCGATGAGATGAACGAACTCTCGAAAAAGAGCGAGCGCACCTACACCATCGCCTCGCGCTGCGGTGTGTTCGCGAAATCCGATGTACAGCCCCTCATCAACCAAGGGGCGAAGCGCGAGGATATCGCCGCGAGCATTTTCCTCGCGGTGGTGAATCAGACCGTGGCGGGGCTCGCGCAGGGCAGAGAAATCACGGGGCGGGTGCTCTACCTCGGCGGTCCGCTCACTTTCCTGCCGGGATTGCGTGACGCGTTCGACAGCACCCTGCGCGTGCAGGGCGTTTGTCCCGATAATTCGCTGTACTATGTCGCGATGGGCGCGGCGATGTCGCACACGGCGGAGCCGTATTTACCGGCTTCTCTTTCTCGACTTACCGCATCTTATGTCTCTAAAAGCGGTTACCTCGGCTGTGAGCCGCTCTTCAAAAACGAAGAGGAACTTGCGGCGTTCCGCCGTCGCCACGCGAACGACACGGGCAACATTCATCGGGTCGATACCCCCGTCGGGGATTTGTGCTTGGGCATCGACGCGGGTTCGACGACCGTCAAGGCGGTGCTCGTCGACCGCGACGGGAATCTCTTTCATCCCCTCTACACCTCCAACGGCGGGAACCCCGTCCCGATTCTGAAAGACTACCTGACCGAACTCTATCGGGCATACCCCGACATCCGGATTGTCTCGTCCGCCGTCACCGGCTACGGGGAGCAACTCGTCCGCGCGGCATTCGGCTGTGACATGGGGATTGTCGAGACGGTGGCGCACTATACCGCCGCGGCGCGGTTCTGCCCCGAGGTGGATTTCATCATCGACATCGGCGGGCAGGACATTAAGTGCTTCCAGATTCGCGGGGGCGCGATTGACAGCATTTATCTGAATGAGGCGTGTTCTTCGGGGTGTGGCTCGTTCTTACAGACTTTTTCTTCCCTGCTCGGGGACACGCCCGCATCCTTTGCGGAGCGGGCACTCCACGCCGACGCGCCGGTCGACCTAGGGTCGCGTTGCACCGTCTTTATGAACAGCTCGGTGAAACAGGCGCAGAAAGACGGCGCATCGGTCGAAAATATTGCCGCGGGGCTCGCCATCAGCGTGGTGAAGAACGCGCTGTATAAGGTGATTCGCTGTGCGAACCCCGCCGCCTTGGGCGAACACATTGTGGTGCAGGGCGGGACTTTCCTCAGCGACGCAGTGCTGCGCGCGTTTGAGCGGGAGACCGGGCGGGAATGCCTCCGTCCCGAGGTCGCGGGGCTGATGGGCGCATACGGTGCCGCGCTTTGGGCGCAGAAGCATCAGCCGAAAGAGAGCACGCTCATTGATGCCGCGGGACTCGCGTCTTTCCGTCACGAGGTCAAAGCACTGACCTGCGGCGGGTGCGAGAATCATTGTTGTCTGACCGTCAACACCTTCGGGCAGGGCGGGAAGTTCATTGCGGGGAACCGCTGCGAAAAGCCCGTGCGCGGTGCGGCGGCGACCGAGCACTATGACCTGTACGCATTCAAGCAGTCTCTTTTGGACGCGTATCGCGAGAATCGGCGGGAGGATGGGAAACCCACGGTCGGGATTCCGATGGGGCTGAACCTCTACGAACTGTTGCCGTTCTGGTACACCCTGTTCCGCTACTTGGGGTACAATGTCCATGTCTCGGGACCGTCGAGCCATGCGCTCCATGTCCGCGGACAGCACACCATCCCGTCCGACACGGTCTGCTACCCCGCGAAACTGCTTCACGGGCATATGGAAGACCTCATTCATGCGGGGGTCGACATGATTTTCTACCCGAGCATGACCTACAATCTGGACGAGGGACGCGGGAAGAATCACTACAACTGCCCCGTCGTCGCATACTATCCGCGGGTGCTTGGCGCCAATGTCAAATTCCCGCCCGAGGTTCGGTATATCGACGGATTCGTCGGGATTCATAACCGACGGGAGTTCCCCCGTCACTTCGTCCGCATGATGGCAGAGAACGGGGTGAAACTCGACCTCGCCCGCGTAAAAGCCGCGTCGGATGCCGCCTATGCCGAGTATGCGTCGTACATGAATCGCGTCAGAGAAGAGGGGAAACGCTATCTCGCGATTGCGCGCGAGAAGCACCTGCCGGTCATCGTGCTGGCGGGCAGACCCTACCATATCGACGGGGAGATCAATCACGGGATTCCGCGCCTGATTTGCGACCTCGGTGCCGTGGTGGTGTCGGAGGATGCCGTCGCTGCGGATGTCCCGCGGTTCGACACCACGGTGCTGAACCAGTGGACCTACCACGCGCGGCTGTATGCCGCCGCCCGTGCCGTGCGGGACGAGAAAGAGCTGACGATGAACCTCGTGCAGCTCGTGTCGTTCGGCTGTGGGGTGGACGCGATCACCTCGGATGAGACCCGCGCGATTCTCGAGAGCGGCGGGAAACTCTATACCCAAATCAAAATTGACGAGATTACCAACCTCGGTGCGGTCAAGATTCGGCTTCGGAGCCTGTTCGCCGTGACCGGCGAGCAGAAAGAGACTGCCGAGAAGTAACCGGGAAACCACCCGATTTCGGACGGGGCCGAACGGCTCCGTCCTTCTGTTTCCCACAGCGATACCAACCGTGCGGAGCCGTAATCCTCGGCAGAACCGTGCGATGCCGTCATCCTCGGCAGAACCGCACCAAGCCGTTGTTTTCGTCAGAACCACAGCACAGAGCCGTCATCCTCGGCAGAACCGTGCGGAGCCGATATTTTCGGCGGCACGCCGACTTTTTGGGGGAATCGCGACCGTGAAAACCTTCCCCTCTATCCGCCCCGACGCCCGCGCCGCAACAAGAGGCACCCCACCGCCGAGGGAATCCGCGGGAACCGCTTGACATTTTCCCGCATTGTGGTACAATAGTTCTGCCAATATGGATTATCTACGGATCATTAGCGCAGTTGGTCAGAGCAGTCGGCTCATAACCGATCGGTCGTAGGTTCGAGTCCTACATGATCCACCACCACCCTATCCGAGTTGAACCCACCACGGGTAAACTCGGATTTTTTGTTTCCCCGGCACAAACCCGCCGTTCTTCGGCTGTTCAAATAGCGCCCGGAACCGTCAGAGCCGGAACGAAATGGCCATCTTTTTGCTTTCTCCCCGCAGCAATCCCTGCGCAGAATAGAGCACATAGGCGGACTGTGTCTCGTAAAAGCAAAAGCCCCGACCGTCACCGGGTATGGTGTCAGTCGGGGTGTTGTAATAGATATCCGCGCGGTCGTCAAATAATACGATTTTGCGGATCAGGTAGCGGATCACGGTTGCAGCTTCCATGCTCAACGCCTTTTTGTAATAGACGGCGATGTCCTCCCGTGTGAGGATTTCGGGGCGTCTGCTTTCTTCGATGGTAATTTTCTTCTGCAATTCATGGATGGTCGTTTCCACTTCCAAAAGACGGCTGGTCGTCGTTGCGGTCACGACGCCTTTTTCCACCGCCGCCATGATATTTTGCAGAGTCGTTTCAGCTTTCTTCTTTTCGTTATACAGTTGTTTCAGAACCGTATGATTGTTTCCTGCCTCCTCCTGTATTTGCAGGATGCCGTCCGTCAGACTTTTCATTGCTGACGGCGTTTGAAGTTGCTCCAACAGTGCATCAAAAATCAATTCTTCGAGTTTTTCGATCCGTACCGCCGCGCATCCCGCAGGTAAGTGTTTTCATCGTTTCCTCCTGATTGTTTATATGGTTTCGTAGCTGTGTTCGAAGGGGATAGTGATTGCATATCCCTCCCGTGTTTTCATCAGTATAGCACACTCTATGTACATAAAACCGTACGCTGACTCGGATAAAAGCAATAACCGTTACCAAACGGGAAGCCGTTTATGATGTCACGCAACCCCCGCAAAAAACAGCAGTTGCCGCGACGGCAGGAACTAAAATACGGAGGGCTCTCTTTCGTAGAGAACTCTCCGCTGTTTTTGAATTTCGTTATGGCACGCCATCATGGAGTACCCGCAGAAGCCGTTACCAGAAAACAAGCTCCCACAGGAGCGGGGCATCGCCCGTCGCACGGATTTTCCCACCGACCTGATTCCAATAATTCACAAAATCCTGCCGACAGTCAATCTCGTGCCACTTTTTCGCCGGAGAAGGAATACCGATCGTTTTTTCAACACCTTTCACCATCACGCTGTCCACGGCGAAGAAAGGATAGTCAAGGAACTGCGGATTTTTGTTGAAAAAGACCCGCGCAGTGACACCCGAACGATGATACAGGTGCACCATATAGTACTTCACAGCCATGTTCAACCATTTCTGCGCGTTACCGTAGGTAAAGGGATATGTACTGCCGTTTTTGAAGAATTCACGGATTTCGTCGATGGCTGTAAGACACGACTTCGCATCATAAGCATTGCCTGTGAGAAACGGCACAATAATTCCGTCAATCACCTGCCAGAGTTCAGCTTCCTTCGGGTCAAAAGAAACGAAGCCCTTTCTTTTAGGATGCGCCGTTTCAACGACTGCGGGAAAATACGCCTGTCGTGCTGCCGTTTGAGCATCGTTTTTTCCTTTGGTCCGGTTCGCGCAACGCTTGCCATACTTCTTGTAAAAACCCTGCAATTTCTGATCAATTATTCTCCAACTGGTACTCATTTTTTCTGTCCTTTCTTATTTAGTTTCAATTTACAATGACCCCCTGCCGACAGCAATGGTCGTGATTTGACTCCAGTATAGCACGCGGGTCCCGGGAAAATCAAGTAACAGGACGGCGCTCGTGCCGCGCCGCTCCCCGTCAGTCCCCCGTGCGGAGGAAGTCCACTTTGTTGGCGTTCCAGTAGAGGGCGAGCGCCTGGGCGAGCAGGCGCGCTTCGTTCCGGGAGAGATAGCGCGGGGCGCGCATGGCGTACAGGCGGTAGAGCCGGTACGCGCGGTAGAACACGTCGTAGGCGATCGTATAGTGCCCGCCCTCACGCAGGGCGGAGGAAAAGGGCGGCAGCGGCGCTTCTTCATCGGCGGGTGCCGGTGCCCCGGCGGCCGGTTCCCCCGGCGCGGTTGCTGCCGTGGCTCCCGATGCGGTCGCTTTGTCCCGGGCGGCGTTTTCTCCCGCACCGGGTGCGTTCTCCGTCGGCTCCAGCGATGCCGCGAAAGCGGCGCAATTCTCCCGCAGGTCGGGGAAAAGCCCCCCGAGGACATCCTCCGCAGGGAAATCCTTTTCCCTGCGGTGCCGACGTGCAAAGCGGCGCAGCAGCTTGTCGATCCGCTTAAAATCCCGCACGGCGTCCTTGATTTCCTCCGGCCACCACCAGAGCTCGCACGAGAGGACAAGATCGTCGTCCTCCTCGGCGCAGAAAGTCCCCTGCAAAAGCAGCCGGTGTGCCTTTCGATCCGTGGCATCAAACATGGCATTGATGCACTCCTCCGGCGAAAGGCGGAGCAGCTCCCGGTCGCTCACAGTGCCCGGAGCAAACAGGGGTACGGGCCCATTTTTCAGTTCCATAGCGTCCTCCGTTTCCAATTGGATCACGTCAAATATAGCACACGGTATGCACAGAAAAACGTACATCCGGCGGGCGTTCAGCACCCCGCCGCGCGGTCGTCATCCCCGTAGCGACGGAGCAGATCGTCCGCGGCGAGGCGGATGCGCCGCCGGAGCGACGCCGGCTCGAGGACGGTCATCCGACCGCTCTGTTCCATCGCGAAACGGAACATATCGTCCTCGGTGGAACTGATAAGGAGGGTCGCGGTGTACTCCCCCTCCTCCAGCACCCGGAATGTGGTGCCGAATGTATCCACCACCTCCCCGACGAGACTGCGGTCGATGCGCGCCTTGACATGGCAGATACGCCCCTCGCCCATATGCGGATGGAATGCCAGGTAGTCGCGCACCGAGCGGAGCGGGTCAGACGAAGCGGGCAACACGATTGCCGGCGCATCCGTCATGGTGATATGGCCGATCTTATCCACACGGTAATGCGTAGGCGCGGCGGCACCGTCCGGGGTGGCGACCAGATAATAGAACCCACCCGACATAACGAGCTGATGCGGGCTGACGGTCAGGGTGGCGCCGGACACAGGATGCAGAGCCTTATCCAGCCCGTATTCACTCACGATGAACGAAACGCGCCGCTTGTTCCGGATCGCCTCGGACAGCGTTTCGACCCCGAACAGTACATATTTTGCCGGCGTGTGATAGAGCGGCTCTCCGACCGCGACCGAACCGATGTCCCGCTGTACCCGGCACCCGCCGAGCGAGCTGATCTTCGCAAGGATATCCCTGGTTTCCGACGCCGAGATATGTCGGGCAAACAGAATACTGTCGGCGATCAGGCGCAGCTCCCCGTCTGTGAACGCAGGCAGAAAATACACCCCGCGGCGCGGCACGGAGAGGATTTCATACCCCATCCATTCCAGCGCGTGGACGCAGGCGGCGACGGACTTCCGTTCCAGGGACAGATCATAATCCTCCGCCACGCGCCGGATGATCGCCTCCATCGTCATGGGATGTTCGGCGTCGCTGTACCGACGGAGCACCTCCAGAATATAAAGGATAGAAAGTTTTTTCGCGCTGCCCGGTCCGCCGCGGGCAGCGGACGGCGCCACCCGGTTGGGCAGCCCCTGCTCCTCGGCGAAGCGGAGCGCGGCAGAGTTCTTCGGCGCGATGATGACCGGCGGCGTGATCCACCCGTCGTCCTCCGGACCGCAGAACAGAAACGCGTCGTACGCAATGTACCGCACCGATGCCGGGAGCGTGATCGTACGGCAGGCGCCGTGCCGGGTGAACGCGTACAGACCGATTCCTCTCACCCCGTTCGGTATGACGATGTCGGCAGTGTTCGCCACAGCAATCACCATCTGCGTTTTGCGCTCAATGAGGCAGTTGTTCTTGGAATAATACGCCGGATTGTCAGGGTCGACCGTGATGTTTTGCAGCCGCCTCGTAAACCCGAAAGCGTCGCGGGCGATGGAGGTCACCCCGCGCCCGATGAGGATCTCCTCTGCGTCCGTACCGAAGAACGCGCCGCCCTCAAGGGTCGTGACTCCGCGCATGAGATCAATCCGCGGGTAATCAAAATAGAGGTACGCCTCCTCGCCTATCGTCGTCACCCCGCCGGGTATCGCCGGCCCTGCTCCCGCCCCGGCGAGGACCACCTTTTTCTCCTCCCGGTCAATCAGGCAACCGTCGGAGACGGTGTAGCGCGCATTGCCGCGGGCGACCCGGATCTCCCGGATATAGCGCCGCGTGCGGCTGAAAACCGCCGGATCGATCTCGTCGAGCGTCGCGGGCAAGGACAGTACAGCGCAGTCGCCGATATAATGCTCGTCCTCCGTCGAGGAAAGGACGGTGACCCCCTCGGGGATCTCATAGCGTTTGTCGGGGTCAGCCCATTCTTCCGCGGTCGCGTCAATGGTTTCCAATATGCCGTCTTTGATAAGATAGTCCATTCCGGTATCCTCCGCCGGCGTTTTGTGTGGAGAGTATAGCACGCTCTCCCGAAAAAAGCAACTATTTTCGCCCTTATGTCCTTTTTTCGGTACATATAGCCTGTTTTCGAAAAAATCTTTTCAAAACGCCTCGTTTTTAGTCGTGGTTTTGCCACCCCCCGTGCTATGATAGCGGCACAACGAAGCCGGACGGCAAAAACGGAGGGAAAGCACATGGGAGCGCAGACAGACAAAAATGTATACACGATAAACGGTGAAAGACATATCCGAGAGGTGCGGGACTGTGAGCTGTTCCGCCAGCAGAAAGAACGGTATGAGCTCCGTTGCTATATCCGTGAATTCGGGCGGAAGGACTTTACCTACACCGCAGGCGACACGTTTCTCGTCCGCGACCGACGGAAATACCGTCTCGACCCGGCGGCGCTCGCCACGGTGACGGGGGCAATCCGACGGGAGAGAGAGCACTTCGCCGAAATCGCCGCCGCATGGCCGTGCGCCCGGTGGCGGGAGTATCGCCTGCGCCTCTAATATGCCCGCCGGGAGAACGCCCTGCGGACGTACGACGCGTTCCTCGTTTACCGGGGAGAGGGCGAGCTTTTTGAGACGCGGGAGCCGATGCGGGAACACAGCCTCGACGACATCCTCCGCACGCTCGGTTGGCGGTTTGACCGGGAACATACGGGAGCGTTTTCTCCCCGTAAGGACCGCGTTGCCGAGCATCCCCTGTACCGTGCCGCCGCTGCCGCCGAGGACCGCACCCTCATGGCGCAAATGGAATATGACTGGGGAACACCGTCGGAGGAAACCGTCGCCTACCTGACGGGCCTCGACGGCATCCGCCGCCTGCCCCGGCTGCCGATAGCGTTCTGCCGCAATTACGCGGTGCTGACAAATACGATCGACTTCGCCATGCTGAACGCCTCCGGATACCGCCTGCTGCATCAGCCGTACTTTTCCATGCCGGGGCACACGCACGCCTGCTACCGGCTGAATCCCCATGATAAAGTCGGCGTGGACGCAACCCCGACGAGTGCTACCCCCATCACCTTTGCAGAGTACATGCAGCTGTTCGACGAGGGCGCGACACCGGACGGGCACGGTACCGGCGGGGAGGAAAAAACGGAATGAGACCGACGCGGGGATAAGGCTTCCGAATGTACCAAATTCGGGACAAGTACCGCGTCGGCGAAAAAAAGACGGTTTTTACCCTTAACTTTTGGCGGTGCGGTGTGCTATGATAAAACTCCCCCGCCGAAACCGCCGGCACCGTCACCGGCGATACGGGAGCGGAGAACTGAAAAGAAAGGAACGCGCCGTGGCGCGAGGTAACAAACGATGCTGTTTTTCTACGTAGATAGCACGATTTCCGGCTTAAAAAAGGAATATTTTAATGAAGACGGCGAAATGCGCCGACCGGCACGCCGTACGACCGCCGACATGACCGATAGTTTCAACCGGGATCTGGGAGGGAAAGCCGGATGCTTCGTCGAGGAAATGCAGACAGACCACCTCGGCATCGTCGTACTGACGGAGGATAAGGACCCCCTCCCTCTCGCCGGGCGCTTTGTCCGGTATCTCGGACTCACGCCGGGGGCAACGGTCTGCGAGGAGATTGATTTCGCCACGCTTTGCGTACACGCCTTGTCCGCCGACCGGAATGACCTGCTCAGTGATGCCGATGATTTCTGCAGGGCCCTTCACCTTCATCTGTTCCGGCACCCGGAGATCCCTTTCGGAGAGGGCATCCTCGAGGGCAGGAGCTACCGTAAACTGACGCGCGCCATGCGCGACTGCCTGGTCTCGGAGCAGATGACCCCGGAGATTGACCGCATCCGGCAAGGGAGGAAAATGCCGGGGGTCAAAGGGCACCCCGTCCACTATATGCTCTATACCGACAACCCCGACCAGCGACGGGAGATGGCACGCATTCTCCTCGACGCGCTGTATGTCAACGGTCGCATCACCAACCGCCGTTTCGGGTTCTACAACATGGAGGAGGGCGGGCGCAGTCTGATAAACGACCTGCAATACCTTTATTCGATCAACCGTGGGGGCGCGGTGCTCGTCCGGTTCCAGGGGGAGAACGGCATCGACGACGGTGAATACGCCGGCTCCGACCGCCGCGGCGTGGAAATCCTCGCAAAAATGATTGAAAAATACCGCCATGACGTGCTGACGGTCCTCTGCCTGCCGCTCGCGGCCAAGGGCCTGCGCCAGATGATCCTCGAAAACATCCCCACCGTCACCATGGTGGAGATCCGCGAGGACAGCGTGGACGGGACGGCGGCGCGGCGCTACCTCCGCCGCCTGGCAGACGAAGCACATCTCACGCCGGATAAGACGCTTTATGCCGCCCTGAAAGAATGTAGCTCCAGCACTGCCTCGTCCATTCGTCGCGTTTTTGGTACCTGGTGCACGCAGGCGATGAAAACGATTGTCTATCCGCAGTACCGCGAGCTGGTGCCCGCCGGCACGGTCGGGCTGCGCGAGAAACCGACCGGGACCGCGTTCGATAAACTGGACGCCATGATCGGCCTCTCGGAGGCAAAAGCCGTCATCCGCCGCGCCGTCAACTACTTCAAGTACCGCGCGATCCTCTCCGGCCGCGGGATCCGGGTACACCAGCCGGCGCTGCATATGTGCTTCACGGGCAACCCCGGCACCGCGAAAACGACGGTCGCGCGTCTCGTGGCGCAGATCCTCACGGAAAACGATATTCTCCCGTCGGGCGTCTTTGTCGAGCTCGGGCGCAGCGACCTCGTCGCCAAGTACGTCGGCTGGACGGCAGACACCGTCAAAAGGCGTTTCAGCGAGGCAAAGGGCGGGGTTCTTTTCATCGACGAGGCATATTCGCTGGTCGACGACCGCAGCGGCAACTTCGGCGACGAGGCCATCAACACGATCGTGCAGGAAATGGAGAATCACCGCGAGGACGTCGTTGTGATCTTTGCCGGTTACCCCGATAAAATGGAGGAATTTCTCGGGAAAAACCCGGGGCTCCGCTCACGCATCGCGTTCCATGTCCCCTTCCCTGATTACGACACGCAGGAGCTTGTCGAAATCGCCGAAAAGATCGCGGGCGAGAACGGCTGCCGCTTCTCGGACGCCGCGCTGGGGAAACTCGCGGGGCTGTTCGACCGCCTGCGCGTCTCCGAGGACTTCGGGAACGGCCGCTGCGCGCGCAACATGGTCGAGAGCGCGCAGATGCACCTGGCAGACCGCCTCGCCCGACTGGGGTGTGAGAACTTCAGTGACGAGGTGCTCGGTACCCTCCTGCCCGAGGATCTCGAAATGCCACCGCTCACCGGCAATTTGCCCCTGCGCCGGGTCGGTTTCGCCGTATAAACCGGCGCACCCCACGGGGCGGAGCCGTAAAAACACCGAAATGTATCGAGTTTGTAACATCAACCGGGTGAGGAAGGATTCCTATGTACCGTACTTTTGACCAAGTCGTCTATCGAAAAACCGCCAGCGGCTGGCTTGCCGTCGGAACGGACGACGTATGCTCCTGCGCTTGTATCACGATACCGACCTCCATTAACGGAGTTCCGGTCACCGGCATCGCCAATGCCGCGTTTGCGGGCTGTCGTGACGTGGAAACGCTGGTGATTGCGCCCGGCGCGATCCGTATTGGCGCCTACGCCTTTGCCCGTTGCCGGCGTCTTGCGAAGATCTGGCTCCCCGATACGGTGACGGAGATCGGTGAGGGCGCGTTCTTGAGTTGCGACCACCTGCGTTCCGCCATTCTGCCGCCGCACCTCAAAGAGGTCGCATACATGACGTTCTGCGGCTGCGACGCACTCGCCTTTGTTTCCCTGCCGCAGGACTGCGGGACGCTCGGCTGGCTATCATTTTATACCAACACCGGCGAAGTACAGTCGTACGTCTGGGTGCCACGACGGCTATCGCACGCATACTTAGGCGGAGCCTTTCAGTGCGCCGCCCTCCTTTTTGAGGACGACGGAGGTGATGAAGCGGTCGCAGAGCGACAATGTCGCACCCACACGGTCGGAAACGTCACGAAAATGATTCCCGACACAGAACGGTTCTTCGTTCACTCCCGCAACACCTCCCGTGACGCCGCGGTCCGCACCTGTCTCGGCAATGCCGTCGCTGATGCCTATGCAAGCCCCTGGGAGGAGATTCACGCATAATCCTGCGCGGTGCCACTCCCTGCCACACCGAATTGTCAAGCAAAGTGAAACACTCAGACGAGTCTCTTTTGTTCACTTGTGTTGCACTTGACCGTATCATTCACCGTGTAAAAATAAAACAACAACGATAAGGAGATCCGAAATGATGACATTATCACCGGCCGTAAAGACGATTCTTCTCAACTACTCGACCGACATAAACGACAACGACTTCTCCGGCCTTCTTGCCGATGCGCTCAACGCAAACGTACTCGACGAGGTGCTGGACGCGCTCTGGAAGGCGGGCATTACGGTGCCGATCGAACAGGTCACCGAACGGCTGCTCCGCCATTATTTTGACCGTCTCGGCACCACGCCGAACCTGGAGGACAAGCGTCTGCTCATCAACCACTGGCTCAATCGGCAACAATCCCTTTTGGTGCGGACCCTCGCGGAACTCGGATAACGCAACTTGACTTGTAATGAAATAGTTATAGTCCGGGATGCCGACGGCGACGCTCAAGACAAGCACACGCGCTGGCGCCATCACCCGAACTTTGCCCGATGTCTGTCGATGTTGCCCCAATGTCAATTCGCACATAAAACGGGGTGGTTTCACTACCGCCGCTCGTGGCAACAATCGTTTGCTTGCGTTTTTCGTTTTACCCGCACGAAGTGCCACCAAAACAGGTCTAAGTTGAACCCCCGCGGGGAACGACTTGGACTTTTTCTTTTGTCTTGGCGTTTGCGCGCTTTTTCCTCTTGTTTCGTTTCGCTCAAATACCAAACGAAAACGCCATCCGCCGGTTTTCGGACAGCAAAAGCGCGTTCGCGGAATAGACCGAATAGTTTTTCCATGTCTTAAAAAAAGAAAAGCCCCGACCGTCACCGGGTGTGGTGTCAGTCGGGGTATTATAATAGATTTCCGCTTTGTCGTCGAACAGAACAATTTCTCGGATAAGGTAATGGATCAGAAGTGCAGGTTCCATCCGAAGTGCTTTGGCATAGAATCGCGTGATGTCTTCGCGAGAAAGAAGAACCGGCGCTTTGCTCTTTTCGCAGGCGATCTTTTGCGTCAGGTCGTGAATGGTCGCTTCCACCTCCAACATACGCTTGGCGGTCGTCTCGGTGACCACGCCCTTTTCCACGGCAGCCATAATGTTCTGCAAAGTGGTCTCGGCTTTCTTTTTCTCATAGTACAGTTGTTTCAAGGCGGCGTTGCTCTCCTTTGCGTCCGCTTGCGCTTTCAGGACGCCGTCGATTAGCGTTGCCATCGACTTGGGTTGTTGCAGTTGCTCTGTGACCGCATCAAGAATTAGGTCTTCCAAGGTCTCCTGTGCGACCGTTTCTTTGTGGCAGCCGAGCCGATTCTTTCGTCCGCGGCATTTGTAGTAGTGCATCACTTTTCCGTTTCGGGCAGTTCCCGTTTCCGCGTTGATGGACTGTCCACAGTAACCGCAGATGAGTTTCCCGCGTAACAGGTAAATCGTTGTCACACTCCGCTTTCCATAATGGTTCTTCTTCCGAATCTCGCGTACTTTCTCCCATAGTTCATCCGAAATGATACGAGGATAGACATTCTCATAAACCGCTCCGTGTAAACGATAGATGCCGGTGTACTTTTCGTTTTGGAGTAGGTGGTATAGGAAGTTCTTTGTGAACGGTTTTCCATGAAAGAAAATCCCTTGTTCGCTGAGCGCCGCGATGATGTTCGGTACATAAATGCCGCGCGCGTATTCCTGATAGATATACCGAATCACAGTGGCCTCCTGTTCTTCGATTATCAGTTTCTTGTTTTCCAAACGATATCCGTATAGGACAGCCCCACCGGGGAAGTTCCCTTTGAGTCGCGTCTCATGCCGTCCCCGTCTGACCTTTTGTGCGAGTTCCGCCGAATAGTATTCCGCCATGCCTTCGAGCAGGGATTCCAGAATGATCCCTTCCGGTGTTTCCGGGATGTTCTCCATTGCGGATAAAATGCGTACCCCGTTATCCCTGAGAGTTTTCTTATGGATGGCAGTCTCGTATTTGTTACGGGAGAATCGGTCGAGTTTGTAGACCAATACATAGTCCCATAACTTCTTCTGACTGTCTTTGAGCATCTTCTGAAACGCACCTCGGTGGTCGTTCTTTCCGGTCATGGCTCGGTCAATATAGGTGTCGACTATGAGAATGCCGTTGCGTTCGGCATAGTCCCGACAGACCCGCAGTTGCCCCTCAATGGACTGCTCTGTTTGCTTATCGCTGGAATAGCGTGCGTAAATCACCGCTGTTTTCATTTTGATAATGCTTCCTTTCTTCTTTTACTTTTTCATCCGGCTTTCGCCGGGAGCGAACAAAACGGAAAAGACGGAGAAGTCAAGGATTAAGAAAAACAATGGTTTTCCTGTCTGTTTCCCTCGCGTATTTTCAGCCATTGTTTTTCCCTTGACTGCGACGGCGTTTCCGTTTACGCTCCAAAGGGCGAAAGACAGATTTGAAGTGGTGTCACTTCCT
>JAQYLJ010000048.1 GCA_028720145.1 Clostridia bacterium
GAGGAGCAGACGGAAATAGACGCCCCCGCCCGCGACCCCCTGGGGACTCGTCGAGCAGGACCCGAAGAATGCTTCAATCCCCTCAAACCCGAGATGCGCGAAAAAGGGCACAAGAATCTGATTGGTACGGAGATAGAGCGCGCACAGGAACACCCCGCACGCGGCGGTCATCACCATATCCATGAGGACAATATCCACCCGTTCACCCACGAGATTCCCGAGGTAACTCAAGCCCCAAACAAGCGAAATGAACAGAATCGGGAGAATCGGGTTCTCTTTCTTCTGACGGAACAGATACAGACCGAAGAAGCGGTAATATAACTCTTCCACGATGACGGTCGACAGGACATTCAGCGCGATCATCGTCCCTTTGACAAGTCCCGGATGGGTATTCACCACGCCGTAACTTGCGAAGAACGCGAAGATCGGCGGCAGCAGACACCAGAGCAGTGTGCGCCATGCGGGTCGCCCGCCGAAGAGCCGCGCGCGGCTGTCGGTGAATTCCACAACAAAGCACAAGAGAAGAATCACCATACATCTCACGAGTACCGACCATAAAAGCGGAATGGCAGAGGCGCGGTCGAGGACAGTCATCCCCGCAAAGACGACCGCGAGGAGCGCCGCCCCAAAAGAGAATCCGACGAACGAGAGCCGCTCACGCCCTCTCATTTCACAGTCTCTCCGTCAGTCTTACGGAAATCCTCGGGGCTCCAACGGTCGACCCATTCGATGTAGGGCGTTCCGTCCTCGCGGAAACGAATCGGCAGCCAGACATAATCCGCCTCGCCCGTGTTACAGTCCGAATAGTCCTCGAAGCGGAATCCCTCGGGAAGTTTCCCGATCGAGGGGTCAAACAGTAGGCGGTACGCGTCGCGGATGTCGGGCATTTTGTAAGACAGATCGGTCAGCCAGCGGTCGCCGAGCGCAATATAGAGGTCGGGAATCTCGGGATGGTGGAAGACCGAAGAAAACTGCGCGCAAAACGAGTTCTCCGCCGTGTCGTCAATACACGGGTCACCGAGGTCTTCCCACGCGCCGTGGAAAGCGGAAATCCGACAGACCTCGGACGGATTCGGGAAATAGCCAGTCGTCCCCGAAGTGAGCAGGAATCTGTCCTCCCCGCGACGGAAGTACGCGGGTGCCTCGCGCGTAAAAGGCGGGAACGGGCGTGGCAGATGTTCGGTCATCTCGCCCGTCAGTCCGTCATAGGTGTCGTTCAGGGTCGCACAAATCATCTTGTCATGCGGGTTCTCGAAAATCGCATAGGCGCGACCGTCCTCTTTGACGAGATCGAAGTCTCCGACATGATAGGGTGTGCAGGGTTCCTTCTTGACATACCGATAGGGTCCCGTCACGCACTCGCTCTCGCAGATGGCGAAGAACGCCGCGTTGAAGTCCGTCCCCGTGCATTTCGACCACATCTGGTATTTTCCTGTTTTCTCACAGTAGATAATATGGGGTCTGTCCATAATGTTGTTGGGATAAAACGGGTCCTCGGGGTCCTCGCTCTCGCGCATGATAATTCCCTCGTTCTTCCAGTTGCAGAGGTCGCGCGAAGAGTACATTGAGACGCCGTGATGCCAGACGGGCGCGCGTTCTCCCGTCGCGTAGCCGGTCACGCCCTCCTTGTTCTCCCCGTACCAATAGTAGATACCGTCCGCGACAATGATGGAGCCGCCATGCGCCTGAATACGCTTTCCGTCGGTGTCATACCAGGTTTTTCCCGGTCGAATATCGTGATACATAGGGTCCTCCCCGTTGCGGCTGATGCCGTAATTCTTTCTTTCATTCTATTCCGCGCGGCGCGACTTGTCAAGCCCGCGCTCACGCCTCGAATTGGCTGTTGTAGAGATTCGCGTAGAAACCGCCCTTTGCGAGCAGTTCTTTGTGGGTCCCGCTCTCGATCACATCGCCCGCCCGCATGACGAGGATAAGATCCGCCCCCTCGATGGTCGAAAGACGGTGCGCCACGATGAACGAGGTACGCCCCTCCATCAGGCAGTCGAACGCATCCTGGATCTTCCGCTCGGTGCGGGTGTCGATGGACGAGGTCGCCTCGTCGAGAATCAGGATAGACGGGTGCATCAGCATGACCCGCGCGATGGAAATGAGTTGTCGCTGTCCCTGTGACAATTCTTCCCCGCCCTCGGAGAGAATCGTATCATATCCGTTCGGGAGCCGACTGACAAAGCCGTTTACATATGCGGCGCGCGCGGCGGCAATCATCTCTTCTTCGGTCGCGTCGGGACGACCGAGACAGATATTGTCTCGCACACTCGCATGGCGAATCCAAGTGTCCTGTAAAACCATACCGATATTGCGTCGGAGACTCTCGCGGGTCATGTCGCGGATATCGATCCCGTCGACCGAGACTGCGCCGCCCGTCACATCGTAGAACCGCATAATCAGATTGATAAGCGTGGTCTTCCCGCATCCGGTCGGACCCACGATGGCGATCTTCTTCCCGGGTGCCGCCGTGAGGGAAACATCCCGCATGAGCGGGCGCTCGGGGACATAGGAGAAGGCGACATGGGAGAAAGTGACCTCTCCTTTTGCCTCGGTCAGAACCGCCGCATCCGCCGGGGGCGGGGTCTCGCTCGGCTCCCGAATGAGCGCGTCGATGCGCACGGCGCAGGCGAACGCATTTTGCAGTTCGGTCACGACACCCGAAATCTCATTGAAGGGTTTGGTATACTGGTTGGCGTACGAGAGACAGGTATACAGGGTGCCGACCGAGAAAGCAGCACCGACAGATAAGCCACTGTCGGGGAAAATGATGAGGAGCGCGCCGAGCAGAGCGACCGCCGCGTACACCAAATTGTTGATGGCGCGGGTCGAAGGATTCGTCAGACTGGAATAGAAGGTGGCGCGCAGAGAATGACGGCGGAGCCGCTCGTTGACCTCATCGAACTTCTCTTGGCTCGCGGTCTCGTGGCGGAACGCCTGTACCACCCTTTGCCCGCCTACCATCTCGTCGATAAGGGCGGTCTGTTCCCCGCGCGTCTCGGACTGCAATTTGAACATGGAGTAAGTCCTGCCGGCGATCAGACGTGCGACAAAGAGCGAGAGGGGGGTGAGACAGACGACGGCGAGGGCAATCCACGGGCTCAGATAAATCAAGATGCCGAGGGTGCCGAGAATGGTCAGGACACCGCTCCACAGTTGGGTGAATCCGAGGAGCAGACCGTCCGCCACGGTATCGGCATCGGCGATGACGCGGGAGACGATCTCCCCCGTCGGGTGTGCATCCAGATAGGAGAGTGGCAGACGTCTGATATTCTCCATCGCGTCGTGGCGGAGGTCGCGCACGATTTCAAATGCGATTTTGTTGTTGCAGATGCCGAGCAGCCATTGGCAGACGGCGTTCAATCCGACGGCTCCCCCCGCGATGCCAAGCAGAATCAGGATGCGGCGAAAATCGACCTCTCCCACACCGAGGATGCTATCGATGGCGAGCCCCGTCAACACGGGGATGGCAAGCGTCAGCGCGACCGACAGCAGGGCGAAAAAGAGAGTCAGGCAGAAGGACGGAATATGCCGTTTCAGATACGGCGCGAGCGCACGGAGCGCGGCGCGGGTATTTTGGGTTTTGACTTGTTTTCCGGTTTTCATGCGCCCTGCCCCCTTTCCTGCGACGCGCAGATTTCTTCGTAGACGGGGCAAGTCGCGCGGAGTTTGTCATGCGTGCCCATGCCGACGACCTTCCCGTCGTCGAGCACCAGAATCAAATCCGCATGGCGCACCGACGAGGCGCGCTGAGACACCACGACCACCGTCATACCCGCGAGGTCTTCACGGAGCGCATGACGGAGACGGGCATCGGTCGCGTAGTCGAGAGCCGACGCACTGTCATCGAGAATCAGAATGCTCGGTCGGGCGACGAGTGCGCGGGCGATGGTGAGACGCTGTCTCTGCCCGCCCGAGAAGTTCTTTCCGCCCGCTTCCACGGGCTCGTCCAGACCCAGCGCCTTGGACTCCACGACATCGAGTGCCTGCGCGGTATGGAGGGCGGCGATGAGGTCCTCGTCGGTCGCCCCCGGGTTCCCCCACAGGAGATTCTCGCGGATGGTACCGGCGAAGAGGAGCGCGCGTTGCGGCACCACGCCGATCATCGAGCGGAGAGTATCGAGGTCGTAGTCTTTGACGGGAACCCCGCACACACGCACTTCTCCCTCGGTCGCGTCATAGAAGCGCGGGATGAGGTCGACCAAAGTGGTCTTCCCCGACCCCGTCCCGCCGATAATCCCGAGGGTCGCGCCGGGCGCGAGCGAGAAATTCAAGTCCGAGAGCGCGGGCGCGGCGGCACCGGCATAGGTGAACGATACCCCGCGCATCTCGATGGCGGGTGCCATAGCATCGGGTGCCGCGGACACCGCGGGCACCGCGAGACTGCTCTCCATCGCGAGGACACCTCCGATGCGTTTCCCCGATGCGACCGACTTGGTCACCGTGACGATGAGATTCGCGAGTTTGACGAGTTCCACGAGGATCTGCGCCATATAGTTGACGAGTGCGACGACCTGCCCCTGCGTGAGACTCCCCGCGTCTACGCGGATGGCGCCCGTATAGATGAGCAGCAGGGTCGCGATATTGATGAGCACACCGGTGAGCGGCGTGGTGAGCGCCGAGATGCGTCCGACATACGTCTGACTGCGGGTAAGGGTATTATTTGCGTCGTCGAAGAGTTCCCTCTCCTCCTCTTCCCGACAGAAGGCGCGGATGACCCGCGCGCCCGTCAGATTCTCACGGGTCAGACCCAAGACGCGGTCGAGCTTCTCCTGCGATTTACGATAGAGCGGCACCGTGCGGAACATGATGAGGTAGATGACGGCGAACAGCAGCACGATGACGGCGGCAAAAATGAGCGAAAGTTTCCCGTCAATGGTCGCCGCCATAATCAGCGCGCCGAACACCACAAACGGCGAGCGCATGAGGAGGCGTAGCGTCAGATTCACGCCCGTCTGTGCCTGGTTGACATCGCTCGTCAGGCGGGTCATCATGGTCGCGGTTCCAAGGGAATCGAGTTCCCGATACGACAGCGACTGAATCTTCGCGAACAGCGCCCGACGCACCCCTGCACCGAATCCCACCGCCGCGACCGATGCGAAATACTGGGCGAATACCGCCGCGCCGAATCCCACCGCCGCGAGCAGTAAGAGAATCCCGCACATTTTTACGACATACACGGGGTCCTTATTCTCAATGCCCGTATCAATGATCGCCGCCACCACGAGCGGCACGATGAGTTCAAAGCCCGCTTCCAGCAGTTTGAACAGCGGGGCAAGCACGCATTGCCATCGATAGGGTTTCAGGTATGCGAACACGCGTTTCATCCGATTTGTGTCCCGTCTCTTTCCTTTTATTTACCGAAAAACAGTCTATCACAAAGCCCGTCCGAATGCAATCCCGAACCGGGGGTTCTCCCTATATGTTTTGTAAAAATATCCCCCAAAAACCGAAAGAGAACGCCCGACACCTCGGGCGTTCTGTCTTAATTGCGTATGAATCCGCAGATTTCGTCGGGCGCGCACCGCCGAGCGGCATAGATCTACCTCTCGGTGCGTCCCGCGGGTCTTACTTCCGGTGGTCGGGGTTATAACTGCAAGTGCCGCTGATGCGGTCTCCCGCGTCGCCGAACGCCGTGGGAATATATCCCTTCTCGTTCAGTTCCCCCGGCACATACTTCGCGGTATAAATCCGGACATCGGGGTGCTTCTCATGGAGCATCCGCAGTCCGACCTCGGACGAGATGATGCACATAAACTTGATGCGGGTGCATCCGAGACCTTTGATATAGGAAATCGCGGCTTCCGCGCTCCCGCCTGTCGCGAGGGCGGGGTCGACGATAATGACCTGTCCGTCGGTGACATCCACCGGTACCTTGAAATAGTAGGTCTTGGGTTCGAGCGTCTCCTCGTCCCGATAGAGACCGATATGTCCGACCTTCGCCGTCGGGGAGAGGGCGCGAAGACCCTCAATCATTCCGAGCCCCGCGCGGAGGATCGGCACGATGGTGAAGTCCTCGTCGAGCACCGGAGAATCAAAGGTTTTGAGGGGTGCCTGAATGGTAACATCCTTTGTTTTCAGGTCTTTCAGCGCTTCGTACCCCATCAGCATGGTAATCTCGGTGACGAGCTCTCCGAACTCCTTGGAGCCGGTATGCACATCGCAGAGATGCGTCACCTTATGACGGATGAGGGGGTGGTCGAAAATGGTGACATTTTTCAAGAAATCTTCCATGATTACCTCTTTCTGTTTACACTTCCGTTTGACAGCGAAAGAAAAATACGCTAGAATGGACGCGATGAAAAACAAAGGAGAACCAAAATGGCGAAAATACTTGTCAGCAACTGCTTACTGGGCTGTTCCTGCCGATACAAGGGTGACGGCTGCCGCTCGGATGCCGTCCTCGCGCTCGCAAAAGAGCATACCCTCATCGGGGTCTGTCCCGAACAGATGGGCGGGCTCTCGACCCCGCGCGCCCCGTCCGAGATCATCGGAGACAGGGTCATCAACACGGAGGGGGTCGATGTCACCGAACAGTATCGTCGGGGTGCGGAAACCGCGCTCTTCCTCGCGCGTCTCAACCAAGTGGACTTCGCTATCCTGAAAGCCAAAAGTCCCTCCTGCGGGAAAGGACGCATCTATGACGGCACCTTCTCGGGCACCCTCACGGACGGCGACGGCGTAACGGTGAAATTGCTCACCGAGAACGGGATTCCGGTTTACTCGGAAAACGACCTCGACGAGCTTCCGCTCTGACAAATAAGCTGTTAGGGGAACACTCCGGAGCGCTATTGCGTCCCGGAGTGATTCTTGTTTTTTGGGAATTATTCCGCTTTATCGGTGTCGGTGCCGACCGAGACCGTCTCTTTTTCCGCGGGGACGGTGGGTTCCACTTCCACATCTCCCATCGACTTGGTCGCGCCGGTGAGACCGTCGGTGGTTTCATCGACTTCTCCGACCTTGCCGTTGTTCACGATGAGGTTGGTGATGAGACCGACGATGAGCGCGGTTGCGAGCGAGGTGATGGTGAGGATGGGTTTCTGGGTAATCTCACTGAAGCCGAAGTTCAGGGTCAGACCGCCGATGCCGGTGACGAGGATGGAGCTGACCACAAACAGGTTCTTGCTGTTCCCGAGGTCGACTTTCTTCAGCATCTGGAGACCCGAGACTGCGATGAACCCGTAGAGCGCGATGCAGGCACCGCCCATGACGCATTTCGGAATGGTGTTGATGAGTGCTACGAAAGGAGCGAAGAAGGAGAGGAGCATACAGCCGATCGCCGCCGTGAAGATGGTGATGACCGACGCGTTCCCCGTGATGGCGACGCAACCGATGGACTCGCCGTAGGTGGTGTTCGCGCAGCAGCCGAAGATGCTACCTGCGATGCTGCCGACGCCGTCGCCGAGCAGGGTCTTATCGAGACCGGGATCGGTCACGAGGTCTTTGCCGATGATGGTGCCGAGGTTCTTGTGGTCAGCCACATGCTGTGCGAGTTCCACAACCCCGATCGGGATGAAGATGAGTGCGATGTTGCCGATGGCGGCAAAATCGATGGCGGAATACATATCGGGGGTCTTGATGCTGGTCTGAATGGCTCTCACCAAGAAGAAGTCGGGTAGATCGAGGATGCTGCCGAAGAACTTGAAGTTCCCGTTGCCGAAGATTTCCACAAAGGGCGTGAAATCAATGATTTGCAGCGCCTCGACTTTGGCGATCAGACCGATGATGGTCAGGATAAGGGCGATGCCGTAACCCGCGCCGATCCCGATGATGAACGGAATCAGCTTCACGGTCTTGTTTCCTTTGACCGATGCGATGACGATGGCGAAGAAGGTCGCCAGTCCGATCACGATGGTGAGGAGGCTGTAATTGCCATCAATACCGTTAGATGCCGTCCAGCCCGTTGCGGTGCTCGAGAGACTGAGCCCGATCAGGGTCACGATGGGCCCGATGATGACGGCGGGCATGAGTTTGTTGACCCAGCCGGAGCCGACGAATTTAATGATCAGCGCGAAGATGACATACACAAGTCCTGCGAATGCCACACCGATGAGGACACCCCAGTAACCGTAGTGCTGACCGATGACCGCTTGATAAGCGCCGAGGAAGGTGAAGGAACTGCCGAGGAACACGGGGCTGCGCCGTTTGGTGAACAGCAGGTAAACGATGGTGCCGAGACCTGCGCCGAAGAGCGCCGCAGCGGGGCTAGCCTGGAGACCGTATCCGGTCATGATCATGGGAACGAGCAGGGTCGCCGCCATGATGGCGATCATCTGCTGGAAAGCAAAGACAATGACTTTGCTCATCGGGGGTCTGTCGTGGATACCGTAGACGAGATTCATAATTTTGTATCTCCTGTACAAATTTATTACATCGGCTCGTCAGCCGTCGATGCCAAACGATAAAAAAATACACCTTGCCCGGGCAAGATGTACCACCAAACAGCGCGTAGCGCGCCACCTATGACAATCTTCCCGGTCTCTCTGTACCGTGCTTAAAGATCTTGACTGGACACATTCTATCAAATCTCGGGCGCTTTGTAAAGAGGAAACCCGAAAAAATGTCAAAATTGTGAATTACGCCGAAAACCGTCTGACCCCGCTTTGGCACTTTGTGCAAAACCGTGCCCGTAAAAAAAGAGCGTCTCGCCCGAGGGCAAAACGCTCGCTTTCCTAACTTTTCTAAGACTGTATAAAACAAACTATTTAATTTAATATCATATTATGTAGACGATTTCGTTTAATAATACAGGCGATTTCCCGAGACGGTGGAATCAGTACCCGGGAGCGAGGTCAATTCTCGTTTTCTTTCTCGTAGAGCAGCACGCCCGTGTCGCCGTCGGTCTCGGTCAGATGCACCGCCACCATCTCTTTTTGAGAGGTCGGGACATTCTTCCCGACGAAGTCGGCGCGAATCGGGAGCTCTCTGTGCCCGCGGTCGACCAAAATGGCGAGACGGATGGTCCCCGGGCGACCGAGTGAGAACAGCGCATCGATGGCGGCGCGGGCGGTCCTGCCGGTATACAGGACATCGTCGACGAGGACAATTCTCTTCCCCGTCACATCGAACGAGAGACTGCTCGAATGCACCTCGGGCAGCTCGGAAATCGTGGTGAGGTCATCGCGGTAGAGCGAAATGTCGAGCACGCCGACAGGGACGCTCACCCCGCTGTGGGCGGCAATCCGCGCGGCAATCATCTTCGCGAGCGGGACTCCGCGGGTGCAGATCCCGACGAGGGCGAGGTTCGAGAGGTCCCCCTCTTTTTCGACAATCTCATAGGACAGACGGGTCACGCAACGCTCGACCGCGCCCGCGTCCATAATCTGTGCTTTCAGTTTCAAAACGGTACCTCCGCTTTTATTTTCCGCATTCAGTCTACCACGCGTCCGTCGGTTTGTCAATTCGGAAAAACGACCGAACGGAGGCGGAAACACCCCCGAAAAAGAGATTTTTTGAAAAAAATAAAAAAAACTGGACTTGTTCACAAAAAGCGGTTATAATAGGGCGTAAAGAAATAAATTATGAAAAGAGGATTACCGAATGCGTCTTATCTCCTTTATGCTGGCTGACTCCACCACCTCCTCGACCGTCGTCACCATCGTGATGCTCGTTCTGGTCGTAGTCGCCTTCTACTTCTTCCTGATCCGCCCGCAGAAAAAGCAGGAAAAAGCACAACAAGAACTCCGCGACAATATGAAAGTGGGTGACGAAGTCACGACCATCGGCGGTATCGTCGGCAAGATCGTCTCTCTTAAAGAAGAGACCGTCGTTATTGAAACCACCAAAGACAAGACCCATATCCGTTTCCTGCGTGCCGCCATCCGTTCGATCGATGTGGTCGCAGAGGATTCTCATCCTCCGAAGAAAGAGGAAGCTCCCGAGACGAACGGCAAGAAGAAGGGCAAGAAGAAAAAGTCCGCCATTGAGCCTGCAACCATGAAGGACGAACCCGTGTCTGCCGAGACCCCCGTCGAAGAGCCGAGCACCGAAGAGACGGTTGCCGATGCGCCCGCGGAAACTCCGGTCGAGGCATCTGTCGAGCAAGTGGAAGCCCCCCTCGAAGAGGCACCCAAGACCGAAGAGGAAGAAACTCCGAAAGCGTAAAGCACAACACAAAACGAGAGGACTGCTCCCTTGAGCAGTCCTTTTTCGTTTCGGGACAAGTTCCCCCCCACGCAAACACAATCTCGGTCTTTCACAAACATATTCCCCGCCCATGCCGCATAGAGTGAATCAATCCTATCAGCCGGAGGTGGCATTTTGGAAACCAGACACAGAAAGCAGAGAACGCTATGCGGGGCATGTCTCATCGGGGGCGGCGGAGCACTCCTTTTCGGGGTGGTGCTCGTACTCGCCGCGGGAGCGATTCTACTCAAAACCCCCGACCCGACCGCCTATGTCACTCCGGTCGGGCTCGGGTGTCTCGGAGTCATCTCCCTTGTTTTGGGGTGGCTCTCGGTCGGGGCATGGGGGCATTCCTCTCTGTTCCCCGCGCTGATTACGGGTGCGATATTCGCGGCGCTCGTGGGGGCGGGCGGACTGGCGATCCCCGGCTCTACCCTGCCCCTTTGGCTCCGCTGTACCGGCGTGCCATGCGTCCTGCTCCTCTCGCTCGTGGGAGGTCTTTTCGGGCGCAAGAGCAAAGCCAAACGCCGCCGCAGATAACCGCTATTCGATCTCCGCGCCGAGGGCTGCCATCTTGCGGGTCAGCGACTCATACCCGCGTTCAAGCAAATCCCGCCGAAGCAGCGTGGTCCGCCCGGGGACACAGAGCGCCGCGACCAGCAGTGCCGCGCCCCCGCGCAAATCGGTCGCCGTCACCTCGCCCGCATGGAGCGGGGCGGGATGCAACGTCAGGGTATCTCCCTCTCGGGTGAAGTGCGCGCCGAGTTTTTCGAGCTCCCGCGTGTATTGGAACCGCTCCTGCCAGACCCGCTCCCGCAGTTTGCTCTCTCCCTCCGCACGACACAGCGCCGCGACGAGGGGCGGGTGCAAATCGGTCGGGAATCCCGGAGCGGGCGCGGTCTCCACCGAAATCCCGTGAAAGACACTCCCCCGTGAGACGGTCACGCTCTCGGGGGTCTTTTCGATTTCGCACCCCGCGCGTGACAGCACCTCGGTGAGCGGGATAAGCGACGCGGGCGAAATGTCGGTGACCGTGACTTTACCGCCGGTCGCAACCCCTGCGATGAGATAGGTCCCAGCCTCGATGTCGTCCGGGGAAACGATAAACGGGGAGAAACCCAATTCCCGCACCCCGCGAATGGTCAGGTCGGGCGTCCCCATACCGCTGATGTCCGCCCCGAGACAGCGGAGAAAACGAATCAGATCCCCGACATGGCTCTCGGTCGCACAGCCGTGAAGATGGGTGGTCCCCCGCGCGGTGACCGCGGCGAGCAGTCCGTTCACCGTCGCGCCGACCGACACCCCGGGATAGGTATATTCACAGCCGACGAGCCCGCCCGCGGGGGCGCGAAGTCGGTCGTCCCCCTCGGCACCGAGTGCGTGGAACACCTCGTAATGGCAGTTCAGCGGTCGATTCCCGAAATCGCATCCCCCGGTCGCGGGGGCGGGCGCGTAACCGAACCGACCGAGACAAGCCCCGAGCAGGTACGAAGACGCACGCATCTTCGCCGTCAGAGCAGCGGGCGGTGCCTCGGGGGAGAACCCGCGCGCGTCCACCGTCACGGTATGGGAATCCTGCCAAACCACGCGCGCGCCCATCTCCGCGAGAATCTTTGTCCCGAGACGGATGTCTCCGATATCGGGCACCCGATAAAATGTACAGGGGCCGGTCGCGAGGACCGAGGCGAACAAAAGCGGGAGTGCCCCGTTCTTCGCCCCCGAGACCTGCACTTCTCCCGCGAGCGGCACGCCGCCCCAAATACGGTATTCCGACATAAACTGCTTCCTTCCTTTGTCCCGGGTCTCCCATCTACCCTGCAAACACTCGTTAGCAGTATATGAAAACAAACCGAACCCCGCCATCTCCGTGCCCCTTGCGGGTCACGCGGATTCTCCCCAAATTCTTCCCGAATGTTTCTTTTTTCTCTCGGTTTTCGATATTTCTTCATTTTATATTCATACTCGCCGTGTAAAATGGATGGCAAAAGAACGAATGCCCCGAAGGCGGGGCTATCCGAAAGAGGAATGTGTATGGAGCATTTCATCGAGATCGAGAATCTGAAAAAGACCTACGGCACGGGTGACGCGTCGGTCGACGCGCTCTGCGGTGTCAGCCTCACGGTCGACGAGGGGGAACTCTGCTGTATCATCGGCCCCTCGGGTGCGGGAAAGACCACGCTCCTCAATATTCTCGGCGGCATGGACACGGCGAGCGAGGGCAGCATCAAAATCGCGGGAGAAGAGATCACCGCCTATTCCCGCAGGCAGCTGACCCTCTACCGTCGCAACAAAATAGGGTTTGTCTTTCAGTTTTACAACCTCATACAAAACCTGAACGCGCTGGAAAATGTCCGCATGGCGAAAGAGATCTGCCGCTCGGATGCCGACCCCGCAGAGGTACTGCGGCTGGTGGGACTCGGCGAGCGGATGCACAACTATCCCGCGGGGTTGTCGGGCGGGGAGCAACAGCGGGTCACCATCGCCCGCGCACTTGTCAAGAATCCGACGCTCCTGCTCTGCGACGAGCCGACGGGCGCACTCGACTACAAAACGGGCAAGCAGATTTTGGGACTGATTCAATCGACGGCGCGGAGCCGCAATATGACGGTACTCCTCGTCACGCACAACGCTGCCATCGCCCCGATGGCAGACCGCGTCATCCATCTGAAGAACGGCATCGTCGAGCGGATGGAAATCAACGAACATACGATGCCGGCAGAAGAGATTGTGTGGTGAGACTATGCTGTTAAAATCTGTTTTCCGTACCATCCGCTCGTCTTTTGCGCGTTATCTCGCCATCCTCGCCATCATTGCGCTCGGCGTGGGTTTCTTCGCGGGTCTCAGGGTCTCGCGGGACGCGATGATAGAGACCGCGGACAGCTACACACAAGAGCTGCATCTCTACGACTACCGTCTCATCAGCACCTACGGGTTCACCGAGGACGATGTCCGCGCTTTCGGAGAGGTCGCGGGGATATCGGGTGCCTACGGCTCCGTCTCGTGCGATGTCCTCGTGAAGAACGAGAGCGGCTCCGACTGTGTCCTCCACGCCCACACTTATCTCGACGGGGTCAACGGACTCGACCTCGTCGCGGGGCGCCTCCCCGAAAACGAAACCGAATGTGTCCTCGACGCGCGGTATGCCGATGAGAACATGATCGGGCGGGAACTCGTCATTTCCGAGAATATGCCCGCCGAAGAAAAAGAAAAATTCTCTCGCGACCGCTATACCGTTGTCGGCATCGCCAATGCGGCATACTACCTCAATTTTGAGCGCGGGATCACCTCGCTCGCAGGCGGGAAAGTCTCGGGGTTCGTCTACCTCACGCGCGAGGCGTTCACGAGCGAAGTCTCGACCGAACTCTATCTCACCCTGCCCCCGTCGGGTGAAATCTACTCGGAGGAATACGAGGCGGCGGTCGACGGCGTCCGCGAGGCGGTCGAAGAGCTGCTCGAGACCCGTGCGAACGACCGATTCTCGTCCTTTGTTCAGGAAAAGACCGCCTATTTGGAAGGGGTACAGGCATATCTCGACAGCATGGCTTCCATGCTTCCGCCCGAGAC
>JAQYLJ010000049.1 GCA_028720145.1 Clostridia bacterium
CGAATGCGAGGAAGACGAGGCGGGAGCAGAACCCCTGCAACCGAACCCCGCGTCCGCGTCTTGTGGTGCCGACGGCGCCGCCCCCTCTTGCGCCGACCCCGCCCCGTCTCTCAACGCGACCTTTCGGCGCGTCTATCACCGCATCCTCGACACCAAGGATTCGACCGACCGTTTTTCCTCGCACGATGTCCGCGACCACCGCTTCCTCGCCGCGATTGCCTATTTGGGGATTCTGTGGATCATCCCGTTCCTCGCGGGAAAAAATTCCCGATTCGTCAAGTTCCATCTCGGGCAGGGTCTTCTGGTGCTCCTCTTGGACGGCATCGCCGCCACCCTCGGGGGGATCGCCTTCTTCACCTACGGCTTCGCCCCCGTCGTCTCTCCCGCTCTCGCCGCGCTCGTCGAGCTCACCGTCCTTTTCTCGCTCGTCCTGCGTATCTTCGGGGTCACTGCCGCCGTGCGCGGCCGCGCGCGGGAACTCCCCCTCATCGGCGGCTACTCACAGCAATAGCGTCCCACGACGCACCGCACACAATGCCTTCTCCCGTGGGAGAAGGTGGCAGCCATCGGCTGACGGATGAGGCGTTTTCCTTGGATTCATCTTTGACGCGAAGCATTGTTTTCTCTTCTAACTCCTCATCCACCGCTCACGCGGTCCCCCTTCTCCCGCAGGAGAAGGCATGGAAAAAAGGACAGCCGAAACTGTCCTTTTTTGCGCCGCGGGCATTCGCCCGCGGGCGGGGGTTACAGATAGAAAAGCAGAAGAAAGACGATGGCGACGACCAGGTGCACCCCGCCCGCTAAATACAGGTAGGCACAACCGGGTTTCTCTTTTCGTTTTTCCCGTTTCTCCGCGACATAGTCGGGATACGACTTTTTCGTCAGGTTACCCGGCTGAAAGATGGTGCGGAAGAACAGCCCGACCGAAAAGGACACGCCGTCAAACGCCCCTTGCCGTGTGCACCACACGAGAAGTCCCGACAAGATCAGCATCACGCCGGGGATCGTGAACGCATCCGCCAGATAGCGGAAACGGTCTTTCCCCTCGTGCACGCCCGCGAAAAACTCGCGGGCGAGGAGATAGAGGAGCGCGAGTACGCCTCCGACAGCCAGCGCGACAAGGAAACGAATGAGAAACTTTCTCGTTTTCTCGCTCAAAGTCCGAGTTCCTCCTTGTACTTCTGTTCCTCGGGGGTGTTGCACCAGACGAAATGCCCGGGTGCGACTTCTCTCATCGAGGGTTTCTCCACCGAGTAATCATGTTCGCGGAGCGGCTCATAGGTGATCCGCTTTCTCTTCTTTTCATACTCCGGGTCGGGGAGCGGAATGGCGGAGAGCAGCGAACGCGTGTAGGGATGGAGCGGGTGACGGAAGAGCTCATCGGAGGTCGCGAGTTCCACCATCTTACCGTAGTACATTACCCCGATACGGTCGGAGAAATACTTGACGACCGAGAGGTCGTGCGCGATGAACAGGATGGTCAGACCCATCTTGTGACGGAGATCGTCCAGCAGGTTAATCACCTGCGCCTGCACCGACACATCGAGCGCGCTGACGGGTTCGTCGGCGATGATGAGCTCGGGGTTCATGATGACGGCGCGGGCGACCCCGATTCTCTGTCTCTGTCCGCCCGAGAACTCGTGCGGGTAGCGTCCCGCGTGCTCGGGGACGAGTCCGACGGTCTCCAAGACCTCAAACACCTTTTTGTCGATGTACTCTTTGTCCTTCACCCCTTGAATCACCAATCCCTCGGCAATAATGTCGCGGACGGTCATACGGGGGTCGAGAGACGCGATCGGGTCTTGGAAAATCATCTGAATCTTGGTGATGAGGCGGGAAGAGCTGTACCGCTCATGGCTGTATGCCATGACGACCACCCCACCGAGTGCCATCACCACGCACAGCACCGTAAATACGGTGGACTTGGCGGAACGCGGCATCTCCAGCGCGGTCTCTTCCGGCTTGTTTTCGTTATAGAAAATCCGAAGCCGTACCGTCTGCTCCGCTGTCGACACATTGAGGGAGGGGTCGTAATACGCAAGAACCGCCGTATAGGACACTTCCTGTTTGTCTTTCCCCATCACCGTATAGGTCACCGTAGTGGTTCCCGCCTCCGGGTCTACCGCATCCACGACGGCAAGCACGCCGGAATAACTCCCGAACTGCCGGTGGAACGATGTACCGAAAGCAATCGCCGAGACAAGGAAAGTAACCGCCAGCGTGAACAGCACAATCCACGTGACCGTCCACACGATTTTCGGGATCTTCGGAAGTCGGCTGATGGACTTGAAGCGCGCCTGCTGTTCATCGGTCAGACGCGTCTCGTCTCCGTCCACCTCCGCGAGTGCGGCTGCGTACTCTTCCTTCAGTTGGTGCAGATACTTCTTTTCGCAGTTCTTCTGGTCGTCTTTTGCGAGACGAATCTGCTCCTTTTGGGCGGCGACCTCTTTCTCCATTGCCGTGCGCTTTTCGGCGAGCGCGGCTTGGTACTCTTCCTCGGGGAGTGTGCCGTCTTCCTGCTGCTGTTTGAGTGCGGCGGCGTCCGCACGGTATGCCGTTTTCGCCTCTTTGATAGCGTCTTTATAACTGCGGGTACCCGCGCAAATGCGCTGCCCTTTGAAATAGACGCTGCCCGAAGTAATGTCATACAGTTTGATGATGGAGCGCCCGGTCGTGGTCTTCCCACAGCCGGATTCTCCCACAAGTCCGAAGACCTCTCCGCGCTTGATATCAAACGAGACATCGTCGACCGCTTTCAAACTCCCGAAATGCTGAGAAAGGTGTTCAATGTGCAGCAGGACATCGTCTTCGGTCGGCTCTTGCTTCGCGCTTTCCGTTTCGGGCGTCGGATGGTCAGTCTGTTCAGTCTTTTTCTCGTCCGGCATTTTCCTGCTCACTCCTTTCTTTCATTCTGGCGATCCGCTCGGTCACGATCGCCGGCGGCGTCACCTTGGGGGCATCCGGATGGAGCAGCCAGGTCGCGGCACAGTGGGTGTCGCTGATGCGGAACATGGGCGGCTCCTCTTCAAAGTCGATCTGCATCGCATACCGGTTACGGTCTGCGAACGCATCTCCCTTGGGAGGATAAATCATGTTCGGCGGCGTGCCGGGGATGGCTTCCAGCCGTTCGTTCGTGTCGAGGTCGGGCATCGAGGAAAGCAATGCCCAAGTGTACGGGTGCGCCGGAGAATAGAAGACATCGTTCGAGGTCCCGTATTCCACGATCTTACCCGCGTACATGACGGCGATCTTATCCGCCATATTCGCCACGACCCCGAGGTCGTGGGTGATGAAGATGATGGACAGATGCCGCTCGGCTTTCAGCCGATTGATGAGTTCGAGAATCTGCGACTGAATGGTCACGTCGAGTGCCGTCGTCGGCTCGTCGCAGATGAGGATATCCGGGTCGGCGGCGAGGGCAATCGCGATGACGATTCTCTGCCGCATCCCGCCCGAGAACTCAAAGGGATACTGCCGATACCGTTTTCTCGGCTCGGGAATCCCGACTTCCTCCATGAGTTTCAGCGCCTTCTGCTTCGCCATACGGCGGGTCAGATGGTTGACGACGCCGGACGCGTTCTCTTTGAGGTAGTCGATGATGGCGATCGCCTCTTCGCGGAAATTGCGGTCGGCGCTTACCGCCAAAATCTCCTCGTAGTGTGCGAGCAGTCGCTTGCACAGTCCCACGATATTCTCCCGCGCGAGGTCCATGTCGACGAGAGCCGGCGGCACGGGCGTCCAGTCGGGGCGATGCCCCTTCTTCTCGGTGTAGCGGTCGTACTTCGCCTGCACCTTCGCCGCGCGCTTGCTCTCGGAGAGATTCTTCTTGGTTCCTCCAAAATACACCGCGAGCGCGTCTTTCAAGCTCGACGCGAAGGTCTGGGCGAGACTGTCGGGATGGATTTCCAGCGGGTCGATCGAGCTTTTCACCAGTTGCGAGAGCGAAGCATAGGTCTCTTTTGCGAGGTCGCGGTCGTTCTCGGTCATCTTTCCGAAGGTCTCCACCGCGGTTTTCAGCGCGTCACAGACGGCGCGTTTCGCCTCGTCATGCACTTCTGCCGAATAGCGGAGAGAGGACTCCACATAGTCGATGAAGTTGAGCATAAAATGCTCGTCGAGGTATTCGTGCAATACTTGGTTCAGCTCGTGTACCGGGAGGTCCGGCAGCGGCTGACCCGAGAAAGTGAGATAATACCCCTGCGAGAAGAAGTTTGGTTCCTCTTTCTTCACCGCGTTTTCGAGGATGGTTTTGATTTTCGTGAGGGACTCGCTGATGGCGGTATAATCCCCCGCATGTGCCGCGGCGCGCGCCGTGGCTTTCACCTGCATCGCCTCGGTGCGGAGCACTTCCGCGTCCTCGTCCGAGACCACATAGGGATGGATCGCCTTGACCGCGATGGTCATCTCCTCTCGCAGCCGCCGTACCGGGTTCTCAAAGGCGTTCTTCTCGATGAGGAACAGAATGTTCTCGAGTTCTGCGATGGACTCGGTCGCCGCGTCACGGGCGGCATTGTATGCCTTTTCGAGCGCGATGTGCTTAAACTCGAACTTATCGAAGTTGCGGCACATCTCCGTGAGCTCTTTTGCCTTTTCGGCGTCTCCTGCCGCGCTGACCGTCACCATGGTTTGGTTGAGTCTGGCGAGCAGCGAATTGAACGCGTTGCGGCTGGAGCGCTGTCTCGCGCGTCCTTTCAGGAGCATCGCCTCGGTGAGCTGTTTCCCGATCCGCATGATGGGGTTCAAGCTGGATAGCGGATCCTGGAAGATCATCGCTATCTTATCCCCGCGGATTTTGTAAAACTCATCCTCGGAGATTTTGAGCAAATCCATGCCCTCGTAGAGGATTTCACCGCCCTCGACGATGGAGTTCCCGGCGAGAATACCGAGGATCGCCTTCGAGGTGACCGATTTCCCGGAGCCGGATTCCCCGACGATGGCGAGGGTCTCGCCCTTTTCGAGGTCGAAGTTAATTCCGCGCACTGCCTGGACTTTCCCGCCCGGGGTACGGAACGAGATTCTGAGGTTTTTGACTTCAAGTTTCTTTGCCATGGCTTACTCCTCCACACCGCGCAGCGACGGGTTAAAGGCGTCGCGAAGTCCGTTACCGAACAGGTTGAAACTGATCATCAAAAGCGAAATGACAATCGACGGGAAGATGATGGGATGGAAGAATCCGCTCCCCATCTCCGCCTGTCCTTTGGCGAGCAGGGTCCCTAAGCTGGTGAGCCCGCTGCGTGCGTCATCGAGCGAGATGATTCCGAGGTAGCTGAGGGAGGTCTCGGAGAAAATGACGCTCGGGATAAAGAGTGCCGCACCCGTGATGATCGTCCCGACCGCATTCGGGAAAATGTGTTTCATAATCAGTCGTCTGTCCCGTGCGCCGAGCGTCCGCGCTGCAAGCACATATTCTCGGTTCTTGAATCGGTAGAACTGCATACGCACCGTCGATGCGGTCCCGATCCACCCCGTCAGAATGAACGCGAAGATCAAAGCACCGATGGCGCCGACTTTTTCCGCGAGGTGTAACTGGAACAGCACGGTCACGACCATGAACGGCACACCCGACAGAATGTCGGAGAACCGCTCCATGAGCAGGTCGACGGCGCCGCCGTAGTAGCCCTCGATGGCACCGTAGATCGCACCGAGTACCAGGTTGATGAGCGCGATCCCCATCGCGAGAATGAGAGAGAACCGCGTACCGGATGCGATGCAGACGAAGAGGTCCTGCCCTTGGCTGTTCGCACCGAAGATATAGCAGGGCTCAAATCCGTGCTGATACACATAGTAGTCATAGTAGCAAACGCGGACATTATACCCCGACTGATTCTTGACCGCATAGCGATACCGATTCGTCACCGTGCTCGGGTCTTCGACCCCCTTTGCGGGGTCACCATCAATCCGAAGACTGGTGTAGTTGTCGGTGCCGCTGGTCTTATAGATCGGGATAAAGTTCCCGTCATCGTCGAGGACCGCCTCGCCTTTGGAATGCCCGTCACTCGACTTTGAATAGGTCTTGTACCAATAGTTCGCGTCAAGAGACGAGAACATCTGCTTGTTGTCCTGATGGGGATAAATCACCTGAATCCCCGTCTCGTTCTGATACTCCTGCAACGCCATGTACTCCTCCTTCGTGAGGTCGAGGAAGATATACCCGACGGCATTGTAAGTATCCTGCCGATAGGTGTAGGTGGTCGTGACGACGGTTTTTTCGACGCCGTTCACGATAGAGACCGTCTCGTTCTGTACCGAGCCGTAGGTCTTCGTCACTGCGTCGCGTCCGCTCTCCACGCCCATGGCGAGATACCGCTGATAAGGGGCAGTCCCGTTCTCATATTTGCGGGTACCGTCCCAGATGCCGCCGCCCGCCCAAGTGGCAACCTTGGGGAACACATCGGCATACTGTCCGTCAATATCGCTGACTTCATAGCGGGAAACCAGCGGGGCGATGAGCGAGAACAGAACGAGGAAAACAATAATCACCATGCCGACAATGGAGGATTTGTTTTTCGCAAATCTCCGCCATGCGTCGCGCATGAAGCCGACCGGCTTGGTTTCGAGTTTCTTGTCGCCAAGGACTCTGTCCTCTTGGACAAAGCGGAATTTCTCCGGGGGAATGGCACGAATATTCTTTTCTTCCATGTCACTTCGCCCCCATACGAATTCTCGGATCGATAAATCCGTAACTCAAATCGACGACAATCCCCGCCGCAAGCCCGATGGCGGTGTAGAAAGCCGAATCCGCCATGAAGAAGTTGTAGTCAAGTGCGCGGATCGCGTTGACATACAGGTTCCCGATGCCGGGGATGGTGAAGATGTTTTCGAGCACGAGAGAACCGCTCAAAATGCCGACGAACTCCCCGAGAATCATCGGGAAAATCGGTACCATGGCGTTTCTGAGTGCGTGCCGCACCGTCGCCTGACGGCGGGTCAACCCCTTCGTCCGCGCGAGCAGCATATAGTCCCCCGTCAGCACCTCGGACAGCTCCGCGCGCGTATAGCGCGTCAGCCCCGCGATTGTCCCGATACTCAGGGCGAAGATGGCGGGAATCAGAGAGCGCACCATCGAGGGGCGGAACAGCTGTGCAAAAATCTCACCGGTCGTCGTTGTCGCGGTGATTTCCAGTCGTTCCATCAGGATGGGGAACCATCCCAGTTTATAGCAGAATACATATTGCAACAGAAATGCAAAGACAAATGACGGTACCGAGATACAGAGCATCACCGCTACCGAAATGAAATGATCTTGCCATTTATTCTTTTTGACCGCGGCGAAAATGCCGAGCAAAAGCCCGATCGGCACGCTGAACAGCATGGCGAACAGGTTGATTACGATCGTCGCCGGCAATTTTTGCCCGATAATGTGAATGACCGATTGGGTCGGATAGAGGTTCTCTCCCGCCCCCCAGTCAAACTTTGTCAATACGCGTTTCCAGAAGTTGAAGAACTGTTTGATCAGCGGGTCATAATACCCTTTCGCCTGGCGCTGTGCCTCGACGAGCTGCTGCGTCTCCGCCGTCCCGCGGACGGGAGGGAGGGGCAGCAGCTTGATGAGGATATAGCACATGGAAAGAATGATGAAGAGCGTCAGCAGCATCAACAGGATTCGCTTGATTACATATTTCAACATAATAGCGCCTTCCCGAAAAAAGTTTGTGGATGAGAGACTCACCCACAAACTTCGTTAGAATAGTACTTTGCTGTGTTTTCGCGGAGACTTAACCTTTGTAGAGCGAGTCAAGGTTATTGTTGTTGCTTGCGACGAATGCCTCCCAAGCCGCGTCATCGTAGTTGTAGGTGACATGGCGGATGCCGCCGAAGCCGATCAACTGAATGTAGGTATCGGTCCCGTTGTTGTACTTAGCACTCTGGAGTGCGTTGACATATCTGTAAAAGACAGGAACATTGACCGTGGTCTGCAACTGAGCCAGTTCGCAGGCGGCGAGCACTTCGACCTTGTAGTCGGTGTCCTTCTTCGCGAACGAGCCGTACAGGGTGTAAAGGTTATCCTCGTCGTACTCGGAATCCTTCTGGTTGTTGTTCATCCAGGCAGCCCAGTCGTAGAGGGAGTGGGTCTTGTCACCGACCGTGACATCGATGGTCTTGGACAGAGCATCGAAGCCGTAGTTGTTGGAGTTCGCCGGATCGATGTAGCAGCTGTAAATGATGCCCCAAGGATCCATTGCGGAGCCGCCCCAAGCGGAGAAGGAGAGGTCCATCCGACCGTCGCCGAGATCTGCCCAGTAGGAATCTTCATCGGCATACGAAACGATGTTCATCTTGATATCCGTGAAGGTGTTCTCGGGAAGAGCGGCTTTGATGTACTCTTCGATCATCGCGAAGGTGTTCTTGAAGTTCGCAGACGCCTCGCCGACCGTACCGACATTGATGACGACGGTCCAGCCGTCGGTGTAGATACCGGCAGCCTTCGCTTCGTTGTACGCTTCGGTGAAGAGGTCTCTCGCATAGTTCACATCGTAGCCGGTGATCGCCTCGTAAGCATCGTCCAGCGTGTCATAGGTCTCACCGCTGTGATCCTTCCAAGTGCCGTCGCCCTGATCCTCGAAGCCCGCGTAGATGAGCGAGGTCTTCTTCGCGGCGTCGGTGTCACGGTAGAGCGCACCGGTGTCGGGATCGATGCAGTACATGTAGTTCAGCACACCGAAACCTGCCTGCGATGCGGGCTGGAAGCGCGTGCAGTAGTTCGCACGGGAGATAGCGAAGGAGATCGCCTTCCGGAAGGTCGCGAGAGACAGCACGCTGTGGTTCTCGAGCTTTTCGGCGTTATCTTCGGTTTGGAGTTTCGCGAGCGAGCTGTTCATGAAGAACTGGAAGGTGTAGCTCTCCGGCGTGCAGACCAGATAGTCGCTCGTGCCGTAGTCTGCCATCTCGGTACCGTCGATGCCGTAATCATCGAGTTTCCCTTGGAGGAAGAGTTCCTTCTCGGTCGCTTTCGCGTTCTCGCCCGTGATGATGGTGTAGTCGACATTGGTGGTCTGGAACTGACCGACATGCTTGCCGTCGGTGTAGCCATACCAGTTATCGTTCTTCTTCAGGGTGAAGTACTGGTCGACCACATAGGTGTCCAGCACATACGGACCGTAAGAAGCGGTGGTTTCGAGGGTCGTGCAGTAGGTCGAGGTCACGAGGTTCTCGTTCACTTCGACTTTGCATGCCTCGTAGAGATCCTTCTTCACGAGCCAGTTGGAGGACAGGTTGTACAGGATATCGAAGTTGCTGATTTCGGAGTTGAGCGCGATGGTGATTTCATAGTCACCGGTCTTGAACACGCCGACACCGGGAGTCGCCGTGGTGCCGTCGCCTTCATACGCATATCCGGCATCCTCGTTCGCGACGAGAATGCTCAGCCAAGAGGCGTATTGAGCGCCGACTTCGACATAAGCGGCATAACCGCCGTTGGTGGGATTGAAATAGGTGTCCCAAAGCATTTTCCCGCTGAACGCATCTTCCGCTTTGCCGGCTTCCCATGCCTCGGGGGTATCGTAGACGGTCTCATCGGTGAACGACAGCCACTGGGTGATCTCGTTACCTTCCGCATCGACATAACCCTGTGCGTTGTAGAAAGTGTAAGCGTCGATAAAGATCTCCTCGCCTGCCGCAACAGCATCGGCGTTAGACGCATATTTCGCACCGATCACATCGTGGAAAGCGGTCTGCGCGCTGTACAGATACAGTTTCGCACCGTAGACCGAGAGCGTGCCTGCCGTAAAGGAGTCGGAACGGCGGTTCAGCATCTTCGGGTTCAACTGTTCTTTCATGGAGTAGACATAGTCGTCGGCGGTGATGGCGGTGCCATCGTTCCATTTCGCGTTCGGGTTCAGAGCGATTTTCCAAACCTTGCCCGCGTCGCCTTCTGCTACGCCGTACTTGCCGACATAGTCGCTCGTCACATCCACCGGGAAAGCGGCTGCCATTTCGGGCACGAATTCATAGCCGTCTTTGGTAGCGTTGAGCTGGACATCATACAGCCCCATCGTGGTGTAACCGAGGATGATGGAGTCGGTATTGTTTTCCCAAGTGTGGGGGCTCCAAGTCGTCGGAGAGTTGCTGGCTGCTGCGCGATAGGTGTATGTAGCAGCCGTGCCTTGGTTGCCGTTGTCGCCGGTGTTGGTACCGCCGTTGTTGGCGCCACCATTGTTAGCCGGCTCGTCTTTCTTGCAAGAGAAAGCCATGGGCAACACCATTGCCAACACAACGACCAGCACAAGCAGTCTGAGAAGTGTGCGTTTCATAATAACCTCCAATATAATCCGGAAAATGAATATCCGCGTACGACCGCAGGTCGTTCGCTGATTAGTGAAATTGTACGCCGCTTTGCCGCGTCTGTCAAGGGGTTTTTGCAACTTTTTTGTTTTTTCTGCAACTTTTACAGGTTTTTTCTTGGCTTTTTACGCTTTTTTGTCGTATTTTTGCAAGTTTGTGCCCAAGTTTTATGCAAATATGCAAGCATTTCCTCGAATAGGTGCTCTCGGGAGAGGAATCGTGAAAGTTCCGGGCGGGTAGCCTGCACCCTCTGCGCCCCCGGTTTTTTATACAAAAAAGCAACCCGAGTGCCCCCGAATTGCTTTCTTCCTTATTTTATTATACATTTTATGCGCGAGTTTTGATATGCGCGTATGTCTCTCTGGATTCTCGATACACGCACCTTACCAGGTGATCTCACTTACCGGTATGACGACCTCGTTATCGGTGACCGAGACGATTTTCCCGCTCCGCACACGGATGACCCTGTCGGCCATCGCGGTCAGCGCCCCGTTGTGCGTGATGACGGCGACCGTGGTGCCCATCTCGCGACAGGTTCTCTCGAGCAGCTCGAGTACCGCTTTCCCCGTGGTATAGTCGAGCGCGCCCGTCGGCTCATCGCAGAGCAGGAGTTTCGGGCGTTTGGCAATTGCGCGTGCAATGGCGACCCGTTGTTGCTCTCCTCCCGAGAGAGATGCGGGGAACGCGCCGGCTTTCTCAGAAAGACCCACCGCGGCGAGTGCCTCGTCCGCATCCATGGCATCTTCGGTCAGTCCTGCGGCGAGTTCGACATTCTCGCGTGCCGTCATGTTGGGGATCAGATTATAGAACTGAAAGACGAATCCCACGGCATTCCGTCTGTACTCGGTGAGGTCCCGCGGCGAAAACGCGGAAATATCCTCCCCATCCACCACGACCCGCCCCGAGGTCGGTCGCTCCATCCCGCCGAGGATGTTGAGCAGTGTGGTCTTCCCCGCGCCCGACTCCCCCACAATGACGGAGAATCCCCCGCGTGGGAGCGTAAAGGTTGCGTCCGAGAGCGCAGTCACCGTGACCGCCCCCGTGCGATACTCTTTCGTAACCCCCTCGAATGAAACAAAGCTGTCAGCCATGCCGTTCGACCTATCGGCTGTCTCTGTGATGCCATGCCCCTCGGATGTAACAAAGCCGTCTGCCATACCGTCCCTCTCCTTTTCCGTTCTCTCGACTGCCCGTTTGAGCAGTTCTCGATTTTATTATCACAGTTATTTTCTTTTATTATAGCAGTTATTTTCTCTCTTTGCACCGTGAAACCGTTACGGCATTGTGAATTTTTGTGTTTTCTCTCAGCCCCCATGCCGCTCCCTTTTTCCGCAATCCGTCCGGTTTCTCTTGATTTCGATTTTCTCGCGTTTTCTTTTGCATAATCTGTACATAATGACTTCTTATTCTTATAATGATTCCTGTGCCGTCCTGTTCTTGTATGTTCTTTTTTCTTGCGTTTTGTTTTTCCTCGCGTTTTCTTTTGTATAGAACTTGACATCCCCATTTCCTTGTGCTATAATCAGTAAGCTTCCGGGGTGTGGCTCAGCTTGGTAGAGCGCTTGGTTCGGGACCAAGAGGTCGCAAGTTCGAATCTTGTCACTCCGACCATAGGAACAGAGGGGTTTCCGCAAGGGGACCCCTCTGTTTCTATGGGTCCGGTTCCCGGACTCGTGTTCGCTTTCGCGAACCGAATCTTGTTTCGCCTGCGGCGAATGTTGCACTCCGACCAAAAGACAGAGGAGGGTTCTTGCGACCCTCCTCTGTCTTTTGGTCCAATGTTGAGAGCCGAACTTGCGACCCTTTTCGCTCCCGAACCAATTCGGGACCAAGGGTTTCAAGCCGAAAACAGCCCGGTGGGCTATTTTCGGCGCAGAAAAAGCTGAAAAACCCGGCGTCGAAGACGCGAGCCGGCGAGCGTCTCGCGACGCCGCTGTTTTTCGCGAGGGCATCGCAAGTCGCTTTCGCGAACCGAATCTTGTTTCGCCTGCGGCGAATGTTGCACTCCGACCAAATAAGCACCGTAATTATGATACGAAACCGTATCGTAAAAGCGGTGCTTGTTTTTTATCTGTAAGCCTTGATTTATAAGGCTCTTTCTTGTTTTTATGGGTGAGATAAGTGTCCGTGTCAAAATAACAAGTATTCTTTCTGCTGAGTTTTTGAGGACTTTAACTTCAAAATCATACTGTTACTATTTATTCTGAAACTTAACAAAAGATAAGTGTCAGAGTGTGAAACTTCTTGATTTTTTTTAGTTTTATGGTAAAATATATAAAATAAAAACAAAGACGGAGCTTTGCTGTATGATTGAAAAAGTTTATCAAGGAACCGGCCCATATGTATTTGTTTCATATTCTCATAAAGATAAAGACTTGGTTTTGGAAATTATCAACTCCCTTATGTTGTGTGCGTGTAATATTTGGTATGATACCGGTCTTCATGCCGGCGAAGACTGGAATATTGAAATAGCTGAGCATTTATTCAATGCCGAGTGCGTGTTGTTTTTCGTTACATCAAACTCCATACAGTCCGAGTATGTAAAAGACGAGTTGAATTTTGCGAAATCCAAACAAAAAAAGATTTATCCTATCTTTTTAGAAAATATAACCTTACCTCTTTCTTTGGAATTACTGCTTGGCAGAGCACAGGCGATTATTTGTTCAGATGGCGATATCAGCGATAGTCGGTTCAAATTAAGAGATAAAATCAAAAAAAATTTGCCAAACAATGTCTTTCAAACTATATCCGATCCTTTTTATGCAGGTGAACACAATCTCTTTTACTTGAAAAATACCTCTTATGAATTTCCTGACGGTACTTATTTTGCCGGAGAGGAACATAATTCGTTTGAAATTAGCATTGTAAATTCAAGCAACGAAAACAACACTCTTATATATCGGTACCAAGCGCGTCCTGCATATGATATGTCATATTCACTAAATAATGTTTCTGTTTTTGACGATCCATATTTTTGCGATGTTGATTCTTCTGTTTTGTTTCTATCATTAGCACTAACTTTTAGCGGAAAATACCCGACTTCTTTGCCCGATTTGGATATCGTTTTGACTATAGCCATATCTCGCATTGAATCGTCATCCCCGCGTGTCACTTTGGTCGATTATAAATGCAAAGGTAATTTTTCCGATAGAGAACAAGCCTTTATTAACGGAGTTGTTCATGATATCGAACAATCTTTTGTAAAGAACAACTGATGCTACGAAATCTACCTGGCATAGTATGCAAAGCTACTTTGCAAAGCCCCAAGAGTTAAGTGTCACCGTCTGCACCGCTTTTTGCACCGCATCGGCAGTCGTATCCAAATTATAATCAGTAATCAAAAGACAGGGGGGTTCTTACGACCCTCCTCTGTCTTTTGCTCCAATGCTGAGAGCCGTACTCGCGACCTTTTTCGCTCCCGAACCAATTCGGGACCAAGGGTTTCAAGCCGAAAACAGCCCGGTGGGCTATTTTCGGCGCAGAAAAAGCTGAAAAACCCGGCGTCGAAGACGCAAGCCGGCGAGCGTCTCGCGACGCCGCTGTTTTTCGCGAGGGCATCGCAAGCTACTTCGTAACAAAAATCCGCCCCCTCTCCCTCGAATTACCGAATGACTATTTAGCGTGTTTTTTATCGTTTTTCAGTCAAAAATCAGTCAGGAAACAGCCATATAAAAAGCGGGACATTGCTTTTTGTCCCGCCTTTTCAATGAGGCTTTTTACTGTCAAATACATCAAAAAACAAACGGGAGGAAGCCGTGGCTTCCTCCCGCGTTTTTGGTGTTTTCAGAATCAGGATTCTTCCTGTTCTTCTTAGGTTTCTTCTTTCTTGCCGACCTGCAAGACACCGTCGGCGGCGGCGTAGACCGCCTTGTGCTCGCTCGTGTAGGCCGCAATCTCGGTCGTCACAGACGAGGTCTCCCCGTCGGGCGAGAGGGATGCGTAGTAGAGCGAGGTGGAGTTCGCCGTGATGGTGTACTCGGCAAAGCAGTTGAAGTCCCAACCCTCGATGTATGCGGTCGTATCGTCGATGGCGGAGAAGGCACCCGTCAGTCCGCTGTTGCCGCCCTTGGTCACGCGGATCGCAAACATGAACTCATCGACATTGGTATATTTCTTCACCAATTCGCCGCACATTGTGTTCATGTACTTCTGGATGCTCGCGGCATCGTTCTTCGTGTTGGATCCCATGTAGATGAAGGAAACCACAACCGTCTTGTTGGTCGTCTTATCGATGAGCGGCATCGCGATAAGCTGCGTGTCGGTACCGATCTTCGCCGACTCGGAAATGACGCGATCCGTCTTGTCGGTCAGTTTAGTGCTGTCATACGGCACAATGACCATAGGACGATAACGGGTGTCCGCCTCGAACTTCGAGAGACTATACATAATCCCGATCGCACCGCCCGCCGTGCTTCCTCTGACGCAAATTTCATCGATACTTGCCCACGCCGCCGCCTGTGCTTCGGAGGGGGTCAGGTTCGAGATACCGCTATAGAACACAAGGTCGGGGTTATCCTTTATGATGGCATCCGCAACACCCGTCTTCCCGTACTTGGTTTCCAAGCTGACATAGCGGGTGTTCACCGAGATGGGGTCGGGCGAGATCTCGACAAGGACGGGTCTGACCTCCAAATCCGCCTGCACCGCGTCGAACGCGGTATCCCAACCCTTGCACCGCTGCCCTGCGGGCACCGTCACATTCGTAGGTGCTTCGGCGGCGGTCCCTGCGGGGACTCTCTGGGTCGAGAGGACGCTGCCGTCGGTGTCGTAGAAGACCACGGTGTAAACCTTGACATATTCGGCAACCACGCTTGTGTCCTCGGTGACATTCTCATAACTGCCGTTCCAGCCGGTGAAGAGGTAGCCTTCCACCGTGGGAGCAATCGGCGGGGTCGCATTCGCCCCTTGGTTGACCGTCTGTGTGGCGATAACCGTCACGCCGTCTCTCTCATAGAAAGTCACGGTGTAGGTCGCAATGGTCTCATAGGTGGCGACCACCGAGCCGCTCTCGGTCACGGGGTCAATCTCGACACCCGTCCAACCGATGAACTTGAACCCGAGGAGTTCGGGCGGGGTCGGCGGGGTCACGGTCTCACCCGCGTTGACCTGTACGGTTTCAAGAACGGTGGTGCCGTCTTTCTCATAGAAAGTAATCGTGCAGATGTCTACTGCTTCATACAGCGCTTCAACCCGAACATTTCCGCTGACCGCGGTAAGCGTGGGGACGCTCCACCCGAGGAAGCGGAATCCGAGGTACGCGGGCGCGTCGGGATACTCGGACGCATCCACCGAGGTGCCGTTCGCCGCCTGCATGGTTTTCAAGGTGTTGCCGTCTTTGTCGACAAAGGTCACATCCCAGATCGGGTAGTGGACCGGCGAGAGGGTGTCACCCGCGTTCATCCACTCATACGCGCCGTCCAGCGCGGACGCATTCGCGTTCAGGAGTGCCTTCGCCTCGGAAACCGAAGCGACCTCGGTAATGGTGATGGAGAGAGCGGCACTGCCGATGTTTGCGACATGGGTCGCCATACCCTCGTTCAGCGAGGGGATATAGTACATTTTGCTCACGGCGAGGGTCTGTGCACCGGTCTGTGCCATACCGATGACGCTGCCGACATAGGTCGCGCCCTCGGGTGCATTGACCTTCACATTGGCGAAGCAGTTTTCAATCACCGCGCGCTTGTTGAATGCCATTCTGCCCGCGAAGCCGCCGACCGAGTCGTTGCCCGTAACGGTGCCGTTCGCGACACAGTTCTTCACGGTGATGACCTGCGAGTCGCCGACGAGGTCACCGACAAAGCCGCCGACCTTGCGGTTCCCTGTTACGGTCGCGGTCGAAGAGCAGTTCAAAATCTCCGCCAGCATACCGCCACCGAGGAATCCGCCGACGCATTCCGCGCCGGAGCCGTCCTCCATGTGTGCGGTGACCGTACCGACAAACGAGACATTCCGAATCGCCGCTTTGCCGAGTCCCGCACTCTCTTTTTGAGAATAGAGGGTGTGCCCGACAGCGCCGCCGACATAGCAGCCGCTGTTAAAGGTGTTGCTCGAATTATCGTAAATGCCCTTTTCGGAGGCGAGTTTGCCCGCGTAGGCGATGACATCCGCCTCGGCAGAGCAGTTTTGGAGCGTGCCGCAATGCAGCTGTCCGATGAGGGAGCCGGTGTACGAACCCGAGTTCTTGCCGTACGCGACCCCGCGGTTGACGACCTTACCCGTGAAGGTGCAGTTATCGATGAGACCGCCGTCCATTCTGCCGACAATACCGCCGACACGCTTGATCCCGGAGATATCGGCGTCGGTCAGGTGGAGGTTCTTGATGGTCGCGTTCTTCGTATAAGCGAAGAGACCGGAGTTACAGATTTCGCTGTGCGCGGTCAGGTGCGAGATGGTGTGCCCCTGCCCGTCGAAAGTCCCGCTGAACGGGTGATAGTAGTAGTTCGCGGAGGATTTCTCATAGATCAGTTCCCACCCGATGGGGGTGAAGTCCTCGCCCGTCATGTCGATGTCGTCCGCGAGCACGAAGGTCAGATTCTCGCAGGTGTTCCCGGCGTTGACATACGCGGCGAACATACGAAGCTCCTCGGGTGTGGAGATGGTGATCTTCTTCTCCGCCGTCGGCAAAACTTCACCGCCGTAGACCTCAGTCATGGTGTACTCGGTTCTGTCGTCAAACTGGTTCGTCACGGGAACAATCACGACCTCGCCGCCACCCGCATAGCAGGTGACCTCGACATAGGTCTTACCCCGTTCGGTGATCATCTTCGCCGTCAGTTTGTTTCCGCCCTGCGTTGCATAGGCGGCACCCCATGTCGTCCCGTCCACTTCAAAGCGGAGGGTGTACGGCAGGTCGGCGTAGGTGCCGAGCGCGTCGGTCGGGGTAAAGGAGATGCGGTTCTCGGTCTGTGCGAGGTTCTCGGTCGAGGTGCGTACCACGGTCACCTCACCTTGGTCGGGCACCGCGTCGACGAGCAGGTAGGTCTCGCCGTTCACCGTCACCACTTTCGCCGCGCGTTCTACGCCGTTCTGCATGGCGCGCGCGCCGGTCCAAGTGCCGTCCACTTTGATTCTGACGGTCAGCGGTTGGAAGAAGAGGTCATCGTGCATCTTGTCGGTGACCGTGAGACGAATGGTGTCGCTGTCCGCGGAGAGCACATTCAAAGTCGCGGTATCGCGCTCCTGTCCGTACTGTGCCGCTTTCACGAAGTCGGTCGCCCACAGGGTGCCCGCATCGATATAGGTGCTCAGAACCTCGTAATACGGAGTGAGGTTCGTGAGACTCGAATTGATGCTGTGATAATGCGTGCTGTACCAAGTCCCGTCAGCCGCTGCGAAAATCGCGCCAAACGCATCGGTCGACTGCGCGATGCCGCTGTACGAAGCGATGCTGTTGTAGTTGATATTCCCAAGGCGGTTGACTGCCCCGTAGGTGCTGCGCCCCGCGATATAGAGGAGCGGGGAAATCTCCTTGTTGTTATATCCGCAGGGATAGGCAACGATGATGGAGGGATATGCACCCGCCAGGTTGATCTCTTTCTGTCCGAGGTAGAAGTCCATCCAGTCCTGCGCACTTGTGAGATGCCCTGCCGAGTAGACCCAAGAGCCGCGGTGGTAGTGCGAGTGAGACTGTACCATCAGTCCCTTCTCCACCATTTCCCGCCAGGTGACCCCGGTCTCGAAGTAGGTCGAGGTCGGCACGCAGAGCGTGACGGGAACCCCGTACTGCTCGTAGCCGGACGCCCAAGCGCTGAAATCCGCCATCAGGTTATCGTCCGCCGTCATGGTGAAGACGGTGGATGTCCCGCCGTACCAAGCGGAGATATTCGCGGAGCCGTATGCGCCCGTGGGGTACGAGAGGAAGTCGGAGGCGTTCACTTTGGAGGTCCCGAGGGTGATCTGCTGATTCTCGGGGTCTGCCTCATATTTTTTAATGTAGTCGGGTTTGTCGATCACGCGCACTTCGACGGCTTGCAGAATCTCGCCCGCGTTGAGCGTGACCTCTTCCTGCGTCTTGCTGCCGGTGATGACAGCGCCGCTGCCGCCGACCTTCACGATGGCGTAGACATAGGTGGTGCCGATGGCGACGGGCGTGACCGTGCCGTCGGATGCGACGGTCGCCACATTCGGGTTCATGGTGACAAAGTCAAATTCGACCTCGGTCGAAATGAAGGCGTAGTCACCCGCCGCGTTTGCAGTCCCGCAGACGGCGAGTTGCAGGGGCACGCCCTGCCAGACTTCGAGTTCCCACGGGCTGAGCATCAAGGTATCGGTGGTCGCCGCGGGAATGTCGGTGGTGCTGACCCATTGTGCCACCAGTGTCAACACGCTCGTGACGGGCGTGGAGAAATCATAGGTCTCTCCGTTGAGCGTCCAACGGTAGATATAATAACCTTCTTTCTCGACTTTCGGCATGGCGACGGTGGTGTTCCAGTCGACGGTCGCCGTCGCGAGCTCGGTTTCTCCATCCTCGTCGAGGAAGGTCACCCGATAGGTCTTGATATTCCATTTCGCCGTGAGGGTCAGGGCGCCCTTCACGGGAGTTGTAAACTCGTAGATGGCATCGCCGAGATACCAGCCCGCGAAGTCATAGCCCTCTTTGGTCGGGGCATCGGGCAGAGTCGCTACGGCGTTCCAGTCGACCGTTTGAGATGCGACCGCACTGCCGCCCGCGGTGTCGAAGGTCACCGTAAAGGTCTTGATGGTCCAGCTCGCTTTCAGCGTGAGCGGAGCCGTCACATTTGCGGTGAAGTCGTAGGGCGTGCCGTCGGTCAGGCACCAACGGGCGAAGTCATAGCCCTCTTTGGTCGGGTCCTGCGGACGCGAGAGAGGATATCCCTCTGCCGCATAGACGATTTCCCCGATCTGCGTGTCATCCTCGTCGAGGAAAGTCACGGCGAGTTTGCGTCCGTACTGCGCGGTGACGGTCAAAGGGGACTTCACGCACGAGTAGTCGGTGTCCCAGCGGGCGAAGACATATTCTTCTCCCTTTTCGGGCGGCACGGGTGCCGTCGCGCTCTGTCCCCACGCGACCGTCTCGGTTTTCAGCGTGTTCCCCGCGTCATCGAGGAAGGTGACCGTGAAGGTCTTTACCTGCCAATGTGCGACCAAGGTGATATTGGATTTCACGGGAGTCGAGAAATCGTAGGCGGTGCCGCCGAGATACCAGCCGATGAAGTCGTAGCCCTCTTTCGACGGCTCGTCGGGCAGAGTTGCCGTGGCGTTCCACTCGACCGTCTGAGGCGTGACCGTACTGCCGCCCGCCGTGTCGAAGGTCACGGTCGAGGTCTTGACCGTCCATTTGGCGGTCAGGGTCAAATCGGCTTTGACGGGGGTCGAGAAATCGTAGGCGGTGTCGCCGAGATACCACCCCGCGAAGTCATAGCCCTCTTTCTCGGGTGCCGCAGGCAGAATAGCCGCGGTATTCCAATCGACCGTCTGCGGTGCAACCGTGCTGCCGCCCGCAGCGTCAAAGGTCACCGTGACGCGCACGGTATCCCAATGCGCTTTGAGGGTGATGTCCCCGACGACCGGAGTCGCGAAGTCATACGGAGCCTCTCCGAGATACCATCCCGCAAAGGTGCTCCCCTCTTTTGTCGGCGCCTCGGGGGTGACGGCGACGCCGCCCGCCTCGATACTCTGCGCCTCGACGGCGCTCCCGCCGTCGGCGTCAAAAGTGACTGTGTAGACGGACTTCTTTCCGCACCCGACCAGCACAAATGCCGCAACCGCGAGCAAAAGTGCGACGAGCGCGAGAGAAACCCGTTTCGTGTGAGTATGCATAATAACCTCCCGTGCGGTAAATCTTTTTGTGTCTCCGAGGGAAACGACCCGCACCGCCGTTTCCGAAGAGCATTTTCTTACAATTAAAATATACCACAATCTATAAAATACGGGCAATCGGCAGATTCCCCACAATTTTTCGAGGGAATCTGTACGGTTTTTCGAGGGAATTTCGTCAATGTTTTTTGCATTTGTGCACTTTGCTCATTTTTATCACACGCACTTGTTATGATTTTCCCGCGAGTTTTCTTGCGAGCGGGCGCGCCCGTGCCCCTCGCTCTGCTCCGACTTTGCACGCCGAGAAGAAATCGTCAAGCAAAGTGCAGCACCCGACGATTTTGAATATCCGCGCGGCGGGGCTTGCTCCCGCCGTAAGGTGAAGTTTTCCGCTCTGCGGAAAGTGAAGTTTCGGCTGTAACGAAGTGAAGTTTTCCGCTCCGCGGAAAGTGAAGTTTCGGCTCACGCCGAAGTGAAAAATGCCTCTGACCCCGGGAGAGGTGTCGCGCGGAGCGTGACGGAGAGGGCACGCCTCCCTCCGGGAGGGAGGTGGCACGGCATAGCCGTGACGGAAGGAGCCTGCGCCTCGCGAGGTTTACGACTTTGTACCTCTTTTCTACCGCACTCTCCCCCAGCCGCGCCCCCCGCGGCAGCCCCCTCTCGGAGGGAGCCATGAAAAAACCTCATCGTAGGGCGGGGGCTTGCTCCCGCCGTAACATACGAATATCGCATCTTCCCAATACGGTGAGGTTGCTAATTCCAAAAACAAAAAACAACGCCCGTGCGGGCGTTGTTTTTGAAAGCACTCAGCGAGCGGCTTTGACTGCGGCACTCGTGCCCCAGTAAACGATGTTACCTGCCTGTTTGAATACCCAGTCGGTGTCATCTTTCTCTTTGTCTTCTTCTGCTGTGTCTGCCAGTTTTTCATAAGCGGCTTTCGCATCGGCTTTGTCGGCAAAGTAAACGATGGTGACATGGTCGGTCTTGCCGTCCGCGGTCTTGGTGCCGGTGACAACGGCATCCACATTGACGCCGGTGACCAGTTTCATGGCAGCAGGAACAAGCGTGGTGTCTTTCGCGGCGGTGTAGCCGGCATCTTTCAGGGCGGCTTCTGCCTTATCGGGGTCGGAAGCGGGCGCGCAGGAAGCAAAGACGGCGACGCACATCACTGCCACGAGAACGAGAGATACGAGTTTTACGATTTTTTTCATGTCCATTCTCCTTATGTAGAATTTAAGTGGTAATAGTATTATAGAAATTAATTGATACTCTGTCAACAGATTCTTTAATTCTTCTACACAATTTGTCGGATTTTGTTTCTTATCTTTTTCACCACTATTGGGGAAAGGTGGGATCCGAGAAATACGCCTTGCTCCGCGCGCGGCTTTGTGATAGAATCAAGACAGAATACAAGACAAGAGTTCGGCGGGAGGAGACTGTTGTGCGAGAGGTAAGGATACTGACGGATGAGAGACTGCGGGCGCTGTTCGCCCCGCGGCCGCGCGACTGCCATAAAGGCACATTCGGCACGGTGGGGCTCATCGGCGGGTGCATTCGGTACAGCGGCGCCGCGAAACTCGCGAACCTCGCATTGTCCGCTCTGCGCGCGGGGTGCGGCATCAGCCGTCTCGCGGTGCCCGAGAGCCTCACACAGGCGGTGCTCCCCTATCTGGTCGAGAGTACCCTTTATCCGCTCCCTATCGATGAGAGCGGGAATCTCCGCTATACCTCCGAGGCGACAGAGGGGTTCCTCCGCGGGCTCACCGCCGTCGGATGCGGTATGGGCTGGGACGAGAATCCCGCAGGGGCAAACTACCTCGAAGATTTCCTCACACGCGAGGGTCTCACGCTCATTCTCGACGCGGGGGCACTCGGGCTCCTCGCGAAGAATCCCGCACTCTTGCGCGCACACGCCGCACGGGTGATCCTCACGCCGCACCCGGGCGAGTTCTCCCGTCTGACGGGGGTGAGCATCCCCGAAATCCTCGCGCACCCGCAGGAGATGGCAGAGGGATACGCGCGGGAGCATGACTGCATTCTGCTCCTCAAAGGCACGGAGACCATTGTGACAAACGGGGAAGAGACCTACCGTGTCGACCGCGGTGGCGCGGGCATGGCGACCGGCGGGAGCGGAGATGTCCTCACGGGTGTGCTCACCGGGCTGATGGGGTATCTCGGAGCGACCCCCGAAACGGTCGCGGCAGGTGCCTATCTCGCAGGGGTCGCAGGCGAACTGGCGGAAGAGAAAATGACCGATATCGCGATGACCGCCCGCGATACCGTTGACGCTCTCCCGGCGGCAATCCGTCTTTTGAGAGAAGAAAAGTGACTAAATACGGGAAAAACGGGTGAAACCCCTCTTTCGTGCTTGACAGAAGAGGGGTTTTTCATTATAATGAACGGGATTATTTCATAATGCTGTCCGCAGGAGGCGAACCATGGACGACGCAACCAAGCAAGAAGAAGTGACTGCTGTGCCTGCATCTACGGGGGAAAAAACGGGGAAGCCCGAGAGTAAGTTCGGGGCGTTTCTCAAACGGAAACAGATCGAAATCTCGCCTAAGCGCTATTTCATCGACGCGATGGGCTCGATGGCGCTTGCGCTCTTTGCGACCCTGCTCATGAGTTCCATTCTCGGGACGCTCGGAGACCTCATCTTCGGTGATGTGAATGTTTCCACGATCAATTTCCAACAAGCAATTCATCTTGACTTTCTTCATGTCATTGAGGCGTTTGCATCAAAGGCGACCGGTATGGCAATCGGCGCGGCAATCGCTTATAGTCTGAAAGGGTCTCCGCTCGTCATCTTCGCATCGGCGGCGGTCGGCGCACTTGCAAATGATGTGAAGTTCGGAGGGCTCGCCGCTAACTCCGCCGAATATATCGGGATTCCATTCGTGGGCGATATGCGGTTCGCCGCGGGTCCCGCGGGCGTGTTCTTCGTGGTCATTATCGCGGTGGAAATCGGGAAGATGGTGTCGAAAGAGACCAAGGTGGATATTTTGGTCACTCCCCTGACCGTCCTCGTCGTCGGCTATGTCGCGTCGTGGGTCATTTGCCCGATTATTTCGTTTGTCATGTATTGGATTGCCAAGTTCATCGCGGTCGCCACCGCGTTCGTTCCGCTCCTCATGGGTGCGGTGATTGCGGTTGTCGTCGGGATGATCCTGACTCTCCCTATCTCCTCCGCCGCCATCTGCGCGTCCATTTTCGCACAGGCCATGATTGACGGTTCCAGCCATCCCGAGAGTCTCTATCTCGCGGCGGGTGCCGCCTGCGTGGGTTGCTGCTGTCAGATGGTCGGGTTCGCCGCCACCTCGTTCAGAGAGAATAAGTGGGGCGGTCTCGTCGCACAGGGCATCGGGACCTCGATGCTCCAAATGGGGAATATCTGTAAGAATCCGCGCATTTGGATTGCTCCCACCCTCGCGGGCGCTATCTGCGGGGCGCTCTCCACCACGGTCTTCCGCCTGAAATGCGTCGGGCTTTTCGCCGGTATGGGCACCTGCGGACTGGTCGGACCTATCGGTCTCTTCGCCGCCGCGGACACCCACGATGTGCGTTTTTGGCTCGGGCTCGTGCTCCTCTGCTTCGTCCTGCCCGCCGCCCTCTCGTTCGGCTTCGACTATCTCTTCCGCCGCATCGGATGGGTCAAAGACGGAGATCAGAAACTCGCGCTGTAACCAAAGAACATAAGCGCGAAAAAACAAAACATATAATGCATTAAGCACAACCGCACAATAGAAAAGTGACCTCGTCCCGATGGGCGAGGTCACCGTTTTTGTTTTTTGGGGCTTAACCGAGTTTCTCGAACGCGGCGTCTCCCTTTTTATTAAGATACAGCCAAAAGCCGAGCGAGACCCCGAGGGGCGGGATCGCCGCGACCGTCATCCCGAGCGCGGGGGAGAAAATCATCGAGAGGACAATCCCGAGCACCATCACGGTGATGCTCCCGACCATACAGATGAGCATGGTGAAGCCGACGGCACCGCTCTGCTTGACGACCGTGGACTCATCGGTCCAGTCGAAGCGGGGGAGCGCGAGATTGAGGATCAGTCCGGTCAGTGCCACGAAGAGGTTATACGCCTGCGGCACGAGAATCAGCCCGACAGCCGCCCCGACGGTGACATGACAGGCGGGGGACAGAATCAGCGCAATAAGAGAGGCGACCGACGCGAGCAGGGTGAGGGGAGCGGTTAGTATGAGGTGCGCATAGAGCTTGACGCGGAGCACCGTCCGTCCCGCAATCGGCAGGGATTGGAGCACATAGATATTCTGCCCCTCGAGGGAGATCGACGAGGCGGAGAAGAGGGTCATACCCGTCATGAACGAGATCGCCATAGTCACGAACATGGGGACGAGCTCCCCGGGGAGTCCCATTTCGGCAAACATCTCGATGGGGAGGAAGAACACGCCGATCGCAATGACGACGAGGAAAAGAAGTCCCATGCCCGCATTCAGCATATAAGCGGCGCTGGACCCGATGCGGCGAAATTCGTTGTTGAGGAGGGCTTTCGTCTGCGAGGAAGCTTTGACGACCGTGGCGCGGTAGACGGTCTTGGTGCCGCCCGCTTTCTTGGTGGCGAGCGAGAGGAAGGTCTTCGAGAGAATCCAGACCAACAGCGCAAACGGCACGCCCATGAAGAGCAGGTAGTAGAAGAGGTGGAGCAGACTGCCGTCTGCCGCCGCCCGTCCGAAGCAGTAGAAGGGATAGAAGAGGACACCCTCCAAGGAATCGGCGATTTTCAGCGCCATCTCGGGGGTCATCTCCATGCCGTTCATGAGTTTCGAGTACCCGTAGAAATACAGAAGGAACAGACCCACGCCGAGCAGGGTCGTAAAGACGGCGGGATTCTTCATGCGCGCGGTGAGGAGCGAGAGCAGCCACCCGACAAAGCACGAGAAAGTGAGCGCGAGGAGGGGCATCACCACCACCCCGACAAGGAAGCAGATCACCCCGAGCGGTGTCGCGTACCCGAGCAGGCACCATACGACGATGGCAGGCAGGGCGATGATGGCTTCAAAGAGATAATCGGTGATGAGGAGCATCAGCATCCGAGAGAGCAGAATGTCTCGCGGACGGATGGGGAGCGAGAGGAGCGTCTCATTGTCTTTCGCCTCGAACAGCTGGCTCTTCGCCGTGAAAATGGTGGAGACGAAGTCGATGAGGAAGGTGAGAAACGCGAGGGACGCAAAATACGCCCAGCCGCTCTCGCCGCCGCCGAGGAAGGTCCCGAGCATCCAAAACATACCCGCGAACAGACCGATGAACACGACGGCACAGTAGCCGAACAGGAGCGCCAGCAGGACGATCATGCCGGTACTGCGCTTCTCCGTGCCGCGTTTCTTCGAGGATTTCCGCGTGAAGGAGGCGAGCAACTGCCGAAATTGCAGTTTTAACAGTGTTTTCAGCATAGTCAGATCCCTTCCGCTTCGTTGGGATCCACGAGTTCGAGGAAGGCTTCTTCCAGACTGTCGTCCCCCTTGACTTCTTCTGTCGTACCCGCGCGGAGCAGCTCTCCCTTCTTAATGATGGCGATTTTATCGCAGAGTTTTTCCGCGACATCGAGGACATGGGTGGAGAAGAAGATGGCGCCGCCCGCGTCGCAGTGCTTCCGCATCATGGTTTTGAGCAGGTGAGACGCCTGCGGGTCGAGACCCACAAAGGGTTCATCCATGAGAATCAGGCGGGGTTCATGTAAGAATGCCGCAATCAGGGCGAGCCGCTGTTTCATGCCGTGCGAGTAGGTGGAGACGGGCTGTGCGAGCGCGTCGGTCAGTTGGAACTCGTTCGCGAGAGACGCGATGCGGTCGTTCCGCACCTCGGTGGGAATGCCGAAGACATCGGCGATGAAGTGCAGATACTTGATTCCCGAGAGAAAGGGGTAGAGTTCGGGGTTATCGGGCAGGTAGGCGATGATCTTTTTGACCGAGAGCGGGTTCTCGCGTACCGAGATGCCGTTCACATAGATATCCCCTTCGTCGGGGGCGAGGATGCCCGCGCACGCTTTGAGCGTGGTGGTCTTTCCGGCGCCGTTGTGCCCGATGAAGCCGTAGATTTCGCCCGCTTCGATATGCAGGTTGAGGTCGTTCACGGCGACCTTGTCGCCGAAGCGCTTGGTGTAATGCTCAATTCTTAACATGGTGTCTCCTGATACAGTTATTTTTGTTCGTCAAAATACGAGAGGTCGGTGGCGTAGCACCACTTGCCCCCTGTGAACTTCCCGAAAATGTATTTGGACGAGGCGGACTCGGTCATGGTATAGAGTTTCCCGTTCAGAACGAGGATTTCCTCCGCCATCGGCGGGAAGTATACCTCGGACACAAGCGAGGTCGCGTCGAGTGCGTAGCAGGGCAGGGTCACGCCGAGTACCGTGAGATCCGGCTCGCGCACCGCGCGCCCGAGGTCATAGCAGTACATGAGCGACTTGGAAAGTCCCCATGAGGTGGAAAGATACATCTTTCCGTCCGAGACATACATACCCTGTACCTGATCGGGGAGGGAGTATGCCTTGTCGGGGGTCTCCGAGACGCCGATGGGCGAGGTGCTGTCGAGGGGATAGGTGAGGGCGAGCGCCTTATGCGTCTCCCCCGCCGTGGTCGTCAGATGGTGATTCTCGGGCGTCGGGTATACGGTCTCACGGTAGAACTCGCCCACGAGCAGATGCCCGTCAAAGGCGTGTACACAGGCGGGACCGAGACAGTCCTCTTCCGAGACCGCAGTCGAGAGGGTGCCGACCGCCGAGATACTCGCGCCGTCGCTCGCATTCATGAGGTCGACATAGCGGTAGACATAGAGACAGCCGTCCGCTCCGCCCGCGAGATAGAGGAAGTCCCCTGCGAGGGCGAGACCGCCCGCGTGACAGTCACAGGGGGTGCCGTCGGTCTTCGAGAGTTGGACGGATTTTTTGAGTTTCCCATCCGCACCGACACAGTAGACGGGAGACGCGCCGCCGCCCTTCTTGTAGCCGGTGACGAGATAGAGGCTGTTCGCCGCGTCATATTCCAGTCCTTGGGCGACGAAGTCGCCGTCGGGGTCGGGAATCACAAACGCTTTCTCGGATGCTTTGTAGTAGCTCGACAGGGGGAGCCGGAAATACATCCGCACTCCGAGTAGCAGAAGTCCGACGAGCGCGAGGAGAGAGACCGCTACGATGATAAGTACTTTCCATACGCGGGGGATCCGCTTTTTTGTCTGTTCCATGGGTTGATTTCCTTTCCGAAATGCTTGATAAATGCTTGCTTTTCGCAACAAAAACCGTGCACTCTCGGCGCACGGTCTTTGTCAATGGAATTTCATTCGACCCGACGCGCTAACGCCGAGGAGAGATTCGGGAAAAAGCGAAATTTACGCTGCCTGTGCCGCCGCCTGCGCGTGCTTGATCTCGGTGTCCTCCGAGAAGAACTCGGTGAGGATAGAGACGACCAAAATGAGTCCGATGGGCGCGAGGAGGACGGCTGCCGCACCAATACCGGTCGAGCCGACCAGCATCCCGGGCAGGAATGCGAGCAGGGCGAGGGAGCCGACACCGGCGATGAAGCGACCGATGAGACGGATGACGAGGGCACCCTTGGTCTCGGACGCAATCATCTTCCCACCCTTTTTGAGAATCTTGCTCTGAATGAGCGAGACAAGCGCGCAAAGGACGAGAGTCGCAGCCAAGAGGATCCCGGCGAAAATCCCAAAGTATTTGATATCATCAACGGACATCGCTTTGAGGTCTTCGAGCACCGCCATCAGTTTGTTACCGATGCGGGAGTGAATCAGTTCCGCCTTCGTGAGGAAGAGCAGAATGGAGCCAAAGAAAGAAACACCCATGAGGGCGCTCCACGCAGATCCGATTTTCACACGGAACGAACCGGAGCAAATCAGCCATGCGGGAACCAGTACCAGAACGCCATAGCCTGCCACTTTCAGAATCATGTCGGTGGTGGCGAAGGCTTCCGCGAGCGAAGCGGCTTTCGTCCAAGCGGGGACGAAGAAGCGGTAGCAACCCATGACGAGGGAGATAAAGGATACCATACCGTAGAGCCCCTGCGTCAGATAGGCGTCACCGAAGAACAGACCCCAGAGCAGGATCGCCACATCGGCGAACAGAATGATCTGGTCAAAACCGGTCAGATACGAGACGCCGGAGACACCGACGAGTTCGGCGAGCGGCTTCACCAGCGGAATGACCGCAATCCCGGCGGATACCAGAACCAGAATGACCTGCATCACCTTTTTGAACACCTTGTTTCTCGGAAGAATCAAAGAGAGCAGAACGAGAGCAACCGGTACACCAATCAAAATCAAACGATCAACGATACCCATAGGAGTACTCCTTTCCCAATATACGAGGGCATACTATTATATGATAAAGAATTTTAACATAGACCATGCTTTTTGTCAATGCTTTTTCGTGTATTTTGCGGGAAAACCGTCCTTCCGGGGCGAATATCGCGGTCGGAGGGAGGGAAAATGCCTGCCCGTTCGCCGAGACGGTTTGCTGTTTTGCTTCGCAAGCAAGAGAAAAAACGCCTTAGAATCCTGCTCTCCAAAGTGCGCGGCGCACCTCGTCGGGCGAGAGCCCTCGCTCTTCCTGCCGACGGATGAACGCGACGCGATTTGCCTCAAAATCGGCTTCGCCCGCCTCGACCGCAGCGGAAATTGCCCGGGAAATAACCGCGCTGTCGTACCCGCGGCTGTGGAGATACGCGGTGACTTTTTTTCGGCTCCATCCCTTGGCTGCCGAGACTTCACAGAGCCGTCTCGCCGCGTCCTCTTCGTGCAGATAGCCGAGGCGTTCCATCTCCGAAACGGCGCGTTTCGCTTCGCGCTCGGCGTGTCCCTTTTGCCGCAGTTTGAGATAGAGGTCACGCCGACTGAGGTCCCCCCGCGCGAGTTTCGCGAGCGCGTCGGAGACGGCACGCTGCTCTTTCACATGAAGGCGGAGCCGTTCGAGCGGCTCCTCTCCGAGCACTTCACCCGCTGCAGGGGAGCCGAGGGATTCGTAAAACTTTGCGGAGACCGTGTAGGTGTCCGACCGTTCCTCTCCCGCGACGACCAGCGTTAAGACCCCCTCCCGCGCGCCTTGACGGATGGCGAGCAGGGTGCCGGGGAGCGCGTCTTTATTCCGCATCGTCTACCGAGAAGTCCCGAATATCGAATGCGTCTTCGTCTTCGAGTGAGAAGTCCTCGGAGGTCTCTCCGCCGTTCGCCATCGCGGCGCGGACTTCGGCTTCCAGTTTGGAGAGGGTTGCGGCGTCGGACTCGATGGCGGCGCGGGCATTGTCTTTGCCCTGCCACCGCTGTCCGTCATAGGAGAAGAAGGAACCGCTCTTGGAGATAAGCCCGAAGGTCAGGGCGGCATCGAAAATCTCGTTGGCCTTGGAGATGCCCTTCCCGTAGAGGATGTCAAATTCCGCCGTGCGGAAAGGCGGAGCGACCTTGTTCTTCACCACTTTCGCTTTGGTGCGGTTGCCGTAGACTTCGTTGCCGTTCTTGAGCGCTTCGCCCTTGCGGATTTCGATACGTACGGACGCGTAGAATTTGAGGGCTCTGCCGCCCGGGGTGACCTCGGGATTCCCGTACATCACGCCCACTTTCTCGCGCAACTGGTTGATGAAAATGAGGACGCAATTGGATTTCGAGACCGCGCCGCTGAGTTTGCGGAGCGCCTGACTCATCAGCCGCGCCTGCACGCCGACATGAGACTGCCCCATGTCGCCCTCAATCTCCTGTTGCGGGACGAGGGCCGCGACCGAGTCGACGACGATGACATCGACCGCCTGCGAGTTCACGAGCCGCTCGGCAATTTCGAGTGCCTGCTCGCCGCTGTCGGGCTGAGAAATCAGCAGTTCGTTAATATCTACGCCGAGGTTTTTCGCATAGACGGGGTCGAGCGCGTGCTCGGCATCGATGAACGCCGCTTCGCCGCCGCTCTTCTGCACCTCCGCCACGATATGAAGCGCGACGGTGGTTTTACCGGAGGATTCGGGCCCGTAGATTTCGACGATTCTCCCGCGCGGCACACCGCCGACGCCGAGGGCGATATCCAAATTGAGTGACCCCGTCGAGACCGCGCTGACTTCCATGCGCGTGTTCTCGCCGAGCCGCATGATCGAGCCTTTTCCGCAGTCCCGCTCAATGCGCGTGATGACGGCTTCCAGCGCGGCTTTCTTGTCGGTCGGTGCCGCGGTTTCCGCAGTTTTCGGTGTTTTCTTTGCAGCCATGAAAATTCTCCTGTTCTTTTTCTATCGTGTCAAATTTTGTTGTCTGTCGGATGCCCTGTTCGGGCGGTGGGGACGGAGAGGTCCCGTGTTTGAGGGGTTCTATTCGTCAAAGGACGATTTCGGTCGCCCCGACGGGACGCACCGAGAGGGTCATGACCGCGCCTTCGCCGAAGGTGTGATTCATGACGGCGCGGTAGTCCTCGGCGTATTCCCGCTTGACAAACGCCTGAATGGTTCCGGCGAATCCGCCGCCGTGTACCCGCCACGCGCAGCCTTTGCCCGCGAGCAGACCGTCGGTCAGGCACAGCGCGAGGGAGAGACCCTGCTCCGCCGTGTTCTTGACCGTGTAGACATTCTGTAAATATTCAAACGACGAGTTGCCCGACGCGAGCACCAGAGAGAGGAACGCGGGGAAATCGCCTTTTTGAAGCGCGGCGGTCTGTTTCTCCACCCGATCGTTCTCACGGAAGAAGTGGAGGGCGCGGAGGATGGCACGGTCTCCGACCGTCCCGCGCAGAATCGGCAGTGCCGAGAGAATTTCCTTTTCGGAGAGCGCGCGCAGAGTCTCTTTCCCGAATGCGGCGGCGACCGCTTTCATCTCGGCGGGCACCGAGGCATAGTCCTCGTTGAGGTCGGCGTGGTTGCCGCCCGTGTTGACGATGCACAGTTTATAGCCGGCATCCGAGAGGGAGAACCGAATGGGCTCGATGACGGGATTCTTGGGGTCCTCGAAGTCAATTGACAGAAAGCCGCCCACGGCACACGCCATCTGATCCATCAGTCCGCAGGGCTTGCCGAAATACGCATTCTCCGCATACTGGGCGATCTTGGCGAGGGTCTCATTCGTCACCGTCTCGTCGTTATAGAGGTAGCGCAGAATGTTCCCGCACTGCACCTCGAATGCGGCGGAGGAGGAAATCCCCGAACCTTTCAGCACCTCGGTCGTGGTGTAGGCATCAAACCCGCCCACGCGGTATCCGCGGTTGATGAATCCCTGACAGGTCCCCGCGATGAGCGCGAGGGACGAGAAATGGGGGTACGCGTCGGGGTCTCCGACACGCGCGAGGTCGACATCGTCCTCGGGGTACCCCTCCGAGTGGATGCGAACATGACCGTCTTCGTTCTTTGCCGCGACCGCGATAATGTCTCGGTCGATGGCACCCGCGAGCACCCGCCCGTGGTTGTGGTCGGTGTGGTTCCCGCTGATTTCGCTTCTGCCGGGGACCGAGAACAGGCGAATGTCTCGGTCGGAGCCGTACAGGGAGCAGAACGCATCGATGGCGGCGAGATACCGCTCTTTCTGCGCTTCTGTGTCGGCATAGAGGTTGCCGTATGCATTTAGGGCACCTGCGGCGATTTTTGCTTTGAGTTCGGTGGCTCTCATAAATAACTCCTTTGGAGATGATTCTTGAATTTTGGTTAGGATTCGGCGAGATATGCGGTGACGCGGGGCAGAATCTCCTCCGCGAGGTCGTCCGCCGTCTTGCCGTCGCAGAAAAGCCAAACGATATCGGGCATTCTGCGGAAATAGGTGAGTTGCCGCTTCGCATAGCGGCGGGTCGCGGTCTTTAAGTCCTCGAGGGCGGCTGTGAGCGGGGCTTCCCCGTTCAGATAGGTGAGAAGTTCTTTATAGCCGATTGCGGCGGCGGCGGTGGGACTCTTTTCAAAAAGACCCGCGTCACGGAGCCGTTTCGTCTCTTCAATCAGACCCGCCTCGATCATTGCGTCTACCCGCGCGTCGATGCGTCGATAGAGGGTCTCACGGTCGCGAAAGGTCAGCCCAATCGGCAGAATATCCAAATCGGGGTTTTTCTGCGACGCGCGCCTGTCCCAGTAGGTCTTGGTCTGTCCCGTGGTCTCGTAGATCTCGAGAGCGCGAATCACCCGCCTGACATTGTTGGGGTGGGTCGCGGCGGCGGCATCGGGGTCGATGTCCGATAGCCGTTGATAGAGGGCATCCCGCCCTTCGGGGGTCTCCGCTTCTTCCGTCAGACGCGCGCGGAGCGCGGGCGAGGGGGATGCGGGCATATCGCCGTGCCGCAGGGTGCGGACGGCATCGAGATAGAGACCCGTCCCGCCACAGAAGACAGGGGTGTTCCCGCGTGCGGTAATCTCTCTGACCGTTTGCATCGCGGCATCGGCATAGTCCGCCGCGTTAAACGGGGTCTCGGGGGAGACCAAATCGACGAGGTGGTGCGGGCAGACCGCGCGTTCCGACGCGGTCGGTTTCGCGGTCCCGATATCCAACCCGCGGTAGACCTGCATGGAGTCGCAGACGAGAATCTCGCCGCGGATTTTCGGAGCGAGGGCGAGCGACAGAGCGGTCTTCCCGCAGGCGGTGGGACCGAGGACGGCGACGGCTTTCATTTACTTTGCGCCGTAACGCCCGATTTCGTCGGCCGACGGCAGAGACGAGACCGTCCCGGGGCGGGAGGTCGTCAGCGCGCAGACCAAAGTCGCGTACTTGCTGGCGGCGGTGATATTCCCGCGGGTACGGAGGTATTCGAGTGACAGGGCGGCGAAGAACGCCTCTCGCGCGGCGGCGATATCCACGGGCTTGACCGAGAACGGGCTCGCCATCGAGAAATGCCTGCCGTCAAAGAGGAACGCACCTCTTTCTCCCATATTGATGACATAGTAGCGAGAGGAAATCGACTTGGAGAGCGCGAGCAGTGCTTTCAGCCCCGCGTCGCTCCCGTTCGGGCGAATGCCAGTCAGGGCTTCGATCTCGCGGTCGCACATACAGAGGATATCGAGTTTCGGCAGTTTCGCATAGGGGAAGATCTCGCGGACTTCGGAGAGGTTTAAGAAAATGGGCAGATGCTTTTCCGCGGCTCTGGCGGCGGCATCCAAAAGAATCTCCTCGTTCGCGTCGAGGTGCAGACAGAGCGCCTCGGGGCGCGTGGAGAATGCGGTCTCCAAATTGTCCCGCGTCAGGTTCAGGTTCGCCCCCGGATAGTAGACGGTGCGGGGGAGGGTCTGCCCGTCGGTGAGATAGAGGCGGATGCCCGTCTGGGTGCGCGGATCGGCGATGACGGCGGAGGTGTCCACCCCCGCGTCGGACAGCGCGGTATAGAGCCGCTGTCCGTCCACATCCTGCCCGAGACGGCAGGAGAGGAGCGAGGTCGCGCCCAGTTTTGAGAGGGCGATTGCGGTGATGAGCCCCGCGCCGTCGGGCAGAGAGACGGGTTTCCCGTCCTCGACGGTGACGGTGTTCCCCGGTTCGGGGAGCAGGGGTACACGGTATAGGATATCCATGAGGGCATAGCCCACAGTCAGGATTCTCGGATTCATGAGGTCTCCTTTATTTGTTCGGTCAAAACGCTCGGGAGAAACGGGGACATCAAATCATGCGGATGAGCCGACAGTCCTCGGAAATCTCTTTCGCGACGGTGTATTCCCGCGTGCGGCAGGTGAAGACAAAGGTCTGCGTGTGGTCTTTTTTCGACATGGCGATGAGGACTTTCATCATGGCGTAACAACGGTCATTGTCCTGATGGGCGAAGCTCTCGTCAAAGCAGACGGGAGGCATCTCCCGATAGAGCAGGCGAATGAGGGACAGGCGGAGCGCGATATAGGCAATATCACGGGTGCCGCCCGAGAGAGCGTCCACGCTCCGATTCTCGCCGCCGCCCGAGAAGGTCATGGACAGGTCATCCGATACCGACATGGCGGTGTACTTGCCGTCCGTCATAATATCCATGAGGTCTTTCGCATAGTGGGCGAGACGGGGCGAGAGTTCCGCGCGGAGCCGCATATCCGCACCCGTGAGCGCGGTGAGCGCGGTGTCGAGTGCGGTATACCGACTGCGGAGGTCGGTGAGTTCATTTTCGGTCGCGGACAACTGTTCTCCGACCTCGGCGGGTTGCTCGGTCTCGGTGCGGAGGGTGTCGAGCGTCGCGCGGAGCGAGGACTCCTGCTCGGTGAAATAGCGCAGTTGGTCGGTGTAGTATTCGATGCCGCTGTCAATCTGTTCGGGTTCGGTCTCCGAGAGGGTCGCCCGCAGTTTCTCCGAGAGAGAGGAACGGAGCGCCTCCTCGTTACAGGAGGCGAGGGTGGTGCGGAGGATCTCCGCCGTGGCGGTGAGGGCGTTCTTCCGCTCGTTGAGGTCCCTGTCGGTGTCGATTACATCGCGTATCGAACCCTCAAAGATGCGGAGAAATTCTTCCGAGTCGCCCGCGGTGGGCAGGGTCTTCCCCCACTTTGCGAGTGCTTCGTCGAGCACATTTCTCGCCGTGAAGTAGGCGGCGCGAGTGGCATCCGCCTTTTCTCTCGCCTCGCGGAGCTCTTGCAGGTGCGAGGCGGCGAGGGTGCGGTAATCCCCCACGAGTTTCATGCGCGAGCGCAGTTCACGCGCGTTGCGCGCGCCGTAGTCGAGGCAGTAGGCGCGCTCGTTCTCGTGCCGATGGATGGTGAAGAGCAGGAGGACAATCCCGCCGATGAAGAGGACGGCGGAGCCGACAAGCCACAGGACGAAGGGAGCGTTCATCTCGGGAGACTTCACAAAATGCGCGATGCCCAAAACGAGGAGCAGGACAAACGCGGCTCCCACGCCGATAGCCGACCACAGGGGAATTAGGAACTTCTGCCGCAGAACCGCGTGACGAGCGAGCACCTGCGCTTCGCCTCCGTATTTATCGGTGCGCTGGATATTCTTCTGAATATCGTGCGGCACCGCCTGTTTGCTTTCGAGTTCCCGCTGCTTCCCGTCCGCCATCTCATAGGTGGCGCGGCTCTCCGAGAAGAGACGGTGCTTGACGGCGATATCCGAGGCGTATGCTTCGTCGGGGAAGAACCCCTCATAGGAGTTCCGCTCGCGATGCTGTGCGTCCTCGATGCTGAGCTCGACCGCCTGCCGCTCCATGGTATGGAGTTCCTCAAACGAGGAGAGAATCGTATGGTTGCGGTAACTGATTTTGAGTTCCTGCATCTTGTGCAGTTGTTTTGCCGCATCCTCTTTTTTGGCGACCGTCTCTTCTAGTTCCCCACGGAGACGGATGAGTTCTTTCTGCCCGCGAATCGCGGCGGCGAACCGACTGCCGAGAGACAACGCGCGGTTCTGCGCGTCCTTGATGCGTCCCGTGTTTCCATCGGGCGAGAGCAGGGCGTCCCGCGCCTCGGTCAGACGGGTGATGGCGGCACCGGTATTGACTTTTTCATCTCCCGAGAACATCAGGTTCTCGATGGTCTCGCGGACCTCTTCGCCCGTGCGACCGTCCGAGAGCTGCCCCAAAAAGGCGGTGGACTCGTAGAGCGCGGGTCCGACCCCGAGCAGCGCCTCCCCGGGGGTCATCCCGAAGTTCACGGGGCGGGACGCGACGAGGTCGGTCACCTCGCAGGTTTCGTCGTAGGTGACGCGGTCCCCGCTGCCGCGCCGTACCACGCGGCGTTCGATGCGGTAGCGACCGTCGGAGGTCGAGAGCGTGACCGACCCCTCTGCGGTGCCGGTCTGCCAGTTGATGCGTTTCTCCCGCTCGGAGAGTACGCCCGGGGTATCGTCAAATCCGTAGAGCATAAAGCGGATGAATGCCGCCAGCGTGGATTTCCCCGTCTCGTTTGCCCCTTCTACAATATTCAGTCCATCCGAGAAATCCATGGTGTAGTTGCGGAGCAGTCCGAAACTGCGGATGGTCACCTGTTCTAAAATCATTTGCGTTTTCCTTCCTTGGCTTTGCCGTCGGTCGCGGTGAGGAATCCCACCGCGCGGTCGAGCGCGTCTTTGGCGTCATACCACGGTTCGTCTTGATAGCGGTAGTCGAATTTTTTACAGAACCAACTCACATCGTCCGAGAGTTTTTTGAGATAGTTCTTCGTGATGCCGCCGAGGGTCTCATAATAGGCGGCGTAGGATTTTTTGGAGAGTTTCAGCCGTCCGAGTTCGGTCAGTCGGCGGAAATGCGGGAGACAGAAGCGGTGCTGTGCGGCAAACTTGTCGCGAAATGCGCGGTCGCTCTCCCAGAGGAGCACCACCGTCTCGATCATGCGGGAGAGGGACGCCTCGATGCGGGAGCAGAGGTAGCAGGACTTCTCGAGTTCCGCCGCCCGTTTCGCAGGCTTGTCTCCCGGGGTGCCGAGGAATCCGTCGCGGAGTCCTTCTTCCACTTCGTGTAAGTGGGATTCCAGCATCAGGGCGAGACTGAGTCGGTTCTGCCTTCCGAGCATCTTCTCAAAGTGGTTCTGACAGAATCCCTCGTGATTGGTGCGGATGCGAATGTCCGGCTCCATCATGGACGCGCCGAGGATGAGGTCGAGTTCATTCTCTTCCAGTCGGCGGTACAGGGCGCAGATAGGACAGCCCCCTGCGGGGTCGTCACGGCAGGCATCAAATGCTTCGTTCACCGGTATGGTATAAATCTGCTCCATGGCGTTCTCCTTTCGATGGATTCCTCACACGGACGGGGCGGCACACGCTCCTCGGAAGTCTCCTTAGACGCTCGCGCGTATTTGCACACACATACGCTACTCGCGTTGCCCATGCGCGGGCGCGAGGGATGCGCCCTCTAAATAAATACAAAAATACAACTATATTATACAACCCCCGTTTGTCTTTTGCAAGAGGGAGCGGGGACGAAAACCGAATTTCTTTTGCCGCGCATCGTTTGCGGTGTGCTGTATGCCCGACATCTTTTGCACAGCATATAAAAAGGGGGCGTTTGTCCCCACATCGGCGGGCGTTTTTCGGGAAATGCCGTGAGGAACAAAAAGACGGGGAGATGCCTTGTTTTCCAGGCATCACCCCGTCAAAAAAACAAAGGAAGAGCCGCCCCCGCGGGGGCGGCTCAAAATGCGTTATCTCGGGATTTCTTCCAGAATGAACGCTTCGTAGGTGTCTCCGACTTTCACATCGTTGAAACTCTTCAGACCCACGCCGCATTCATAGCCTGCGGCGACCTCTTTCGCGTCGTCCTTAAACCGTTTGAGGGACGCGATCTCGTCCTCGCTGATGAGGATGCCGTCGCGGACAATCCGAATCTTCGCGTGGCGGGCGATCTTGCCGTCGAGGACATAGCATCCCGCGATGGTCCCGACATTCGGGACATGGATGGTCTGCCGACACTCGGCGTGACCCAGGACGACCTCGCGGTACTTGGGTGCGAGCATTCCTTTCATTGCCGCCTCGACCTCGTCGATGCAATCGTAGATGACGCGGTAGGTGCGGATATCCACGCCCTGCCGTTCCGCGCTGTCGAGTGCGGTCTTATCGGGACGGACATTGAAACCGATGATAATCGCCTGCGACGCGGCGGCGAGCATGACATCGCTCTCGGTGATACCGCCGACACCCGAGTGGATGACATTGACGCGGACCTCCTCATTCGAGAGCTTGACGAGTGCCTGTTTCACGGCCTCGACCGAGCCGCCGACATCGGCTTTGACGACGATATTCAGATTCTTGACACCCTCTGCCATCTGGTCAAAGAGGGCTTCGAGCGAGACGCGCGCGGTCGCCTTGAACTCTTCCTGTTTCGCCTTCTCGCGTCTCTGCTCGGCGAGACTGCGTGCCATCTTCTCATCTTCGACGGCGTTAAATTCGTCTCCCGAGACCGGTACTTCCGCGAGACCGACGATCTCTGCGGGGACGCTCGGACCCGCGGTCTTCATCTGTTCTCCGCGCTCGTTGATCATGGCTCTGACGCGCCCGACCGCGGTGCCGGCAATCACAATGTCACCGACATGGAGTGTACCGTTCTGCACGAGGACGGTGGCGACGGGACCGCGTCCCTTATCGAGACGGGACTCAATCACGAGACCTTTCGCGCGGCGGTTGGGATTGGCTTTGAGTTCCTTGACTTCCGCGACCAAAAGCACCGATTCGAGCAGTTTGTCGATGTTCATGCCGGTAATCGCGGACACGGGGACGCAAATCACATCGCCGCCCCATTCTTCGGGGACGAGGTCATACTTGGTGAGTTCCTGCATGACCTGATCGGGGTTGGCGTGCGGTTTATCCATCTTGTTGATGGCGACGATGATATCCACACCCGCGGCTTTGGCGTGGTGGATGGCTTCGATGGTCTGCGGCATGATGCCGTCATCCGCCGCGACCACCAAAATGGCGATATCGGTCGCCTGCGCGCCTCTCGCACGCATGGCGGTAAACGCTTCATGACCGGGGGTATCGAGGAAGGTAATCGGTTTTCCCTGTACCTCGACGCGGTACGCGCCGATATGCTGGGTGATACCGCCCGCTTCGCCCTTGGTCACGCTGGTGTGACGGATGGCGTCGAGCAGGGAGGTTTTCCCGTGGTCGACATGCCCCATGACGCAAACCACGGGACTGCGCTCGACCTTGCCCTCATCGGTTTCCTCTTCGGGCTGGAAGAGACGCTCTTCGATGGTGACCACCACTTCTTTTTTGACCTTGACATTGAATTCCTCTGCGATGAGGAAAGCGGTGTCATAGTCGATTTCGTCGGTCACTTTCACCATCATGCCGTTCATCATGAGTTTCTTCATGACCTCGGCGGCGGTCTTCTTCATCCGAGAGGCGAACTCACCGACCGAGATGGTGTCGGGGACGGTGATTTCGAGCTGCTTCTTGCGCGCCTGTTCGAGCTGCATTCTGCGAATGCGCTCTTGCGCGGCTCTCTCTTTGTCTTTCGCGGATTTCCCTTGCGAGCGGGTGTCCTGCTTTTTCAGTTTTTGCCGTCCGCTGTCGCGGTCGCTTCTGCCGCCCGCGTAACGGGAATCGATCTTGTCGTCATACCGCGAGAGGTCGACCTGCGTCGTGCGGGTGTCGACGATGCGGACCTTCGGCTCTGCCGTCACCACGACATCGCCGCCGTTCCCCGCGCCGCCCGAGACGAGGATTCTGTCCTTGCGCTCTTCTTTGCGCTCGGTCTTTCCGGGTTTCGCGGCGGGAGCGGTCTCTCCCGGCTTTTTCTCGAACCGACTGAATCGGTCGACGGGTTCTTTCTTCTTGATGGGTTTAAATTCCTTGGCGGGAGCGGCGGGCTTTTGTGCCTGCGCTTGCGCCTGTGCCTGCTGTTGCGCCGCCTTTTCCGCCTGTGCCCGTTTGGCTTCCGCCGCGGCTGCCGCGGGGGTCGAGGTGTCAACAGGGGCGGCAGGTCGTTTCGCCTGCTCGGCGCGGAATTGCTCCATGCGCCGCGCGATTTCCTCTTGGCTGACGGGTTTTCTCTTCTCGGCGGGCTTTGCGCCTCCCGCCGTTCTGTCGGGATAGCGATCCCCCCGACGGTCGGACGGGCGGTCGGTCTTCACCGCGCCGCGTCCCGCGTCGCCCGTCATGGGCGTACGGCTCTTCGGGACGGTATAGCGGGGTTCCTCCGGCTGTGCGGGTTTCTTTTCGGGTACAGCGGGTTTCGCCGCGCTCTTCGGGGGCTCCGTCGTCTTTACTTGCGGCGGGGTCACCTTCTGCGGTGCGGGGGCAGGGGTTTTCGCCGCGGGTTCCGGTTTGGGACGAGGGCAGGAGAGGGTCGCCTTACCGGAGAGATAGTCCTCCAAATTCTCGATCTGGTTCTCACGGGTCAGGAGGGCGACAAACAAATCGTATTCTTCTCCTTCCAGCGTCCCGCCGGTGTTCTTCTTGATTCCGACCGAATCGAGAAGCGCGACCAAATCCTTGGAGGAAATCCCGAAGTCCTTTGCGATTCCGTTAATCTTTGCCATAGTATCATTCCCGGTTCGTCGCCGAACCGTCCCCCGCACCGGGGATCCTTTCTCTTACTTACATTCCAGAGACAACTCTCGGGCAAAGCCCGGGTCCGTCACGGCGACCGCCGCGAGCGTCCCGGGGACTCCCATCAGGTGTCCGAGCACATCGCACGGCGATTCGACCGTGAGACAGGGAATGTTGTAAAAACTGCTTTTTCTGAACAGTCGCCTGCGTGTTCCTTCGGACGCGAACGAGGAGACAAGAATCAAGACGGGCTTCTTCTTTGCCCGCATCTGCTCGCAGATCACACTGGTGCCAAGCACCGTTTTTCCGGCTCGTCTCGCCAACCCCAACATCCGATAGAATCGTTCGGTAACCGCGTGAGGTGTCTCCTCCGTCATAGCGCCGTCAACTCGCTTTCGAGTCGCTCGTATATTTCGGGAGGAATCTCACATTCCAAATTCTGTGCCAGTCGATTGCTTTTCCGTGCGCGGCGCAGGCACTCCGCATTGTGGCAGAGATACGCGCCCCTCCCGGACAGTTTCCCCGTCGGGTCGAGGGAGATGACCCCCTCGGGTGAGCGCACCACGCGGACGAGTTCCTGTTTCGGGAACCGCTCGCCGCAGCCGATGCACCGTCTGATCGGGATTTTTCTTACCTTTCCCATGTTTTACGCCTTAATGTCAATCTTGTAGCCCGTCAGGCGCGCCGCCAGCTTCGCGTTCTGTCCTTCACGACCGATGGCGAGCGACAACTGGTTCGGGGCGACGGTCACACGCGCAGAGCGCTCTCCGTCGATGGTGACCCCGAGCACTTCCGCGGGCGAGAGCGCCTCGCGGATATATTCCGCAGGGTCCTCGGAGTAGCGGATGATGTCGATTTTCTCATTCCCGAGTTCTTCGAGAATCGCGTTGATACGAGAGCCGCGCTCCCCGATGCAGGCGCCGATCGGGTCGACATTCGGGTCGGTGGAGTAGACGGCAATCTTCGAGCGGCTGCCCGCCTCGCGGGAGACCCCCGCGACGACGACCGTCCCGTCCTGAATCTCGGGGATCTCGGTCTCGAACAGTCTCTTGACGAATCCGGGATGGATGCGTGAGAGGTCGACGATGGGTCCGCGGGTATCGACCGAGCGCACCTCCGAGACATAGACTTTCAGGCGGTCGCCCACATGGAAGTCATCGGTCGGCAGTTGCAGGGAACGGGGCAGGCGCACCATGCCGTTCTGGGTTTCGAGGGTCAGGTCGCCCGTCATATCGTCCACTTTGAAGACGGTCGCGGTGATGAGTTCTTCTTTCTTTTCCTCATATGCTTTCGCCATGTTGTTCCGCTCGGCTTCACGCACCGCCTGAATGATGATCTGTTTGCCCGCGGCGGCGGACAGACGGCGGAAGGTGTCGGGAGCCATTTTCTCCTCGACAATCGAGCCGAGTTTATTCCGTTTGGACTTGGTCTTTGCGTCTTCGAGCGAAATCTGGCAGATGGGGTCCTCGACGACCTCTACCACCTCTTTTTGCAAAAAGACTTTCATGTCCCGTTTCTCGGGGTCCAGCACCACACGGGCGCGCGCGGTCGCTCCGACTTCGCGTTCGATGGCTTTTTGCAGCGCGCCGGCGATCTTCTCCATCATGTAGTCCATGGGGATCCCTTTGGTGCTTTCCAGTTCCGCCAGGGCATCAAATAATTTGGCGTTCATTCTTTTGTCCTTTCTTTTGTCCGCGTCGGGCGGTCATTGTATGCGCATCCGCGCTTTAATCAAAATAAACCGTGCGTAATTTGGAGACCTCGCTCCGTGCCAGCGCCGTTTCTCCCGCACCGGTGTCGAGGGTAATCACCCCGTCCTCGTAACGGACGAGCAGTCCGCGGAGCACCTTGACGCCGTCTTTCGGGGCGAAGAGCCGCGCTTCGCATTTCTCTCCGAGACAGGCGAGGATCTGTTCGTCGGTGCGGAGATCTCGCTCAATGCCGGGAGAGGAAACATCAAGATAGTAGGCGGTGTCGATGAGGTCCGCCTCGTCGAGCAGAGGATCGATCGCGCGGTGCACCGTCTCGCAGGCGTTGACATCAATCCCAGTGTCCGAGTCGATGGTGACGACGAGGTGACGGTCCGCCCCCTCTTTCACAAACTCCACATCCCACAGCCGATAGCCGAGGTTGGTAACGGTCTCGGAAATCAACTCCCGTACCGCCTGTGCAATATTTGTTTTTGCCACGGGGTCTCCTTTCTTCGGGGTCCTGCCCGCATTCATAAAATTAAGAGTGAACCGAAGCCCACTCTTTCTACCATACCGTATACTGTCATAGATTATATCACAGTTTGGAAAAAAAGCAATAGGTTGAAGAAAAAAATTTCGCGCGCTTCTCCGCGCGCGAGCGTCCGACCGCGCTTACGGGGAAAAGACATACAAAAAAACGGCGACCGCGTCCCGCATGATGGCAGGTCAAAACGGGGTGGCGGCGATCGCCGTAAGGGGATATGCCTTTTCGTGCGCGCTTGGTTCCGCTGAGAATCGTGATGGGATTCACGGTGTTCGAGGTGAGCGTGAAACCGGTCAGTTCCAAATCGAACTTGTAGGTGTCTCCGACATCAATGACGATATTTCCGGCCAAATAGCCCGTGATGGCGTACACGGTTTTCGTGTCGATCGCGGTAAAGGTCAGGGTCGTGTCGGTCTCCGGGTCGTCATCGGTCGGTCTGTGGGAGCCGCCGGGAGAATAACCGTCGTCTCCCGCGGGGGCATCACCTATCACCCGTGCGGGGAGAGGGACGGATCAACCGTTTTTCGGCACCATGAGGTATCGTCGGGAGAAATATTCGATGACATCTTTTCGACGGATGAGCCCGATGAAGCATTCGCGGTCGTCGATGACCGGAACGAAGTTGTTTTCCTTGACCCTCTCGAGCAGTTCGGTCATGGGAGCGGAGTTCTTGACGGGCGGGTTATCCTGTCTGATGATTTTTGCGAGCGGGATATCTTCGAGCGCGACGAGGTCGGAGCCACCGCGGTCGACGATCAGCCAAAGGAAGTCGCCGTCTTTGACCATCCCGACATACCGTCCCTCCGCGTCGATGACGGGCAGAGCGTTATAACCGTGATAACGCATTTTTTCAAGACCCTGGCGGACCGAGCAGTCATTCTGAATGAACGCGACCTGACTTTTCGGGATGAGAAATCGGAGAATATTCATGCGGGGTCTCCCTCCGAGAGTGCCGCGCCGATGACGGTCGCAAAGCGGGAATTCTCGGGAATGAGGAAACGTACCCCGAACATTTCGGACAGATTGGCGAAGGTGTCGCGGCAGGTGCGGTACGCCGACAGGTTCCCCGTCAGGACAATGTCTTTGAGAGCGTGTGCGCGGGCGGCGAAAATGGCGAGCATCCCCACCGTCTCGAAAATCATGTTGGAAAGACCGAGCGCGATATCCGACTTGGTGGCGAGGTCCGAGACATTCCCGAAGTTCGCGGCGGTCATCTCCTGCGGCATGACTCCGCCTTTCATGATATCCCCGATGCGGAGGTCGATGTTGGCGAGATTCCCCTCTTCCGAGAGTGCCTGAATATGCTCGATGGAGTCCATTTTGAGCAGCAGTTTGGAGAGCCCGACGAGTGTCCCTCCGCCGACGCCGGTACCGCCGAGATAGGTCGCGGTGCCGTCCGACTTCGCATGGACCAAAGCGGTACCCGTCCCCATACTGACGACGATCGCTTCCTCGAGTCCCGAGAGAAACAGACCGCCGCGCCCGATGGATACGAATTCCTCCACGCGGGAGCAGGGGAGATTATAGAGGGAGTTTCCGATGGCGGACGAGCCGACCCCCGTCACCAGTACGCGACGGATATCCGAGAGTTCGAGGTGAGAGAGAGCGGTGAACTTGCCGAACGCGCCGTAGGCGGAGGTCACGGGGTCGGTCGCACGGACATACAGTGGGCTGATGAGCTCCCGTTTCCCGTCCGGTAAATGGCGGAAGCCGACGATCTTTGTGGTCGAGCCTCCTACATCAATTCCAATGGTTGCTTGCATATTGCACCTCCCGCAGTTTTTCATATTGATTTTACCATCGGGCGGGCGGAAAATCAAGACGCGACATTTGAAAAGGATATTTTTCCCATCGTGTTTTTCGGGGTATCGCGCGGGCGGCGGTATGGAATCGCGCGTCTCCGCGCATACTACCCTCTGTGGCGCCGCCACAATTCAAATGAAAAAGAGGGAGATCCCATGTCCCAGCAGAACAATCAGCAGAATCAGCAGAATCAGCAGCAGAACAATCGGCAGCAGAACCAGCAGAACCAGCAGAACCAGCAGAACCAGCAGCAGAACAACCACCGCAATCAGCAGAACAACAAGTAAGGCATCTCCGCCTGCCCCGCTTCGGCGGGGCGTTTTTCGAGTGGCAACACTCTCTTCTTAATATACCAATGACGGAGAGAAACTTTTTATCGCAGGCGTTTTTCACATTTTGCGCCCGCCGCCCCGACAAAATGCGCGCAGCAATCCCGAAATTCCGAATACCTCTTGACAGGCGCGGGGGCGTGTGATAGAGTGGGGATACCTAACAGAGTAGGGCATATGCGTTAGTGACCTTTGGGTCCAGTGCCGACGGGACGGGGAGTTGTCTGTCGGACGAAGAGCGGGAGACCGCCGCGGTATATGTCCCGCATCCCGCTGATACATAGACATCTCCTATGTAACAAGTGGAATGAGTTACAGGAGGTGTTTTTTATGTCAAAGAAACAAAATCAAAACGCAAAAACGAACGACGAAATCACGCGGAGCGAATATCCTGCCGTGACCGAAGAGACCGGGAAGGTCGAGTGGAGCGCCGACCCCGAAGAGGGGGGACAGACCGCAACCCGTCGGCGGGAACTCGCCCGCTCGAAGAAGATGCTCTGCGACCTGTGCCTTGCGGGCATCATGGCGGCGCTCGCCATGGTGATGACGCGGTTCCTCGGATTCCCGCAGACCGGCTCGTGGCGGCTCGACCCCGGCTTTCTGCCCATCGTCTTGGTCGCGCTGTTGTCGGGACCTATTTGGGCAGGGTTGTCCTACGGCACGGCAGACCTCATCGGAGCGGCACTGTTCACGGGCATTAACCCGTTCATCACGGTCGAGAAGGTCTGCATCGGCGTGATTTTCGGTCTGGCGTACTACCGTAAAGAAAAGTTATCGGTCTTGGAAATCCTCATCTCGCAACTGATTGTCGCGGTGGTGTGCGATTTCCTCATGATGGTGTCCATCTTCCATTTCAGTTTCGGTATGCCTTGGCAGGCGGCACTCATCGCCCGCGCGGGGAGTGCGGGGATCAACTTCGCCATGCGGTGCCTGCTGCTCTTCCTTTTGAATCTGCGTCTGTTTGCTGTCCTGAAAAAGCGGGGAGGCAACTATTTTGGAAGCATTGGAAGCATCTGAGATTTATCTCAAAACGCCGCGGGTTAAGCCGCATTTGGGTCTTACACGTGTCTCCGCGCTCCTCGACGCGCTCGGACATCCCGAAGAGGGGCTCGCCTGTATCCATATCGCGGGGACAAACGGCAAGGGCTCGACGGCGGTTTTCCTTGAAAAAATCCTTTTGGAAGCGGGCTATCGCGTCGGGCGGTATAACAGCCCCGAACTCCTCACTGTCAACGAGCGCATCCTCTTCGGCGGAGAGCCGATTGCGGACGGGGAACTCTCGGCGCTGTTCGCCGCGCTCGAAGAACCCGTGCGGAGAGCCGAGGCGGTTTGCCAAGAGAAAATCAGTCCGTTCGAGATGTGGACGGCCGCCGCTTTTCGCTATTTTCGGGAGAAACAATGCGATTATGTGGTGTTGGAGACCGGCATGGGGGGAGCCGAAGACGCGACCAATGTGCTCGTGTACCCCTATCTCACCATTCTGACCCGCATCTCGCTCGACCATACCGCCTATCTCGGGCAGACCCTCACGGAGATTGCCCGCGTGAAAGCGGGGATTATCAAAGAGGGGTGCGTGACCCGTACCGTCCTCTCGGCGCCGCAGGTGCCCGAGGTCGCGGCAGTCATCCGGGAGGAGGCAGAAAAACGGGGCAACACCGTGACTTTCATCGACCCGCCGCCCCCGAAAAAACACTACAGAATGCACGAGGTGCTGTTCTATCCCGGCTACGGGGATATCCGCGTCGGACTGCCCGGGGTCTACCAAATCGAGAACGCCTATCTCGCGCTCACGGCGGCGAAGATTCTCGGGATTACCATTTTTCCCGCCCAATGCGGGATTACTTTCGCTCGCCACCCCGCGCGCATGGAGATTCTTCGGGAGAACCCGCTTCTTCTTTTTGACGGCGGGCACAACCCGGGCGGCATCGATGCCCTCATGGCATCGCTCGACCGTTATCTCGGGAAAGACACCGCGAGGACGGTCATTTATGCCGCCATGGCGGACAAAGACTCGTCCGCCTGCCTTGCGCGTCTCGCCGCGTCTCCGACCAAGTTCCTCTTCACCGAGGTCTCCGATAACCCGCGTGCGCTTCCCTATGGGGAACTTTTGCGCCGCGCGGAGGAACAGGGGATACGGGGAGAGGGGTACCCGACCCTCCGAGAAGCGCTTGCGAGAGCGGAGGAAATCGGGCTCCCGACCATTGTCTGCGGTTCTCTATATCTGTATGCGGATTTCTCCGACTTGCTATCGCGTTCGGTCGATCCGAAAAGGAGATAAACCATGACGGAAATCGTCCTCAATGCCATTATCACCATCGGTGTGATCGCCTACTCGGTTTCGGCGTCGCTCATCGCCATCGACCATCGGGTCGATATGTTCGGGGTGATGGTGCTCGCGGCAATTACTTCGTTTGGCGGCGGTATGACGCGCGATCTTCTGCTCGGGAACCTGCCGCCGCTGCTCTTCCGCGATCCGTTCTACTACATTCTGGCGGGCATCTCGGTCACGACCGCGCTCATCGTCTTTTGGATTGCCCGTTTCCTCCAAGAGAAGTTCGTCGCGCGGGAAAAACTCATCGATCAGATCACCAATATCTTTGACGCGGTCGCGCTCGGTGTATTCGCGACCACGGGTGCGAAGACCGTGATGGACTTCGCCGACCACGCATTCCTCACGAACGGTTTTCTCGTGATTACCCTCGGGACTCTGACCGCCGTCGGCGGGGGCATGATCCGCGATGTCATGATTCGCGAAGTGCCGTTTGTGCTCCGAAAACGGGTTTATGCCGTCGCCGCCATTCTCGGCGCGAGCGCGTATTATTTGCTTGTCAGACTCGGGGCGTTCGAGACCGCCGCGCTCATCGTGGGATGCGTGCTCTGTACCGCCCTGCGGCTCTGCGCCACGGCGTTCAAGTGGAATTTTCCCCGCGCGCTCCCGTGACTGCGTGACGGACAAAAGACGACCGACGACAATAGACACAAGAGAAAGAATCCCCATGAGAAAAACAGGCGGAGCCGCGAAAGCGTGATATTCTTATCGGAGAAATCATCAAACGATTCGTCCTTATCAATAGGTTCGTTTATTTTGCTCCGCAGTAACAATAGAAAACCCCGGCAGATTTTTCAAGGTCTGCCGGGGTTTTCTGCTCGATAAATTGGAATTTGACTTATAAAGCTCTTTGTAAATATACCATATCCACCAACTGTACTCCGCCCTCAAATATTGGATGGTCATAATTATCCGTAAAGAAATTCCGAACAATATGCGAACGGACAAAACCGCACTTCTCATA
>JAQYLJ010000050.1 GCA_028720145.1 Clostridia bacterium
AAGCGCGCAAGTCTTCGAGATATGCCGCCGTCTTGGGACGGAGCGGAGAATCGAGGACAGATACCGCGCCGATGACATACTTCGTCATTTCCGACTCATCTGCCGAGAAATTCTTTAGGAACTCGGGAATACTCCGGAACACATCATAGGTGCGTCCTACGTGAGGATCGCGGTACGAGGTGAATGATACGAACCCGTTGTTCGAGAAACTGGCACGAGTGCCGTAAGCGCCGCCTTTCACCCGAACCTCGCTCCAAAGGTAGTCATAGGTGAGCATCTTCGAGAGGACGAGTTGAACGCCGCTGTAAGGCATCCCGCAGGCGGCGAGATCAAGCGCCACTGCATCGTAAACGACGGAGCCCGGGATTTTGACCGCCTCGCTTGCAGTCTCTGTGGGGTGTTCCACGCGGGAGGGCGCCTGTTTCACCGCCTTGACGCACGAGAGAGGGTGCGCCAGATATACTTCCTTTCCCGCAGACGAACCGACAAACGAGATACAGGGTGCACTTTCGGTCAAAATGGTTTTCAAAAGCGAGTTCAGTTTCTCACAGACAGCGTCGATTTTCTCGTCGAGATGGTCGCAGAGGTCGGTGAGAAAATCACGATACCCGACATACTTGGCCGCATCGTCATAGAGACCTGCCGTCGAGAGACGGCTCATCGCGTGGGCAGAGGCATAGGAGTCGCCCGTGCGAATGATGTAAGAATCCTCGGTCGCCTTCGCCTGACGAATCATCTCGGATACCTCTTCGGGACGGAAGACCACGCGGGTAAGCCCCTCTTCGAGAAGTCTCTTCGCCTCGGTGTCTTTCTCTTCAAGATAACTGCAAAGGAAAGTCAGGAGCGGATGATAATCCTCTCTGTTCTCGAACTTCTGATAGCCGTCGAGTGACGCGGAGAGGGAGCCGAGATTCTTATCGACATCGTTGAGATAGGAAAACATATCGCGGTCTTCGGTCGAAAGGTTGAAGAGCCCGTTTGCCAGCAAACTGACATACGGCATATCGGACAGCGGGATTTCCGAAATATCAAAGTATCCTTTGAGATAGGAAATGCCGGAGGTCGCCATGCGATAGAATCTGTGTGGCACCCCGCTAACCTCGCTTACATCGGCGTGGACGGGCGTATAGGTGCGGGTGAGATCCTCGCGCTCGAGATGCGGCAGCATTTTTTTGATTTCCGGCGTGTCTTCGGTGGTCTGATAGAGGTTCAGCAGTTTGGCTTTTTCCTGCCAAGCGGCAAGCCCCGCTTCCCCGATTGCCGCTTCGTAGGACGCGACCGCTTTCGCTTCGGCGGCGATCCGCTCTTGCGCTTTCGTTTCGGAGGGTTCCAAAACGAGGGTCAGCGCGTGTTCGTGGGAGAGCAGATGCTTGCGAATGAGGTTTTCAAAATACCCGTTCTCCATTTCGGAGCGGATTTCATTCAGAATCTTACGGTTTTTGAGAGGCGCGGTGGGATTCCCGCCATAGAGCCAGCTGTCCATCACGCTGATGCCATAGATGACCCCGGGCGCCATGCCGGTATCGCGCTCCCGCAGTTCAAAGTCCATCTGGTTAATGGTCGCGGTGAGCAGGTCTCTGTCAATGCCCTCGTCCGCGAGTTTCGTCAGCGTCTCGGTCAAAACCGCGAGGAAGCGGTCTTTCGAGGACGCATCGGCTTTTTTCAGACGGAAAGTCACACACGGCTGATAGATGCCGTCATCCACCCACGCGGAGAATTCGTCTCCGAGTTTCTCATCGAGTATCGCCCGTTTCAGGGGTGCCGCGTTTGAGGATGTCAGCGCATCAAGGAGCAGGCGCATCCCCATCTGGGTCTTGCGGTCATCAAAATCGCAGAGCATGACCGAGCGACCGAGATATGTGTTCCGTTCTTTGCTCTCCCCCTCCCCTAGTTCATAGGTCTCATACGCCGTCTGATCTCCGATGGGTGCCTGCTTCTGAATCTCAAAGCGGATACCCTGTTTGGTATAAGCGGAGAGATAGTTCGTGTCGAGGAACGCGAGCGCTTCTTCAATATTCACTTTCCCGTAGAGGTAAATGTAACTGTTTTCGGGAGAATAGAATTTCTTATGTGTCGCGATGAACTGCTCATAGGTGAGATCGGGGATATTCTTCGGGTCCCCGCCGGAATTGAACGAGTACAGCGTATCCGGGAACATATGGGCAGCAATCGCGTCATAAAAGACCGTATCCGGCGAAGAAAGACTCCCCTTCATTTCATTGTAGACGACACCGCTGAACGCAGACGGTTTCCCGTCTTTCGCCGCCTCGTAATGCCATCCTTCCTGCATGAAAATTTCTTCTTTCTTGTAAATCAGCGGATGAAGGACAGCATCCATGTAGACATCCATGAGATTGATAAAGTCTTTCTCGTTGGTAGATGCGATGGGATACATGGTCTTATCGGCGAACGTCATCGCGTTGAGGAAAGTTTGGAGCGAGCCCTTTATCAAGTCGACAAACGGTTCTCTGAGCGGGAATTTCTCGGAGCCGTTCAGAACCGAGTGCTCCAAAATGTGAAACACACCGGTACTGTCCTCGGGTAGCGTCTTAAACGAGATGGAAAACGCGCGGTTCTCATCGTCTGCGGAGAGCCAAAGGAGATCCGCGCCGCTTTTGAGATGGGTAAAGCGATAAGCGACCGCTTCCATCTCGGGGATCTCTTCAATCGATTCCAGACGGAATCCGTGCAAAACATCCGATACTTTCATATATATACTCCTGTTTTCAAGATTTGTGATAAAGTTTTTTGCTTTGATAGACGGGATCACAGGTGAGATGACATCCGAGTTTCTTAAGTACATTCTCATCCACTTGAGAGAGGATCACGGTCGAGTGGACTTCACTGCCGCGGAGCGCCGCCAAATGGTCGACCGCGTGTTTCGCCGTCGGGTTGGTGAGTGCGGATACCGCGAGAGCAATCAGAACCTCATCGGTATGCAGGCGCGGGTTATGGTTCCCCATCAGACCGACTTTGAGAGACTGAATCGGTGTAATGATTTCGGGAGAAATGAGCGGAATCCGATCGGGAATCCCCGCGAGTGCTTTTACTGCGTTGAGTAGACACGCGGAAGCGGCGCCGAGCAGCGACGAAGTCCTCCCCGTCACGATCTCGCCGTTCGGCAGTTCCCAAGCAACGGCGGGTGTGCTGCTTTCCTCGGCTTTTTTCTGTGCCGCCGCGATGACGGGACGGTCGGAGACGGAAATCCCCGCTTTATTCATAATGATTTCGATTTTGGTCGCGTCGGTGCCGTCCGAGGTGCCTTTTCGTTTGTCGCAGAGTGCTTTATAGTAGCGTCTGATGATCTCGTCCTTCGCCGCTTCTTGCGCGCCTTCATCGTCAATCAGGCAGTAACCCGCCATGTTGACCCCCATATCCGTCGGCGACTGATACGGGCACTCCCCTCCGCTGACGAGTTTCAGAATCGCGGATACGACCGGGAAGATCTCGACATCGCGATTATAGTTGACGGTAGACACGCCGTAGGCCTCCATGTGATACGGGTCAATCATGTTGACATCGCTGAGGTCGGCGGTCGCCGCCTCGTACGCCATGTTGACGGGATGCCCGAGCGGGAGATTCCAAATGGGGAAAGTCTCGAATTTGGCGTACCCCGATGCGATTCCGTGCTTATGGTCATGATACATATTGGAAAGACAGACCGCCATCTTCCCCGAGCCGGGACCGGGTGCGGTCACGACGACGAGGCGTCTCTCGGTCTCGATATACTCGTTCTTTCCATAGCCGTCATCGCTGACAATCAGCGGGAGATTCGCGGGATAGCCGGCAATCGGATAATGACGGTAGGTTTTCATCCCAAGTGCTTCCAAGCGGTTTTGGAACGCCTCGGCGGACTTCTGCCCGTCAAACCGCGTCAGAACGACGCTCCCCACATAGAGTCCAATCTCGCGGAACGCATCAATGAGACGCAGGACATCCTGTTCATAGGTAATGCTGAGGTCTCCGCGCACCTTGCTTTTCTCAATGTCGGCAGCGTTAATCGCAATCACAATTTCCGCCTCATCCTTCATCTCGACGAGCATCTTCACCTTGCTGTCGGGGGCAAATCCCGGCAGCACGCGCGACGCGTGATAATCGTCAAAGAGTTTCCCGCCAAATTCCAGATAGAGCTTCCCCCCGAACTGCGCGATTCTTTCACGGATTTTCTCGGATTGCAGTTTCGTGTATTTCTCCGCATCAAAGCATTTTTTGTACATCATGCACCTCTTGTTGTCGTCGGTTTCCGTAAATACATTACAGTATATTTTAACATTATCTATCTTTCGACGCAAGGGTTCTTACAAAAAATAAAGCGCGTTTCCGTCTCCTTTGCAATCTTTGTCGAGGATTCCCAAAACGGCTGTTGATTTTTTGGTTTCGTTGTGGTATCATTCTCTCAAAAGGAGGAGTTGCTATGACTTGGAGACGCACAATCGCGGTACTATGCTTGCTTTCCTGCTTCCTGCTCCTCTTCACCGGCTGTGGGGAGGACGATTCCTCATGGTACGCGGGGCATCAACACAAATATCTTTCTACCCATATTGACGGCACCTGTATCGCCTACGGCTACACCGAATACCGCTGCCACTGCGGAGATACGTATCGTATCTACGACGACTACCTCGGGTATCACAGTCATGAAGGCATCGCCACGGTCGACCTGAATAAGACCTATTCAGACGGCGGTGTCCAGTCGAGGAAGTGTCAGTGGTGCGGCGAACGCATCGACATCTCCGAGACCGACCCGTACACGGAACCCGATCTGCCGTTTATCCCAATCAAATAGGAGAGCACACCATGAAAAAATCAAACAAAAATAAAACGGGACTCGTCCTCGGGATTATTCTCGGATGCGTTGCGCTCCTGACGGTTATCGCGGGGATCATCATCGGCATCACTTCTCGGAATGCGGACGATTCGACAGACACGAGTCAACCGTCCGATAGATCCGGTGAGGATATCGATTTACCGGTTGACTTGTTTTAATGCAATTCATCGTCTCACTGTATTGTTGATAAATAAGAGACAGGCGCGGATACCCGCGCCTGTCATTTTGTTTAGTTGGGTTTGACAACAAAGTTCAGAATCTTGTTCGGGACATAGATTTCCTTGACGATTTGGAATCCGTTCAGCATTGCCGCTATTTTTTCATCCGCTTTCGCAATTTGGAGTGCGGTATCCCGCGGGCAATCGGTGGGAATCGCAATGACTGCGCGCATCTTACCGTTGAACTGGACGCCGATTTCTACCGTCGCATCCACGGTCTTGCTCTCATCATAGTCAGGCCACGACGAGAGGGAGCACAGCGTCTTGTTCCCGAGTTTCTCCCAAATCTCCTCCGATAGATGAGGAGCGAATGGGCAAAGGATGCGGATGAACGCAGACAGTTCTTCTTCGGTCAGTCCGCCCGCCTCGTCCACATCGTTGAGGAATCCCATCATCGCCGCGATGGCGGTATTGAACTTCATATCCTCGATGTCCTGAGAAACCTTGCGAATAGTCTTGTGGAGCGAAGAAGAGAGTTTCGGGGTCTCGCCACTGCCCCTCACCATATCCGGCAGGTCAGCGACGCGTTCGAGGAAACGCTTACAGCCGCGGACGCTGGATTCCGACCACGGAGCGGCAGAGCCATAATCGCCCATAAAGAGGATATAGACACGGAGAACATCCGCACCAACTTCATCGACCACATCGTTCGGGTTGACAACATTTCCCTTGGATTTGCTCATCTTATCTCCGTCGGGACCGAGAATCAACCCCTGCGCGGAGCGTTTCGCATACGGCTCTGCGGTCGGTACCACGCCGATATCGTAGAGGAACTTGTGCCAGAACCGCGAATAAATCAGGTGACGGGTCACATGTTCCATACCGCCGTTATACCAGTCTACGGGGAGCCAGTATTTGAGGAGTTCGGGGTCTGCGAGTGCCTTGTCATTATGCGGATCAATGTAGCGGAGATAGTACCAAGATGACCCTGCCCATTGCGGCATGGTATCGGTCTCGCGTTTCGCGTCACCGCCGCACTTCGGGCAGCGGCAGTTCACGAACTCGGGAATCTTCGCGAGTGGGCTTTCCCCGCCCTCACCGGGAGCGAACTCCGAAATTTTCGGCAGACGGAGAGGGAGTTCTTCATAGGGTACGGGTACCATGCCGCAGTGCGGGCAATGTACGATCGGAATCGGCTCGCCCCAGTACCGCTGTCGGTTGAATGCCCAGTCTTTCATCTTGTACTGAACGCCGCCTTCGCCATATCCCTTCTCTTCAAGATAAGAGATCATTTTGGCGATGGAATCTTTTTTGTTGGTATATCCGTTTAAGAATCCCGAGTTCACCATCTCGCCATCACCGGTATATGCGCCCTCTTCGATATTCCCGCCGCGAATCACCTCGATGATGTCGATCCCGAATTTTTTGGCGAACGCCCAGTCTCTCTCGTCATGGGCGGGAACCGCCATGATGGCGCCGGTACCGTATCCCATCATGACATAGTCCGAGATGTAAATCGGGATTTCTTTTCCCGTCACGGGATTGATGGCGGTCAGACCGTCGATTTTCACACCTGTCTTGTCTTTCACAAGTTGGGTGCGCTCAAACTCCGTCTTTTTCGCACACTCCTCTTTGTAGGCGTCCAGCGCATCGGTGTTCCGAATGCTGTCACGGTACTTTTCGAGGATGGGATGCTCGGGCGCGATGACCATAAAGGTCACGCCGAACAGGGTGTCGGGACGGGTCGTATAGATGCGGAGCGTATCCTCCTTGCCGGAAAGCGGGAAATTCACGAACGCACCGCGGGACTTCCCGATCCAGTTGACCTGCTGTTGTTTGATGTTCAGCGGGTAATCCACGGTGTCGAGTCCTTCGAGAAGTTTGTCCGCGTATTCGGTAATCCGCAGATACCAGACATCTTTCGATTTCTGAATGATATCCGAATGACAAATATCGCACTTGCCGCCTTGGCTGTCTTCGTTCGACAAAACGACCTTACACGACGGACAATAGTTGACGAGAGCAGTGCTGCGGAACGCGAGACCCTGCTCAAACATTTTGAGGAAAATCCACTGCGTCCAACGGTAGTAGTCCTCTTCGGTCGTGTCGATGACACGCGTCCAATCGAAAGAAAAGCCGACACGCTTTAACTGGCTCGTAAACTTTGCGATATTCTGATCGGTCACGGCACGCGGATGAATCCCCGTTTTGATGGCGTAGTTTTCGGTCGGGAGTCCGAAGGCATCGAAACCCATCGGGAACAGGACATTATATCCCTGCATTCGGCGTTTTCTCGAAATCACTTCGAGTCCGCTGTACGCTTTGATATGTCCGACATGCATCCCCGCGCCGGACGGATACGGGAACTCCACCAATGCGTAGAACTTGGGTTTGGTCGTATCGTTTTTGGCGATGAAGGCACCTTCGTCTTCCCATCTCTTCTGCCACTTTGCCTCAATTGTCTTGAAGTCGTATTTCATGGTATTTCCTCTATCTTAATTTTGTTTTGCTGATTCAATAACGGATGTGATGTCAATTTTGTTCGCGGGGTCTTGCAGTCGTTCAAGGCGGTAGAACTCGCGGGAAGCGGCATCAAAAATATGAACAATCACTGTGATATAGTCAAGCAGAATCCATGATCCGCCCGATTTCCCCTCAACGCTCCGCGCATTGACCCCGCGTTCTCCCATCTCATAGTCGAGGTCATCGCCGAGGCTCTTGACATGGGTCGAAGAGCGCCCCGTTGCTATCAAATGATAGTCGGTCAGAGAGGAATCCTCCCCTGCCGCAAAGAGCTGAATGTCGGTCGCTCCTTTTTGATACAGGATGCGTACCAGTTCTTCTGCGAGCGCGAGCGGCTCTGCGTTTGTAAAATTCTTTTTCTCTTCCATGTTTCTCCTTATCCCTTCTGCCGCGCGAGTTTTTCTTCGTATGCCCGATAGGCGACGAGTGTCCGCGACACAATGGGCTTTTGTTTTCGATTCAAATAGGCGACGGTATCGCCCAAAACGGCATATACCATCTCGGCAAGGAACTCTCTCGGGCGGTCTGTCTGTTCCATCCCCGTCCAAAGTTTTTGCCGCATCGCTTGGCAGGCGGGATAGACCCGTCCCTCCTCGGTATAGTCCGCGACAAACAGGATTTCATCAAATACGGACATATCGGCGTCGCCCGTCGTATGCACCGAGATGGCGTGCAGAACCTCGGAATCGGCGTAAGCGGGCAGGTTTTCCCGAATCCATTTGACCGCCGTTAGCCCATGCAGTACCTGCGGGGATGCGATGAGTTCGTCCGTCAAGGGGATTCCCTCCGCGCGGCATACCCGAAACTGCTCATCATGCGACCACTCTTTCGTCACATCGTGCAAAAGTGCGGCAATCCGTAACTTGTCCACACTTTCAGGTAAGAGGTACGCGCCGAGCGCCGCGACTTCTTTCTCCACACCGAGCGTATGTCGGAAGCGCGCGGGCGTTTCCAGTTTCTCAATGGCGGAACGCAATTCGCTCAGTTCATCTGCCATAGCCGTAAAGCCCCCTTTCGCGAATATAGGCAAGTACCGCCGGGGTGAGATACTCGGGTGTCTCGCCACGGGAAAGGGTCTCGCGGATTTCGGTCGAACTCACCTCTTGAATCGGTGTGTCTAAAATCCTTACCGTTTTCCCGAACTTTTCGCTGTAAATCGCATTTTTTTTCGCAATTGCAAGCGTCATTTCCGCATCGCTCTCACGGCGGACACAATAGAGGTCCGCGAGCGAAAAGATCACCTCCGGCTCGTGCCATGCGTCGAGTGTCAGCATCATATCGGTCCCGATGAGAAACGCGAGTTCCCGATTCGGGGCGGCAAGCGCGCGCAGAGTGTCGGATGTGTAACTCTTGCCCTCACGCAAAATCTCCAAGTCACACACCTCGACACGCGGAATATCGGAGAATGCCAATCGGCACATAGCGAGCCTGTCAAGGGCGGACACGCCGTCTGCGAGCACTTTATGCGGCGGTTCATAGGTCGGTATAATCAAAAGTTTATCGGGCTTGATCGCTTCGGAAAAACCTTTGACCGCCAAGATATGCCCCCGATGGGGCGGCGAAAAACTGCCGCCGTAAATCCCGATTAACTCACTCATCGAGGAAAATCCTCTTCTTGTTTACGGATTCCTTATAAAGAGTAAACCGATTTCCCACCACAGCGACCACATCCGCGTGAATTGCTTCGGCAATCACTTGTGCGCATACTGCCGCGGGCTCCTCGGAGGAATCCAGCACTTTCACTTTAATCAGTTCGCGCGCTTCGAGAGCGGCGGACAACTGGCGGTTCATCTCTTCGGAAATCCCGCCTTTTCCAATCTGGAAAATCGGTTGAAGAGAGGTCGCCATCGAGCGTAGTTTTGCTCTTTGTTTACCGGTCAACATATTGACTCCTGAATATAACTGATAATTCTTTCGGCAAAAAGTGCGGCAGCAGCAGAACGATGACTCATTTTGTTCTTTTCATCGAGTGGCATTTCCGCGAAAGTCATGCCCTTTTCGGGAATCCAAAACAGAGGGTCATACCCGAATCCGAGGGTGCCGCGGGGGGTATCGATGATTTCCCCCTCACAGGTCCCGCGGACCGTAAAACTTCTGCCGTCCGGAAACACACAGGCAATCGCACAGACATAACGCGCGGTCTTATCCTGTTTTCCTTTCAGCTGTTCGAGCAGCATACGGTTATTCCCTTCATCGTCCCCGTGTCTGCCGCAGAAACGGGCACTGTATATCCCCGGAGCTCCGTCAAGCGCGTCCACCGCCAAGCCCGAATCATCCGCGATGGTGATATACCCTCGCGCCGCACCTGCTCTCGCTTTGATGAGAGCGTTCTCTTCAAATGTCGTACCTGTCTCCTCAACATCATCGTCAAAACCGATATCGGAAAAAGAAAGCAGTTCATACGCCCCGATTTTCTCTTTGAGGGTTTCAAAAATGCGTCGAAACTCGACTAGTTTATTGGCATTATGCGTTGCCAGCAAGAAAGTAGTCACTCGAACAAAGCCTCCGCAAATTCCTCGGGATGAAAGGGTTTCATATCGTCAATGCCCTCACCCACTCCGATAAACTTCACCGGAATCCCCAACTGTTTCTTGATGGTGAGTACAACCCCGCCTTTTGCGGTCCCGTCGAGCTTGGTGAGAATCAGACCCGTAATCTCCGCAGTCTCTCGAAATTCTTTTGCCTGCGAAATCCCATTCTGTCCCGTTGTCGCATCGACGACCAAAAGTGTCTCGCGAGAGGCGTCGGGCAGTTCTCTCTCGATCACACGATTGATTTTTGCGAGTTCATCCATCAGATTCTTCTTATTATGCAATCTGCCCGCGGTATCAATCACCAAAACATCCGCATGACGGCTCTTCGATGCCTGTATCGCGTCATATACCACCGCGGCGGGGTCTGCGCCTGCGCCCTGTCGAATCAGGTCGACTCCCGCGCGTTCACACCACACCCCAAGCTGTTCTGCCGCTGCAGCGCGGAATGTATCTGCCGCCGCGACGATGACTTTTTTCTTTTGCGATTTGAGTTCTGCCGCGATTTTTCCTATGGAAGTCGTCTTTCCGACCCCGTTGACACCGATGACGAGAATCACCGACGGCGAAGTCTCGAGTTTCAGCGGCACCTCTTCTCCGAGCATCTCGGCGAGCATCCGATAGAGTTCCCGTTTCACGGCTTCCGGGTCTTTTTCGCGATTGTCTTTGACCCAGTCGCGGAGACTGTCGAGTAGTTCCTCGGTCGTCTCTACCCCGATGTCCGATTCAATCAACAGTTCTTCGAGTTCCTCAAACAGGTCCTCGTCGATTTTGACAAAGTGTTTGAAGAGTGCGTCGATTTTGCCGAAAATGGCTTGCTTGGTCTTGGAAAGACCTCTTTTGAGTTTCTCAAAAAATCCCATGGTTTACTCCGTATCCGTGAGTTCGTTCTTTTTTGCTTCGATATCCGCAATATCGACGCCGATAATCTTCGAGATACCGCGCTCCGGCATGGTGACGCCGTAAAGACGGTCTGCGATCTGCATGGTCCCGCGGCGATGCGAAATCAGAATGAACTGCGTATCGCTGCAAAACAGCTTGATGTATTCCCCGAAACGGAAGACATTGACTTCATCGAGCGCTGCCTCGACCTCGTCGAGGATACAGAACGGCGTAGGATGGAGTTTCAGAATCGAGAAGAGCAATGCGATTGCCACAAACGCCTGTTCACCACCCGAGAGCTGCATCAGATTCCCTATTTTTTTGCCGGGAGGCGCGACTTTAATCTCAATCCCGGAGGTCAGTACATTCTCGGGGTCGGAAAGGGACAGTTCCGCCGCCCCTCCGCCAAACAGCTCACGGAACACCTGACCGAAGTTCTCGTTGATCTGTTCAAACGAAGTGACAAAAGTATGTGCCATTTCGGCTTCCAGTTTCGAGATAATCTCCATCAGATTTTGGTACGAAGAAAGCAAATCCTGATATTGTCCGTTCACTTCATCGAATTTGGCTTTCACTTCGAGGTAGTCCGTGATGGCGGTGGGAGAATACCCGCCGATATTTCTGAGACGATTATAACAAGATATCGAGGTCTGTCGCATGGCGGCTTCATTTTCGGGCGTCACGGGCGGATAATTTGCCGCGACGGCATCCTCGTAACTCATCGCGTACTCATCATAGAGTTTCCCGGATAGCCTGTCCTGTTCCGCCGTGATTTGTTCATAGCGGGTCTGACTTTCGATAAACTCGCGATTGACGCTGGTTTTCTCGTTCTCTTTCTGCTGAATATACTTACCGACTTCGTTGATTTTTTGCGTATAAAGAGTCGAGCTTTTTTGTAGGTCCTCACGAGACGCTTCGAGTCGTTTCACATCTTCTTTGAGCCGTTTGACCGTCTCGATGTTCTCGGCGTTTTCGCGGTCGAGTGCCTCAATGGCGGCTCTCTGTCTCGCGACCTCCGCCTCCTGTTCACGCAAATCCTCGACCTGAGAATCCTTTCGACCTGTTGCCGCATCCATCATGGTGTGGAGTGCCTCGCGGTCACGCGTGAGTTCGGCTGTGCGGATATCATATTCTTGGACTTTCTTTTGATACGTATCGCGGGTTTCTTCAAGACCGCCGATATCGGTGGCGACTTTTTCACGGTATGCTTTGATTTCCGCGATTTTTGCGCTGTAAACCTCGCCCTGTTTCTCCGCTGCGGCAATTTCGGTCGTGCTGATGTCGCGCATCCCGGCGAGCGATTCTTGGTCAGCGCGGAGCCGTTCAAGCAAACTGTCGTTCGCCGTCATGCGCGCTCTCGCATTGTCGCGCGCGGAAATTTGTGCGCGCGATAGAGTCTCGAGGATTTGCTTGTTCTGCGCCGCGTCCTCGATTTTTACCTGTAACTCGGAAATCTTTTCATCGAGTTTCTTTTGATCTTCCCCGAGTATTTCAATCTTTTCATCGAGGTCTTTTGCTTCTTCATTCAGTTTCGCGATCTCGCCGTTGCGGGAGAGAATACCCGCTCCGTCATTACGGATAGAACCGCCGGTCATGGAACCGCCGACATTCATAATCTGCCCATCGAGCGTGACGAGGCGAACTTTATGCCCCAGCGTTTTAGCGGCGGAAATCGCATGTTCGATGGTATCGAACACCACGGTACGAAGCAAGAGGAACCCGACGATTCCGCGGAACTTGTCATCACAGGACACGAGTTTATCTGCGCGATTCACATAGCCCGGCAGTTTCGCCGCCTGTCGAATCTCGTCTGTCTCGCTATAGGGACGCATCGCGCTGATCGGCAGAAATGTCGCGCGTCCCTTTTGGGTGCGTTTCAGGGTTTCGATTGCCGCTTTCGCAGTCTCCTGCGTATCGGTGACGATGTTCTGCACACTCGACCCGAGCGCCATCTCGATTGCCGTCACATAGGCGGGTTCAATGGAAATAAGCCGGGAGAGAGGACCATAAATGATGCCCGCACCGCGAATGTTACCCGCTTCATACTCATTCATTACCACTTTGACGGCATGGGGATACCCGTCAAGTTGGTCAATCATGCGCTGTAAATCTCGAGCGCGGGAGAGCCGCGTATCACGCTGAATCCGTGCCTCTCCGATCTTTCTGTCGAGATCCGCTTTCTTTTTCGTGAGTGCGCTCTGCTCTTCCTGTGCATCGCGGATTAGTTTCTCTTGTTCCGCTACCTTTTCTTCATAGGAAGAAAAGGTTTTTTCGCACTTTTCCGCTTCGGACGCGAGCGTCTCTCCTTCTTTTTCGTATTTCTTGATTTCTTCGGTCAGCGTGGCTTCGCGGTCACGATCACTTGCTTGCGCCTTTTTCAGCACATCCAAGCGCACCCGTGCATCGGTCGCCTCGGCTTCCATCGCTTCGAGCTGTTTCTGCGTGCCCGCGAGCTCGGATTCAAGTTCTTTCAGGCGCTGCAAGATACCCGACTCTTCACTGAGCACGCTAAGACGCTCATCGGCGATTTCCGCCCCGATTCTGTCAAGTTCCGATTCCTGCGCTTTATATCCCGCGATTTCTTTTTCGGACCGAGCAACTTGTTCTGCCATAGCGAGTTTTCGCCCCTCGCTCTGCGTGATCTGCACATTCGCGTGTCCGATATCCGCTTCGATGACACCCGCGCGGACTTCCAGCTGATGAATCTGCTCTTTGATTTGGTTAATACTCGCGAGTACGCCCTCGCTGTCATACATCGCACCCGATCGCGCTTCTTCGAGTTCTACCCGCTCCGCATACAGTTTATCCAGTGTCTCCGACAGTGCCGCGAAGTCGTCACGGAGGGTCTCGTAAGTCACCCGTGCGACCGCGACATCTTCGTGAATCTTTTTGGTATCGTAGAGCCAAAGGGCGACATCGACCGCTTTCTTCTCCTCTTTGATTGCCTCGCCGCGTCTGGCTTTATCCGCCTCTTTTTCGAGAGGAATCAACTGCTCTTCATACATGGAAATCTGTAGATGCGTCGTCTCCATGTTGCGATTGGTGGCATCCAGTTTCAGTTCGGCCGCGTGTTTGCGTTCACGATACTTGGCGATTCCCGCGGCTTCTTCAAAAACCTTTCGCCGTTCATCACTCTTCATGGAGATCATCTCCGCGACTTTCCCCTGTCCGATGATGGAATATCCGTCCCGTCCGACACCGGTGTTCAAAAAGAGTTCGTGGACGTTTTTTTGGAGGCACGGCTTTTGATTGATGAGGTACTCCGAAGTACCGCTGCGGAAATACCGCCGCGTAACAGAAACCTCATCATAGGGAGAATCCAAACGATAGTCCGGATCTGTATTGTCAAATACCACAGTCACTTCCGCGTATCCCATCTGACGCCGTGTTTCCGTGCCGCCGAAGATGACATCTTCCCGATTGGCACTGCGGATATTCTTGCCCTTTGTTTCGCCGAGGACCCAGCGCATCGCGTCCGAGATATTGGATTTCCCGCTCCCGTTCGGACCTACGATGACCGTCGTACCGGGTTCAAAGTGCATGACCGTACGGTTCGGGAAAGATTTGAAACCGTGGATTTCCAAGGATTTCAGAAACATTGGTGTTCTCCTTATATTGAACGGCTATCCGTCAATTCTCTTTCATCATTCCGAAGAGGACAAGCGCCTCTTTCGCCGCGTTGTGTTCCGCCTCTTTTTTTGTTTTTCCGTATCCGCGTCCTATGATATTGCGATTGAGTTTCGCCACCACCGAAAAGACGCGATCATGCGCCGGACCGCTCTCTTTCTCGACTTCATACGAGAGAATATCCTCGCCGTCCCCCTGCACCAGTTGGAGCAGCCGCGTCTTATAGTCGCCTCCTCGGAGGTTCGTGCAAGACGCTATTTCGTCGGCAAAGAGTTTGAGCACGATCTCACCGACCGTCTCCCCTCGCTTTTCCGAATCCAGATAAATCGCACCGATCAGCGCTTCGAGAGCATCCGACAAGAGGGAGGAGCGATTGCGATGATTCTGTTCCCCCTGTCCGAGCAAGAGATATTCTCCGAGAGAAATACCGGCGGCAACCCGTGCCAGCGTCTCTTCACAAACCAAATGCTGTCGAAATTCAGAGAGATATCCCTCGTCCGACTCGGGAAATGCTTCATAGAGGTAGGAACTCACGACAGAACCCAGCACGGCGTCTCCCAAAAATTCGAGTCGTTCCCACGACTCCGCAAGGGGGTCTTTCGCCTTGTTCTCGTTGACATAGGAGGTGTGTGTCAGGGCAGTACGCAGAAGCAACCCGTTTTTGAAACAATAGCCGATTCGGCTCTCCAAAACATCAAATTCCCGCATTGCCCTCACCTCCTTACTCTTCGTTCGTCTGTTCGCCCTCCGGGGCGGGATTTCCGTTTCTCAGTTTCCGCGCTTGTTTTTCCGCGCGTTCCTGCTGTTTTTTCATCTCCGCGCGCGTTTTTGCGCGTATTCTTGCATTCTCTTCATACCCGAGTGCGTAGATGGCGATATCGCGGTTCAGTCCGCAAGATGCAAAGGAAATCGCCTGTCGAATCGCATTCTTGATGGCAATGGCATCCGAGGAGCCGTGCGCTTTAATCACAGGCTGTGCGATTCCCAGAATGGGCACTCCGCCGTACTCGCTCGGGTCGAACGCCTTTTTTAAAGCCGATACTTTTTCTTCAATGGACTTGTACGCGATTTTTGTCCGCATGTTCGTTTGGAAAAGGTCTTTTAAAGTATGCGCGAAAAACGCGCCCAGTCCTTCGGTATATTTCAGAAGAACATTCCCCGTGAATCCATCGGTGACAAGCACATCACATACCCCGTTGGGAATCTCTTTCCCTTCAACGTTTCCGACAAAGTTTAAGCCTGAGTCCGAGAGATACGCATATGCTTCTCTCTGCGTTTCGGTTCCTTTGCCGGGTTCCTCTCCGATATTTAAGAGTCCGACGCGGGGGCGGGTCACACCGAGCACCTTCTCCATATACTTAGCACCCATGTAGGCGAACTGCTCCATTTGATGCGCGTTGACTTCGATATTCGCACCGCTGTCTATCAAAAGGCAGGGGGTCTCAAACGGCAAAAGAGCCGGAAAACCCGCACGCAGAATCCCTTTGATTTTTCGTACAATCAGCGTGGATCCCACCACAAGAGCACCCGTATTGCCCGCGGAGACAAAAGCATCACCTTTTCCGTCAGCGAGCATCCCAAGTCCCATGCTCATGGAAGAATCCTGTTTTTCCTTGACGACCGACAACGGGTCGTCGTTCATGGTTAAGCAAGAGGGGGCGTGCACAATTTCAATGCCGGTAAGATTAAGACCATCCGTCGCAGCGACCGAACGTATCATCGCTTCGTCACCGACAGCGATGATGTCGGCATCATATTCCCTTTTTGCAAGGACCGCGCCGCGTAGGATTTCGCCCGGCGCATGATCACCGCTCATGATATCGAGTAGTATTCTCACGGTTTGTTTCCTTTACAGTGCGTATTTTCCTTTCAGTCGATCGATTTCCGCAAGCGCACGAGCCGCGTAAGCATCGTTTCTCGCCTGCTTCCCTCCCTTGATCTTCTGTGCAAAGGGTGCGAGCAGTCCGAACCCTGCGTTCATCGGTTGAAACTTCGTATTAGAACCGCTCTTGACATATTGGGCAAGCGCGCCGGTCACAGTGGTGGCATCAAACGGGATGGGTTCCAGTCCCAGCGCCTGCCGTGCGGCGGAGAGCCCTGCGACGAACCCGGATGCAGTGGACTCGACATATCCCTCGACACCGGTCATCTGTCCCGCAAAATACAGAGTGGGGCGCATGAGTGTCGCATAGTTGTCTCCGAGAAATCCGGGAGAATGCAGATAGGTATTGCGATGCATCACACCGTAGCGCGCAAATTCGGCAGATTCCAAACCCGGAATCATGCGAAAGACCCGTCTCTGTTCGGGGAAGGTCAAATGGGTCTGAAAACCCACCATGTTATAGAGTGTCCCGTCAATATTTTCTTTTCGGAGTTGGAGAATGGCATAGGCGTCTTTCCCCGTATCCGGGAGCGGAAGCCCGACCGGTTTCATCGGACCAAAACGCAGGGTATCGTACCCGCGCTTCGCCATCACCTCGACCGGCATACACCCTTCAAAGACAGTCAGGTCTTTTTGCGACTCTCGGTCAAACTCTTTGAGGGGCGCGAGTTCCGCCGTGGTCAGTGCCTCATAAAACGCGCGGTATTCCTCTTCGCTCAAGGGACAGTTCAGATAGTCGTCCCCGTTCCCTTTTCCGTAACGGGAAGCGAAAAACGCCTTGGAATAATCAATGGAGGACGCTTCGACAATTGGAGCCGCCGCGTCAAAAAAGTGGAGTCCTTCATCACCCGTCAGCCGAACAATCTCCCGGGCGAGTGCATCGCTCGTCAAGGGTCCTGTCGCAATGACCGTCGGAATATCGTCATTCGGGATCTCCGTTACCTCTTCCTCGCGCACCGTGATGGCGGGATGGCTCTTGATTTTTTCGGTCACATAGGAAGAGAAATCCTCGCGATTCACTGCGAGCGCCCCGCCCGCGGGGACCTCGGTCGCATACGCAGCTTCCATAATCAAGGAGCCAAGCCGCGAGATTTCCTCTTTGAGAACTCCGACGGCATTGGAGAGTTGTGCGGAACGGAGCGAATTGGAACAGCAGAGTTCTGCAAATGTGTCGGCATGGTGGGCGGGCGTGTGCTTTTGGGGTTTCATCTCGAAGAGTTCTACTTCCGCCCCCTGCCGCGCCGCCTGCCATGCTGCTTCGCTACCGGCAAGACCCGCACCGATGACACGAATTTTTGCGAGCATTACTCGATGACCTTCATTTCCGCTTCACGGCTGTATTCACAGTCGGGAGAGGTGCAGACCACCCGTTTTTTCGACTTTTTATAGACCAGCGTCCCGCCGCAGGTCGGACATTTCTCGGCAACCGGCATATCCCATGTGGAATAGTCGCAATCGGGATAACGCTCGCAGCTGTAAAACACCTTTCGGTCACGGCTGCGGCGCACGACCACTTTTGCTCCGCACTTGGGACACGGCACGCCGATCTCTTTAATCATCTGCTTTGTGAATTTGCAGGTCGGATAATTGGAGCAAGCATAAAACTCTCCGTATTTCCCTTGGCGGATCACCATATCCGCGCCGCATACTTCACAGACGAATCCCGCTTTCTTCGGCGCTTCCGGCGGTTTCTTCTCCTGCGGGTTTCCGTCTTTGTCTACCGCGATCGTATTCCGGCAGGCGGGGAAATTCGGACAGGCAAGGAATCTCCCGAATTTGCCCGTTTTATAAACCATTTTACTGCCGCATTTTTCACAAATGACATTGGATTCTTCCATTGGTACATTCTCCGGTTTCACTGTACTTTTCGCTTTTGCAAGCATTTTTTCAAATTCTCCGTAAAAATCGGTGAGCACACCTTGCATGGTGGCGTCTCCCTGCTCGATGCTGTCGAGCTTGCCCTCCAGTTGCGCGGTGAAACGATCGTCCACGATCTCGGGGAAACTGTCTTTCATTAAGCGCGTGGTCACTTCACCGAGTTTCGTCGGTACGAGATTCTTCCCTACCCGTTTGACATAGGCGCGTCCGATAATCGTTGTAATGATGGTCGTATAGGTCGAGGGACGTCCGATTCCGCTTTCTTCGAGATAACGAATGATGGTCGCGTCGTTATAGCGAGAAGGCGGTTCGGTCTCGTGGCGATCGGCGGTCATCTCGGTCGATGTGAGGATATCCCCGACCTTTACGGGCGGGAGTTTGCCGGCAGAGAGAGACCCATCCGCTTCGATTTCTTCTTTGTCATGGTTATCGTAGATGATGGAGTAACCGCGCGATTTTACGGTGTAACCGCCGATGCGGAATACATATCCCGCGCAGTCTGCTTCGATTGTGGTGGTGTCATAGACCACAGGCGTCATTTGGGATGCGAGAAACCGCTCCCAAATCAAGCGGTAAAGACGATACTGATCCGGCGTCAATTTTCCCTTGACGACCTCGGGTGTCAAGGTCATATCGGACGGGCGAATTGCCTCGTGCGCGTCTTGAATGTTATTCTTTGTCCGAAATGTGTTCGGCTTTTCGGGCACATATGCCTTCCCGTATTCCGCGGTAATGTACGCTCTCGCCGCGCTCGACGCAGAATCCGCGATACGCGTGGAGTCGGTACGCATATAGGTAATCAAGCCTTGTACACCACCGAGTTCGTGTCCGAGAGAAACCCCTTCATAGAGTTCCTGTGCGATGCGCATCGTGTGTTGCGGTTGAAACCCGAGTTTTTTCGATGCTTCCTGCTGTAAAGTCGAAGTGATGAACGGAGGTGCAGGCTGTCTCTTTTTCTGCGCGGTCTTAACGGTTTTGACTCGAAAAACGCCGTTTTCGGTTTTGATTAGGACCTCGTTCGCCTCCGATTCGGTCGCGGGACGCATACTGCACTGCGCCGCCAGCCGTTCTCCGTTTTGCGTTTGGAGGATGCAGTTCAGCGTCCAGTATTCACGCGGGCAAAACGCACGAATTTCTTCTTCCCGCTCGCAGATGGCGCGGGTCGCGACAGACTGAACGCGTCCGGCGGAAAGACCGCTCTTTACATTTTTCCAGAGGAACGGGCTGAGCTCATACCCGACAATGCGGTCGAGGATTCTCCGTGCCTGCTGTGAGTTCACAAGTCCCATGTCGATCGCCCGCGGGTGTTTCACCGCATCTTTGACTGCGGTTTTCGTGATTTCGTTAAAAGTGATGCGGCACGCCTTGTCCGCGGGAATCCCGAGGGTATAGGCCAAATGCCACGAGATCGCTTCACCTTCGCGATCGGGGTCGGTCGCGAGATATACTTTGGTCGCGTTCTTTGCCTCTTTTTTGAGTTGCGCGATGACATCGCCTTTGCCGCGAATGTTGATATATCGCGGTTCAAATCCATGTTCGATATCGACCCCCATTGAACTTTTCGGGAGGTCGCGGATATGCCCTTTTGAAGCGATGACCTTATAATTCGAGCCGAGGTATCCTTTGATGGTTGCCGCTTTCGCGGGAGATTCTACGATCACTAAATTTGCCATGTGAGGGGTAACGATTCCTTTCATTCCGAACGGTCGGTTCTTGCGATTCTGCCGCCCGGGAGTATCTCTACCAAATGTTTGATTTCCAGTTTTGTGATTGCAACCGTAACTTTCACCGGTGCCGCGCCCTCGACCGTAATACTGTCGCAGAGGCAGTCTCCGGTTTCGGGGATTTGCTCGTAGACCGAACGGGTAAACGCATCGAGCGATTCGAGTGCCTCCCGACGCATCTCTGTCTCGGGGTCGGACGCGACGGCATCCCCACCTGTTGAAAGCGTGTCGCTCGGGGTGGGAAGAGCCGTTTCCCTCGGTTCTTTTCTCTTCTTGCCTTTTGATGCAACTTTCGCCCATGCGAGCGTTTTTTCACAGTTGCCCGGGGGTGTCTCCAAGAGTCGGAACATATTGATAATTCCCGGGAAACTCTTTTCATAAGCAAACAGGATATCTTCCGCGCAGACAGCCGCTTTTGCACCCTCTCGGAGCAGAAGTGCCGTCCCCTCGCAATAGATATCGTCGACATTCCCGGGTAAGGCATAAATCTGCCGTTTCTGCTCGTAGGCATGATGCGCGGTAATCAAAGCACCGCTGTGTAAGGTCGCCGATGTCACGAGTACGACATGGGAGAGCGCGGAGATGATACGATTCCTAATCGGGAAATTGACACCGTTCGGTTTGGTCCCGGGAGCGAACTCGGTCAGGACCACACCTTTTCGGGCGATCAAACGCGCGAGTTTCACATGCTCTTTCGGATAAATGATATCAATCCCGCTCCCGAGCACCGCCACGACTCTCCCGCCGCCGTCCAATGCTGCGGCGAGCGCAATACTGTCGATTCCGTAAGCCAACCCGCTGATGACGGTGGCACCGCCCGCGGCTAAATCGTGACCCATTTCAAATGTCATTTTCTCGCCGTAGTCGTTATGCTCTCTGCTCCCCACCATGGCGACACAGAATTCGGTATCGAAGTCGGGGAGTGTCCCTGCATAATACAGCAGCACGGGAGGATTCTTTATTTCGCGCAGTCTCTTCGGAAACCGCTCGTCGTCATAAGTCAGGATGCCGACATTGTGCATCGCGGCATAGTCCAGGATTTCTTCCGCCCGTCTGAGATTTTTATCGGATAAAGCCACTAAAGTCATACGGCTTTTGATTCCCAGCACACGACGGAGAGCGTCTGTATCGGCATGATAGATTTCTTTCGGGGAGGAAAACGCGTGCCGCAGTTTCGCGTACGCTTCAGTGCCGGGCGTAAGCGCATTACTCAGCCAAATCCAATATATCAGGTCTTTCATGGCTTCCTCCCCGTTTCAACTTCCTATTTTTTGGGGTTCCCCGCTTTTCTGAGTTCCCACAGAAATACCGATGCCGCCACCGCTGCGTTCAGGGATTCCGAATCGCCGGAAATCGGCAGGTAAACACTTTCCGTTGCCGCATTGGATAGAACCTCGGAGATGCCGTGCCCCTCGTTCCCGATGAGAAAGACATCGGTCGGCGACAAAGTCATATCGTCGATCGAACAAGCATTTTCTCGCAATTCCGCCGCGTAGACACGGCGCCCCTCTGCCCTCATGTCGGAAATCAACTCCGCCATATCCGTGACATAGCGGATATTCAAATGGAATACGCCCCCCATCGCAGCTCTGAGCACCTTGGGATTATATACATCCACACAGTCGGCAGTCATATAGAGCGTCTCGATGCCGAATGCTACCGCACTCCGAATGACGGCGCCGAGATTCCCGGGGTCACGCAGACCGTCTAAAATCAAAGCAGGATTCTTCTTTTCCGATAGAAGTGTATCTTCATTTATTTTAATTATATTTTCGATTTTGTCAAGGTATTTTACGACGGTGATGATTCCTTGCGGCGACTTTTCACGGGAAATGCGCTCAAAGAGCGTACTCTCCACCAAAATGACGGTCGTATCACGATATTTTTCGTCGGATAGCACCGCTGTCAGCTCTTGTATATATTGCTCTTTTCGCGCTTCGTTCAGAAAGACCGTCTCAATCTCGGCGCCTGCTTTCGCTGCTTCCGAAAAGAGTTTGTATCCGTCGAGGGCGAACACCTTTTCCGCATCGCGTCTGCCCTTGTCTTCAAGTGATGTCAGTCGCTTGATGGCGGGATTCTGTCGGCTGCTGAGCACTTCGGATCCTATTCTCATATCTGCCCAATCTTTTTATAGAAATTTTTGTATTTTTCTTTGAAAACAAAAGAGGGTAAATGCCCCTCTTTCCATTTGATTTTCATTAGATTTGCCCGGTGTACAGTGGTTGTCTACCGATGTCCTTAAAAGAAAGAACACCTGCGTATTTGACGCAAGTGTTCTTCGGTACCTTACAGAGCCGCCTTTGCCTTCTCGCAGAGCGCAGCAAACGTGTTCTTATCAGAAACAGCAATTTCTGCAAGCATCTTGCGGTTCAGAACAATACCGGCTTTTTTCAGACCGTGCATCATGGTGGAATAGTTCATTCCGTTGACTTTCGCCTGAGCGGAAATTCTCGCGATCCACAACTGACGGAACTCTCTCTTCTTCTGTTTCCGTCCGGCGAACGCGTAGTTGCCGCTCTTCATGACGGCCTGTTTCGCCATCTTGAAATGTTTGGATTTTGCGCCCCAGTACCCTTTCGCGGCTTTCAGGACACTTTTTCTTCTCTTGCGCGTCATCATTGCGCCTTTTACTCTTGCCATTGTTTCTTCCTCCTAAATGTCCCTTACTTCTGAATGAGGGTTCTGTATGCAGGGGTCATGGATTTGCTGAGCACAGCGCCCTTGCGCAGATTTCTTTTTCTCTTTTGCGTTTTCAGTCCAAGGTTGTGGCGGTGCTGCGAATGATTCATCTTGATTTTCCCGTTACCGGTCAAAGAAAATCTCTTCGCGGACGCCTTATGCGTTTTCATCTTTCCCATTGTATTTCTCCTTAGCGTTATCGCTTAAAATAGATTGCTTATTTCGCGGGTTTCGCGCCTGCTTTCACAGGCACAAGAAGTACGGAACAGAATCTGCCGTCAATCACGGGTTTCTTATCGGTTGTACCGTATTCGGCACACGCCTCCATAAACCGCTCGATGACCTGCACCCCGATTTGCTGATGAGCCATTTCCCGCCCTTTGAAGCGGATAGCCACCTTGACTTTGTCTCCCCCCTGCAAGAACTTGATCGCCTGATTCAGACGGGTGTTGAAATCGTGGGTGTCAATTTTGCAAGAAAGCTGAATTTCCTTCACCTTCACAACGGTTTGGTTCTTCTTCGCTTCCTTTTCCCGCTTATCTTTCTCAAAGCGGAATTTCCCGTAGTCGATCGCACGGCATACAGGCGGCTCGGCGGTCGGCGCAATCAGCACCAAATCCACACCGTGGTCGTAGGCATATTCGAGAGCATCTTTGGTCGGCATGATACCGATCTGCTCTCCTGCGGGGCCGATCAAACGGACTTCTTTTACTCGGATGTCCTCGTTAATCGGAACTTCTTTAGAATTTGCAGCAGTAATGTTCGTATCCTCCGTTCAAACAGAAACAAAAAATGCGTACGAATTTCGCACGCACCAAAACAAGACACGCCCTAAGGCATGTAAAGCATATGGACCATACGCACCCTTGTGGTATGGTGAGAACGAAATTCTACTTTATGAAGTCGGATTCTTCCGACCGCGTATGATTATAGCATCCCCCAATTGCCGTGTCAAGTCATTTTTTCAATTTTCTCATGTTTCTCTTCAGATTTTTTCTGAAAATCCTATGGCAATTTAGAAATATATATGTTATAATTATGTGGATTGCCATGCGCACAATAAAACCCATCGCAAAGACCAAGGAGCAACTATGAATACCACCGAAATCACCGGCACACAACTGATAAATCTACCCGTTGTCCCCTTGCGCGGGACCACGGCATTTCCGCATACGCTTTTCCGTCTCAACATTCAGACGGACGATCACGATTATTCCGCCGTCAACGAAGCGCTCTCCGAAAAAGGAGACCGCGAGTTACTTCTACTCACCCAAAAGGATATTTTGGAAGACGAACCGGGGATCGACGGTTTCTATGAAACAGGCGTCATTGCCGAAGTCGAACAGGTGTTGCAAGGACCTGAGAACAGCCGCGGCATTGTCTTATCCTGCGTCTGCCGCGCACATGTTCTGCATCTCTCTTCCGACGATGACGGGTTCCGTGCCCTGGTTATCCGTAACGAAGAACCCGAGACTCCCCTGACGGATGAGAGCAAAGAGCTCGTGTACCGTCTCGCGCACCTCATCTCGACCGAAAACGAATTGCGGGGAAAAGACGCGCTGAAAAACGCCTATCTTGCGGTTATCAGTACGGAAGACCTCGGTAAAACCGCAGACTGTATCGCCTCTGCCCTGCTGAATGACTATCGTCATCGGCAGAAAATCCTCGATTGTTTCGATATTTATGAACGCACGGAAGCCCTCTGTTCCGCATTGCAAGAAGAGTTTGAGTGGGCGGCGTGTGAAGAGAGGATTGAGAGCTCCGTCCGCTCAAGCATGGAGGAAAGCCATAAGGAATACTATCTGCGTGAACGCCTGAAAGCCATTCAGAACGAACTCGGGGACGAAGAAGAGGACGACGAAATCCGCGACTATCAGAAGCAAATCGACGATGCGGACCTCCCGGACGAAGTCCGCGAGAAACTCGAAAAAGAGCTCGGTCGACTCGCCAAGACCCCATACGGCGCCGCAGAAAGTACCGTCCTGCGGAACTATCTCGACATTTGCCTTGAAATTCCGTTCGGCAAAACCGCCTCCGAAAAAATCAGTGTCACCGAAGCGCGAGAAGTACTCGACCGCGAGCATGACGGACTGAAGGAGGTCAAAGAGCGCATTCTCGAATACATTGCCGTACGGCAAATCTCCGACAATGTCAAAGGGCAAATCCTCTGCCTTGTCGGACCTCCCGGGGTCGGAAAGACCTCGATTGCGCTCTCTATCGCGCGCGCCATGAAACGCCCTGCCGCCAAGATTGCTCTCGGCGGAATCCGCGATGAAGCGGATATTCGCGGACACAGAAAAACCTATGTGGCGGCACAGCCCGGGCGTATCGTCGATGCGCTGTCCGATGCGGGGGTGATGAACCCCGTCATGATTCTCGATGAGATTGACAAACTGTCTGCAAGTCCGATGGGCGACCCCGCCTCGGCTCTGCTGGAGGTGCTCGACCCCGAGCAGAACAAGGTGTTCCGCGATCACTACACCGAGATTCCGATGGACCTCTCCGACTGTGTCTTTATTGCCACCGCCAACTACTACGATCAGATTCCCGCGCCGCTCGTCGACCGTATGGAGATCATCGAGGTCTCGTCCTATACCGAAAACGAAAAGTGCGCCATCGCCCTGCACCACCTGCTGCCGAAACAGCTCGCACAGCACGGTTTGGCAGAGGACGCTATCAAGATTACCGAACCCGCGATGCGGGAAATCATACGGCTCTATACACGAGAAGCGGGCGTCCGTGAACTCGAACGGCGCATCGCAGCTCTCTGCCGGAAAGTCGCCATGCGTACGGCTGAAGGCAAACAGAACCCCGTAACCATTTACAGCGGGAAACTCAAACCTCTGCTCGGAAATCCGAAGTATTCCGAAGAAAAACCCGAGCAGACTGATTTGGTCGGGGTTGTCAATGGGTTGGCGTATACTTCTGTCGGCGGCGATGTGCTCGAAGTAGAAGTCCTCGTAAACCGCGGCGCCGGGAAAATCGAGATGACAGGATCCCTCGGGGATGTCATGAAGGAATCCGCAAAAATCGCCGTAAGTCTCGTGCGCTCTCTTGCCGCCGCACACGGAATCGACGAGAACTTCTACAAGGAAAACGATTTGCATATTCACTTCCCCGAAGGTGCCGTACCGAAAGACGGACCCTCGGCAGGTGTCACGATGACCTGCGCCATTTTCAGTGCGCTGTCCGGCCTTCCCGCGCGGCATGATCTCGCCATGACGGGAGAAATCACCCTCCGCGGAAAAGTCCTGCCCATCGGCGGACTGAAAGAAAAATCCATGGCGGCTTACCGTGCGGGTATCAAAACCGTCCTCATCCCGCGGGAGAACCTGCGCGACCTCGATGAAATCGATGCAGAGGTGAAGAAGCATCTGACTTTTGTCCCCTGTGATACGATTGAAGACATTTTGTCCCGTGCTCTCATCGGCTACGGGCAAGAGCAGCAACCGGCAAAGCGCACGCGCAAATCTCTCGCTCCGACGACAGATGGCAGGGTGCGTGTATGAAGCTCCCGAATCTGAACAACGTCTCTCTGAAAATCAGCGCAGGGAGACCGAATCAATTCCCCGCGGACGGTATCCCGCAGATTGCGTTTTCCGGTCGCTCCAATGTCGGGAAAAGCTCGCTTATCAACTGTCTGCTCGGAAGAAAGAGCTTGGCGCGAGTGAGCGGAACCCCCGGGAAAACCATCACCGTCAATTTTTATAATGTCGACAATACGCTGTATTTTGTCGATTTGCCCGGCTACGGATTCGCGCGGCGCTCGGCGGACAGCAAACGGGTCTGGTCAGACCTCACCGACGGCTACTTTGTCAAGAATCCGAACCGTGATTTACTGCGTCTCGTCGTGCAACTGGTCGACAGCCGCATCGGTCCCACCCAAGACGATACCATGATGATGGAGTGGATGCTCTCGGAGAACATTCCGTTCGTTTTGGTCGGCACCAAAGCGGACAAACTCAAAAAGAGCGAACGAGACGCATTTCTCACCGAAATGCGGGAATCTTATCTCAACGGGACAAGCATTCCCGTGCTCCTCTTTTCTTCTCAAACACGGGAAGGAAAAGAAGCACTTTGGGGGCATCTCACCCACGCTCTCACAAGATAAGGAGAATCCGAATTGATATTCTCGGTATTTTCAAATCCCGTTCTACTCCTCTACCTCATTCCCACTCTGCTGATCTCCTTGACGGTACATGAGTATTTTCACGCATTCACCGCGACAAAACTGGGAGACCCGACCGCCCGCGCGTTCGGACGACTGACGCTCAATCCCTTAAAGCACTTAGACCCCATCGGCACGGTCGCCGTCCTGCTCTTCGGCTTCGGATGGGCGAAGCCCGTCCCGATCGACTCGCGATATTTTCGGAAGCCGCGGAGAGATATGGCGCTCGTAGCGGCGGCAGGACCGCTCTCCAACCTCGGGATGTCTTTTCTCGGTGCCTTTTTCTCTCTCTTATTTTTACATTTCTTTTCTTTGAGTTCCGCGCACCTTCTCGCCAGTTTTCTCTATCATTTGGCGAATCTCTTTTATGTGTTTCACCTCGTCAATCTGACGCTCTTTCTGTTCAATCTGTTGCCGATCAGTCCCCTGGACGGCTCGCATCTCCTGTCGCTCATTCTGCCGGCGAGAGCCAACGACTGGATCGCGCGGCACAGAAGACAGCTCTATTTGGGACTCATGCTTTGGCTTCTTCTCGGGTCTTTCGCCTATCGTTTCCTTCTGAGAATCCCCGTGATTGCTTCCAACACGGTTCTGCGTAGTATTCTTCGGGTGCTCACCCTCAGCGGACTTATTTCCGACTTGGCTTCCCTGCTGTCCTCCCTCATTCTGAAACTGTTTTCTTTGATTCCCTTTCTGTAACGGAGTATTATGGATACACTGCAATACCATCTGAATGACTTTGACGGTCCCTTGGATCTGCTGCTCACGCTGATTTCCAAGAACAAAATCGACATTCACGATATTCCCATTGTCACCATCTGCAATCAGTACATGGCGTACATTGAAGAAGCACAACAGTTGGACATGGAAATCGCGAGCGATTTTCTCATCATGGCGAGCGAACTCATGCTCATCAAGAGCAAGATGCTGTTGCCCGGTCGCGACGAGAAAGACGACCCGCGTAAAGAACTCGTCAACCGTCTCGAACTTTATATTGCCACGAAAACCGCGGCGGAACAGCTACGCCCGCTCTTTCAGAAGTACGCGGGTCGGTGGGAGAAAGAAGAAGATGAGATTCTCCCCGAAAAAGAGATGCCGCTCGGCTTGAATACAGCGCTCCTGACAGAGGCGATGCGAGCCATGCTCGCGCGTATCAACGCCCTGCAACCCGAGCCGGAACTGTTGATTTCCCCGCTTATCAGTACGCCTATCGTCTCGGTCGAGGAAAAAATCAAAGAGATCGTCTCTCACCTTGAAACATGCGGCGCCGCGACCCTCTTCACGCTTTTGAAGCCATCCGAAACAAAAGCGGATTTACTCGCGCGTTTCATGGGGATTCTGGAACTGATTAAGATCGGACGGGTCCTCATCTGCCAAAGCATTTTCGATCTATCTCCTGCCCCGTTCCATGAAGAAAGCGAGGACATAGACGCGTGTATGCGCGACAAGTCCGACGCGACGGCGGGCCTCAACCTGACCCTGACCCTAAACCCCGATTACGACCCCACCCAAGACAAGTTTGTCAGCGAATTTGAAAAAGACACCCCCGAGACCTTCTCGGCCGAACAGGACGAAAAAGAGGAGCAACCCGACAATGGAAACGAGTATCACGGAAATGAATGATTCGGAGGTCACCTCCACCCCCGATACGCTCGGGAAGAGCATTACGCTCGAGGACTACGAGAGCGCCATCGAGGCGATTCTCTTTGCCGCGGGACATCCGATTTCCTATGAGCAGCTTGCGAAGACATTTGAACTCCCGCTTTGGGAGCTGAAACAAATCGTCGAAGATTACGCGGAGAAATACAATGCGTCCCCACTCTCGCGGGGTGTGACGCTGATTACCTTTGATACCTGCTGTCAATTATGTACCAAGCCGGAATACATCGCACTGATTCGTTCTGCACTCGGGATTCGGAAGAACGCCGGCACCCTATCGCCATCCACCATCGAAACCCTGACGATCATCGCCTATCAGCAGCCTGTCACTCGTGCGTATATTGACGCGGTACGGAACGCCGATTCTTCCTATGCGGTCACGAATCTGTTAGATCGAGGTCTCATCGAGCCGAAAGGGCGCAAAGACGCTCCCGGCAGACCCATTCTCTATGGGACAACCAATGCGTTTCTTCGGTGTTTCGGGCTTGCGTCACTCGATGAACTGCCCGGTAACGAGGGTGAAGCGAAAAATGTCTTTACCACCATTGACCACCGTCTCCATCTTGATGGCGAGAATGAGCAAATCTCCATTGACGAACTCATGGGGAACGAGCCGCCTGCGCCCGATGCGGGAGCCGACCTCGCCGATAGAGAGATTCCGACGGAAGAGCCGGATGAACTCTACAATGACGATAACGCGACCGAAGAAGCGGAGAGACATCAGATCGACGATATCTGATGTTCCCATGCCGGAAAGGATACGAATATGATTGCGCTTTCCATTATCGGCGGAATCCTACTCTTTCTCCTTTTGCTTCTCTCTGTTCGGATCCATCTGCTTTTGGATTTAGACGGGGATCTGCGGCTGAGAGTGCGCGTCTTGTGCTTTCGTTTTCAGATTCATCCGCGAAAGCGAACGCCGCGCGGCGTGATTCGTCAGCAGCGTAAACAGGAAAAGAAGCTGAAGAAAAAGTTGGCGAATAAGCAAAAGCCACAGAAAGAGAATAAAGAAATCTCCGAGAAAACAGCTCCGAAAAAGAAGAAGACCGACATTCTCGCTCTCATCCGTTTGGTGATCCGCATCCTCAAGCAAATCGCGAGAAAGTTCCCTTCCTATTTCAAACTGAAAATCAAACGTTGTATCATCAAAGTCAGTGGAAAAGACGCGGCAGAATCCGCAATCCGCTATGGAGCCGTGCGCGCGGGCGTTTACGCTTTGGCGACCGTAGCCGACAGTTTTTTCACCGTGAAAAAGACGCGAAAAAGCGTACTGACCGTGGACCCCGAATTCCTCTCCGACAAGAGCTCGATTTCCCTTTCCATGGATTTCTATACCAGTGTACGCGCGGTGCTTGCACTTGCCCTGCGTATTCTGTTCGCGTTTCTGCGTCGTCCCAAAAAGAATACAACGCCGCAAACCCCCGATACCCGAGAAATTACAGACACAACCGAAAAGGAGTCTTAATATGGCGAATTCCAATCTTTCCGAAATCATCGACAATTCCCTTTCTAAAATTAAAGATCTCGCGAAAAGCGAGACCGTCATCGGTGAACCGATTACCGTTCCGAACGGCGTGACGATCGTCCCCGTCTCGAAAGTGTCGCTCGGATTCGCCTCCGGCGGGCTGGATTTCCCCGACAAGAAGAGCGAGCATACCGCTTTGAAATTCGGTGGTGGAAGTGGCACGGGCATGACCGTGACCCCCATCGCGTTTCTTGTGATTTCCGAGACCGGCAGTGTCAATCTCCTGCCCATTACCGACCCCGACTCGGTCGATACCATCGACAAGATCGGCTCTCTGCTCGAAAAAACGCCGGACATTCTGCAAAAACTGAAAAATGTCGTAGGCGGGAAAAAGAAGAAAAAAGAAACGGCGGAAGAACCTTCCGCAGGCGACACGCCGAAAGCCGAATAAGAGCACTTTCCGTGTGGGAAACTATCAAAAACAGAAAGGTAGGTTCCCATGAAACGCTTTGCCATCGTGTTGCTCGCGTCGGTTCTGCTCGCGGGTATCTCACTCCCGCTCGCCGCAGTGACCTCGCTGAGTTCTCCGTCTGTCAGCGCGCACCATGCGGCGCTCTATGAACCCGTTACAGATACATTCCTCTATGAAAAGAACGGCGATGAGCGCGCTCCCATGGCAAGCACGACCAAAATCATGACCGCCCTCGTCGCGCTCGAACGGGGAGACCTTGAGACAGTCGTCACCATTCCCGACGAAGCATGTCACATTGAGGGTTCCTCCATCTATATGACACCGGGGGAACATTTGACGCTGCGTGAACTGCTTTACGCCCTACTCCTCCAAAGCGCGAACGATGCGGCGACCGCCATCGCGATTTCGGTCGGCGGGTCTGTCCCGGAGTTTGCACGCATGATGAACGAGCGTGCCCAAGAGATGGGGTTACAAAATACCCACTTTGTGAACCCGCACGGTCTCGATGATCCGGAGCACTATACCACCGCGCACGATCTCGCAAGAATTACCGCTTGCGCGATGGAAATCCCTGTATTCCGCGACATCGTCGGGACTGTCAAATATCGTATTCCGCAAGGGGACGGCGGAGATATGCGCGTTCTCTTCAATCACAACAAACTGCTTCGTCTCTACCGTGATTCCGTCGGTGTCAAGACAGGGTTTACAAAAAAGAGCGGACGGTGCCTTGTAGGTGCGGCGTGTCGCGACGGCGTGACGCTGATTTCGGTGACGCTCGATGCGCCGAACGACTGGAATGATCATATCACCCTCTTTGAATACGGTTTTTCGCGGATGGAGAACCGACTCCTCGCGGAAAAAGGCAGTTTTCTCTATTCCCTGCCCGTCATCGGTAAAGAAGGCGGAACCGTCCTCTGTACGAACAGCGAGGATGCGACCGCGATTCTCGGTCGGGACGAAGAAGCACCGGAAGTCAAACTCGATCTGCCGCATTATCTAACCTCGCGCGGTCGCGTCGGTGCGGTCGTCGGGCATCTGCAATTCTATCGGGGCGATCGGCTCGTTTGCGAAGTACCGCTCGTCATCACGGACGAGTCCCCCACCATGTAAAAGGAGCATTATGGAAAAAATCAGACTGCAAAAGTTCTTTACCGACTGCGGAATCATGTCCCGCAGAAAAGCCGAAGAAGAAATCAAAGCGGGTCATGTCTCGGTCAACGGCCGACCCGCTGTACTCGGCACAAAAGTCGATCCTGCCGCCGATTGCGTTACATATCTCGGGCGGCGTATCGTCATGCCCCGCAAAAAGGACTTTGTTTATATTCTTCTCAACAAACCGCGCGGCTACGCCACCACTACCGAAGACCCGCATGAGAAAAAATGCGTCATGGACCTGCTCACCGATGTAAAGACCCGTGTCTACCCGGTCGGCAGACTCGATAAAGTGTCGGAAGGGCTCTTGCTCCTGACAAACGACGGTGAACTCGCGAACCGTCTGACCCATCCAAAGCACGAAATCCCGAAGATTTACCGTGTGAAAGTGTCGGGGCACCCCTCCGAAGAACAAATGGAGACGCTCACTTCCCCGATGGAGCTGGACGGCTACAACATTCAGCCGGTACAGGTCGAAATTCACGATTTGGGAGACGAAGACACCACCCTCACCTTTACGCTCTATGAGGGTAGAAACCGACAGATCCGTAAAATGTGCGAGAAAGCGGGACTCGTCGTCAAACGACTGAACCGTGTCGCCATCGGTCGACTCAAACTCGGCGGGTTACCGGTCGGTCACTACCGTTACCTGACCCCCGAAGAAGTCGCATATCTCTATCAAAATTCCGACGCGGCGGGAGGGAGAAAAAGGCGGTGCTGATTATCAAACCTGTAGAAGAAAAAGAACGGCAGAAACAGTTTGCCGACGCTTGCGGCATCCCCTACCGTGCGGGAGACTTTGCTTATGCCGCCTATGTGGACGGGGTCTTCACCGCCCTATCGCAGTTCCGTGTCTGTGATACACACGGAACCCTCGACGATTTGGTTCTTGTCCCCGCATCAAGCGATGTGGAAGCCCTCTTCATTCTCGGCAGACAAACCCTCAACTGGATTGACCTGCTCGGACTTCATGTGTGCAAATGCTCTCCCTGCGCCGCGCCCGAGAAAGTGCTCAGCGTCATGGGATTTGTCCCCGCCGGCGAGGAAAACACGCTCATAGCCGATATGACCCATATGTTCGACGGACATTGCGGCGGGCATTGCGATATCGCCCGTGAATTAAGGGAACCGTAAAATCTTTTTGCAACAGAAAAACGCCTCGGAACGGTGTCCGTGGCGTTTTTGTTTTCTCTTGTTTTATTCCCCGCGCAGAGCGGCAATCGCCGCCGCAAAATCCTCCGCGCCGAATACGGCGGAACCCGCGACGAGAACATCCGCGCCCGCGAGACGAACGGCAGGAGCGGTCTTGAGATTGATTCCCCCGTCCACCTCGACGAGAATTTTCTTCCCGTGCTCCGCGGCATAGGTCTTGATCTCTTGAATTTTATCGACACAGGCGGGGATGAGTTTCTGCCCGCCGTACCCCGGCTCGACCGTCATCACGAGAATCATGTCTGCTGCGTCCAAATAAGGATATACTTCCTCCGCGGGTGTCCCGGGGCGAATGGACAAACCGGCGATAACGCCTCTTTCACGGATGCTTTCAAGAACACGTGCGGGGTCCTCTTTGCACGCCTCCAAATGGACCGTCAAAACATCCGCGCCCGCATCAATGTAACGGTCAATATAGGTTTCCGGCTCCTCAATCATCAGATGCACATCGAATACGGCATCCGAAGTAGAACGAAGCGCCTGAATCACCGGCAAACCAAATGACAGATTCGGGACAAAATGCCCGTCCATCACATCCAGATGAATCCAGTCGGCACCCGCCGACACCAATTTTGTGAGTTCCTCTCCCATTTTGGTAAAGTCACAGGAGAGCATAGACGGTGCAATCAACATAACAGTACCTCCTCGGGGGTCTCCCGGGTAACCATAACGATTATCTTCCATAGAATAATAAGGGTGCGTTCTTGCGAAAACCCGTGCCGTTCACCGTGCGAGAAGTCAAAAAACAAGGATGTGAACCGAAAGATGCACGGGAGAGCGGCACTGAAAAGCGCGGTATAGATTTTCTATGCTGCGCTTATTGTTGTTCGAGAAGGACGACGGCGTGCGCGGCGATTCCCTCCCCCGCTCCTGTGAATCCGAGTCCCTCTTCGGTCGTCGCTTTGATACTCACCGAGGTGACGGGTACGGAGAGTGCCTCCGCGAGCGTTTCGCGCATTGTCGGAATATACCCTGCCAGTTTCGGCTTCTCCGCCAAAACCGTGATATCGATATTTCCGAGATTGTACCCCTCGTTTCGCATGAGATCCGCCACTTTTTCGAGCAGCAGAATCGAGGAGATACCCTTATATGTCGGATCGCTGTCCGGGAAATGCTGTCCGATATCCCCGAGAGCGAGCGCACCGAGGATCGCATCCATCGCGGCGTGGGTCAGGACATCGGCATCCGAATGCCCCAAAAGCCCTCTCTCATAGGGAATCTCCACCCCACCGAGGACAAGCGGTCGCCCCTCTGTCAAACGGTGAACATCGTAACCGTGTCCGATACGAAACTGCTTATTCATGTGCGTCCTCTCTTCTCTTACGGAGAATCGTCTCCGCGCGCAGAATATCCTCGGGATGCGTAATCTTGAAATTCTCGTACCCCGTATCCACGGCTTTGACCCGTTGCCCAATGAGTTCCATCAAAGCGTTATCATCCGTCACGGACACGCCCTTTTCTTCCGCGAGTTTCACCGCGGCTTGGTAATACGGGAGATGGAAGACCTGCGGGGTCGCGGCGAGACGAATTTTCTTGCGGTCAATCGTCTCGGTAATAAAATCGCGCGCATTCACGGTTTTCACGGTATCCACGACGGTCGTGACGGCGCTCGCGGCATGATAGGCATATGCCCACAAGACCACCCGCGTAATCTGCTCGGGGGTAATCAGACACCGTGCGGCATCGTGAATCGCCACATAGGAGATGCCCGATGAGACTGTGGCGACGCCGTTTTCCGCACTCATCTGTCGCGTATCGCCCCCTGTAACCAGCGTGCGGCATTTTTGAATCCCGTATTCCTTGCACCAAAGCGCGATAATCTCTTTCTCCGACGGACGGACGACCGTCACGATCTCGTCTATCATTTTACACTTTTCAAAAGCAAGGAGTGTATGCACAAGCACGGGCTTCCCGTCAAGCATGAGCAACTGTTTGGTCGTATCGGTACCCATACGGGTCCCCTGACCGCCCGCGAGAATGACGGCGGCAGTCTTCGGTCGATGGAACGCCGCTTTCAATCGCAAATAGGCGGGCAATAACTGACTCGGTTTCTTCATATTTCCTCACTTGATGACATCAACAAAATGGACAGTAATCTCTTGGTCTTTCTGTCCGGTCTCGCTATTATCCCCTTTCAGGATTGCACCGTCGCCCGACATCAGATAACTGACCGAAAGACCCGCGAGCGGAGAACGGAAGACCGTCTCACCGGAGGAGAGCACAATCATTTCCCCGTCATGCACCGAAAGTACGCCCTTGCGCCCGAGCACCAGTTCTTCCCCATCCCGCATCTCGGTCACATAGCGGATGGTCAGACCGTGCAGAGCGAGCGCGCGTTTCTTATTCTCCGCCCGTAAGCGTTTCCGTTGGAAGAACGTTCCCATGCGCCACTCCTGTTTCCTTATTATATATAGTATAACGATTCGAGGTAAGACAAGCAAGTCTTTTTCCGAAAAGTATTGGATTTCGGGAGAATGCCGTTCGTTTCGTGTTCTGAAATCAAGAGGATAATGTAACATATTAAGTGACTTACTAGTACGTGATAGGTTACACAAATTTCGTGTATTCGTTATGTATTTGTGCAGTTTGTCTATAAATTAACTGAAATTTTCTACACAATTTTTTCCTGTTACTTTTTCTGCCCTATTGCAAATCCACGAATCCTCATGTTATAATGATACCGAAGTGGGGCAAAGTGGAGCAAAATGTATCATTAGTCCACTATTTTCCCGCAAAACGAAGTGTAAAATCGCGGAAAGGAGGCCGAAATGTTATTTGTCGGTGAGTTTCAACACACATTAGACGCCAAGAACAGGATTTTCATTCCGGCCAAGTACCGCGATTCGCTCGGCGAGAGTTTCTATATCGCCTGTAAGATGAACAGTCCCTGCCTTGCCATCTATACCGAAGCGGACATGGAAGGGTTTGTACGGAAACTCGAAGCATTCCCCGACTCGGAAGTAGCAGCCATCAAGCAGGCACTGTTTTCCATGGCGGCGCAGGTCTCTCCCGACGGGAGCGGCAGAATTGTCCTTCTCCCTCATATGCTCGAATACGCGGGCATTCAGAAGAATGTCGTAGTCGTCGGCGCGGGCAGTCACCTGCAGATCTGGTCCGAGGAATACTGGAAGAAAGAAATCTCGAACCGCAATATGCAGCAGATTCGGAGCCAGTTGGCTTCCGTGGGGCTGTAAGATATGGAGACACAATTTTCTCACACCCCCGTTCTTCTCTCGGAGTGCATCGACGCGCTTCGGATCCGCGAGGATCTCACCTATGTCGACTGCACGACCGGCGGCGGCGGACACAGTTTTGAGATTGCACGACGCCTGGGACAAAACGGTCGCCTGATTTGTCTCGACAGAGACCCGACCGCCCTGCAAGCTGCAAAAATCAAACTACACGATTATCTCGACCGCGTCACATTCGTCCATACCAACTTTTCCGACATCGGTGAGATACTGGAACGTGAGCATGTCACGAATCTCGGCGGTGTCCTCGCAGACCTGGGTTGTTCCTCACACCAATTCGATACGCCGGAACGCGGGTTCTCCTATATGCACAATGCCCCGCTCGATATGCGTATGGATACCGACAATGGTTTAACCGCATACGATGTCGTCAATACTTATGACGAGAACGAACTGAAACGCATTCTCTTTGAATACGGAGAGGAGAAGTTCTCCGCAAGAATCGCGGCGGCAATTGTACGGGAACGGAGCACATCTCCTATCGAAACAACAGAAGAGCTCGCCACGATTATTAAGAATGCCATTCCCGCCTCCGCGAGAATCGGCGGCCCCCATCCTGCAAAACGGTCGTTCCAAGCGATCCGAATCGAAGTCAATCGGGAGCTGGACGCCATTGCTCCCGCGCTGAAAGCGGCAGTCAGGCACATGATCCCGGGCGGCAGAATCGCCGTCATTTCCTTCCATTCACTCGAAGACAGAATTGTCAAGAATGTATTTGCCAACATGATGCAGGGATGCACCTGCCCCCGCGACTTCCCCGTTTGTGTCTGCGGAAAAAAACCGCTTATCTTCCTACCGAATAAGAAACCCATTCTTCCCACCGAAACAGAACTGACAGAAAACCCCCGTTCCCGCAGTGCAAAGCTTCGGGTAGCAGAAAAACTCTGAACGAACAAAAACTACAAGGAGATTTACCATGAGAAAGGACATGAAGGCAACCGATCCCGAATATCGTACTAACCCCCTCTATCGGAAGATGAAAGATCGCTTCGCAATCAACGGACAAGTCATCGGCGACTTCATGCGCGGTCGTGCCAGAAGAGACGGCTATCCCGTGTCTGACCTCGATGGTGCACCGGCGGCTTCTCTCTCCGTCGCCCCCTCGAAAGCCGAGGTCGCAGCCGCAAAAGCGGAAATCATCCGAAATACCGAAAAGAAGAAAGAGCAGTCCCGCGTCGGGCGTTATGTGAAAAAACATCTGACCATCCTCGCCTGCCTCGCTCTCTTCCTTTGCATTGCCATGACGCTCGTCATTTTGATTCCCGTATGTAACAATCTTGCGGCATCTGCTATGGGTGATTCGGCTGACACGCTTCCCGCTCCCGTTGATTCTGTGGCGGAACCGCAGGCAGATCCTGCCCCCGCCGCAGAGACCCATGCTTCGTTTGAGAACATTTTGAGCGCATTCAACGAATAACAGCATAACCCTCTATCCTCTTTCATATGTTGATATAGCGGTAGATACCGATTGGTGTCTGCCGCTATATTTCACATTTTGGAGCGCGTGTATGGGGAAAAACCGAAAAAGACAAGACACCGTCGGTGTCACCGGCAAGCGCGTTCGGATTCTTTCCTGCGCTTTTTTTCTCGTTCTCGCCTATCTTGCATGGGCGATTCTGGATATGCAGGTTTTTTCCTATGAAAAATACCAAGAGAAAGTCTTAAACCAAGTCACCACGACTTCGAGTCTGCGCGCCGAGCGTGGGAAGATTTACGATTCACGGGGGAATCTGCTCGCGACAAGTAAAACCGAATGGCGGATTTTTCTGTCCCCCGTCGATATTCGCGACTGCTCCAAAAAGGAAAACAGAAACTATGCCGAAGAGATAGCGAAAGACCTCTCGGAGCTCCTTTCCCTTTCCTATGATGATCTGTACCGAAAAGCCGCCAACAGCAAGGTGCTCGATGAGACGGTTCTGCGTCGCGCGGATGAAGAGACCTACCGAAAGGTTCTCGGGCTGATCGAGAAAAAGGGGTACAGTGATATGGTACATACCGAAACCTATTACACCCGCTCTTACCCCGAGAACAGTCTCTTCTGTCATGTCCTCGGATTTACAGGAAGCGACAGTCAAGGACTTTTCGGATTAGAATACCAATATGACGATATTCTATCGGGCACCGACGGCTATTATCTGTACGCGAAAGCGGCGAACGGCAACGAACTGCCGAATCAGTATATCAGCTATGTCCCGCCGACCGACGGCTACTCCATCGAGACAACTCTCGACAGCTATCTTCAACAACAACTGGAATACCAACTCAACGAGACAAAATCGACTTATGACGCGCAAAACCGCGTCTGCGGGGTTGTGATGAATGTCAATACGGGAGCAATTTTTGCCATGGCGACAACAGACGGCTTCGATTGCAATTCCCCGTATACACTCTCGGAACTCTACCTCGAAAAACTAAAGGCATCGGGTCTTACCGAGGGGAGTCCCGAGTATAAAAAACTCAAAACCGAACTTCTCTATACCATGTGGTCCAACAAGGCGGTCACCGAACTCTACGAACCCGGTTCCACCTTTAAGATTTTCACCGCGTGTGTGGGAATCGAAACGGGTGCGACCACCATGCAGGACAGATACAGTTGCTCGGGTGCCGTCGCCATCGGAGGGTACCGCATCTCCTGTCACAAGCGAGGCGGACACGGCTCGGGATTCACCTTTGCCTACGGACTGCAAAATTCCTGTAACCCGACGATGATGGCGGTCGCGGCAAAAATCGGTGCGGAGCGTTTTTACGAATATGTCTGCAAATTCGGTTACCTCGAAAAGACGGGGATCGATCTGCCGAGTGAAGCAAAATCCATCTTTCATACACTTGCGGGGTTGGGCACGACCGAACTCGCGACCGCGTCTTTCGGTCAGCGGTTCAAAATCAGTATTATCCAACAGATTACCGCTGTCGCGTGTGCCGCAAATGGGGGAAAACTCGTCACCCCCTATTTGGTCGAGCGAGTCGTCGATGCAGCGGGAAACACCGTTTCAAAGCATGAGGTCTCCATTCGCAGGCAGGTGATATCGGAAGATACTTCGAGGCAGGTCGCCGCCTGTCTGGAAGCGGGGGTATCCGGCGACGGAGGCGCAAAAAACGCCTATGTAGCAGGATATCAGGTCGCCGCGAAGACTGGTACGAGTCAGAAATTCGACATTTTGGATGAAAACGGAAATTCCTATCTCCGCGTCGGTTCCTGCGTCGCATTTGCGCCCGCTGATGCCCCGGAAATCGCAGTCATCATTGTGGTCGATGAACCCCAAAACGGGAAATACGGAAGCATGGTCGCAGCACCCTATATCTCGGGCTTTCTCACACAGGCACTCCCCTATCTCGAACATGAGGCGCACTATCGGGACGAGGATAAAACAGCCACGGTCGGGAACTACGTAGCCGGTGCGGTGAGTGATGCCAAGAGTGCCCTGAAAGAGGTGGGACTCGGCGTCAGAGTGATTGGTGACGGAGACACCGTTTTGGCGCAGTCTCCCGCAGCGGGTTCGGTCTTAAACTGTGCACTCGGGAGCGTCATTTTGTATACCACGGACAGCGGCGAAGAGTATGTCTCTGTCCCGAATGTCAAAAACATGGATGCCCAAAGCGCGAACGCCGCTTTGATTGCAGCAGGGCTCAATGTGGCGTATGACGGAATCAAGGGCTACTATATCGGAGCGGAAAGCGTCGTGACGGGACAATCGGCGGAGCCGGGGATCAAAGTCAAAAAAGGGACGGTCATTCACATCAAATTCCTCTATACGGACGACGAGGACTGAAAGAGACGAGGTGCCCATGAAATTAACCGATTTGCTCGAAGGAATCCCCTGTGAAACCACGCAACCTATCGACCATCTTGATATTGTAAATATTGCTCATATCTATGCAGATATTACGCCCGGGTCTCTGTTCATCTGCCTGCGCGGGAGTCGCCACGATTCCCATGCGCTCCTACCGACCCTCGCTGACGCAGGGGTCAAAGCGGCAGTTGTGGAAAAGGGCTGTTATGCTTCCCTGCCCGAGAATCTCCCTTGCGTCATCGTCGACGATGCCCGTCTCGCGTTCGCGTTACTTTGGAGCGCATTCTGCCACCATCCGCAAAACAGTCTTTCCATGATTGGGATCACGGGCACCAACGGAAAGACTTCCACCGCCACCATGCTCTATCAGATTTATCGGGAAAACGGGAGACGGGTCGCTCTCGTCAGCACTGTATGTTCCTATCTTGACGGAGAAGTCTATCATCCTGCACACGACACCGGGAACCGTCTCGCGACCATGACAACGCCCGATCCCGATCAACTGTATCCTTTTTTGGCAGAAGCAAAGCGCCGTGGCATCGAGACGGTCATTATGGAAGTCTCTTCGCACGCACTCGCGCTGAAAAAAGTTGCACCCATTCACTTTTCCGAAGCACTCTTTACCAACCTCAGTTCTGAACACCTGGATTTTCATCCGTCGCTCGAAGCATACGGCGCAGAAAAGGAAAAACTCTTTTCCCTCACTTCACACGCAATCGTCAATCGGGATGACCCCTTCGGGCAGGCGCTTTCGACGCGTCTCCCCTGTCCTGTCACGACCTGCGGGATACAATCCCCCTGCGACGCGCAGGCGATTCCGCAAGAAGCGGAAGAAGACGGGATTCTGCCCTACCTCTACAAGATGGGAGACATTCGCTACCTTGTCAAACTGAAACTGCCGGGTGTGTTCTCTATCTATAATTCTCTCATGGCGGCAACCACCGCGATTCATCAGGGGATTCCGCCTTGCAGTGTATTCCGTGCGCTCGAAAAGATTACTCGCATCCCCGGGCGCATGGAAGCGATTCACTCCGACTTTGACGATATTCAGGTGTACATTGACTACGCGCACACCGAGACCGCTCTGAAACAACTGCTCACGGCAGCAAGAGAACTTATCAAACCCGAGAACCACCTGATTCTTGTCTTCGGATGCGGCGGCAACCGCGACGCGTTCAAACGGGCGCCCATGGGGAGAGTCGCGATGGATTATGCCGATTATGCGGTCATAACCAACGACAATCCACGAGACGAAGAGCCGACCGCAATCATCAAAGAAATCTTAAAAGGACATACCGATCTTACGCGCAGAAAAGTCATTCTGGACCGCAGGAGGGCGATTACCTACGCGATTGAGACCGCGCTTTCGGGAGACCTCATACTGCTCGCCGGCAAAGGACACGAAACCTACGAACTCGTCAAAGGAGAGCTCCATCCGTTTGACGAGCGCACCATCGCCATCGAAGCACTCGCGAGAAGACGGCTGGCGCGAGAGAAACGCTCGGAGGAAATCCCGCATGAGGATTAAACTGGGGCGTCCGCTCCTGATACGGCAGATTTCCGAATACCTCGGATGCCGTATGCGAAACGGCGGAGAAAACGCCTGCCTCTTCGCCGTCAGTCATCTCACGACCGATTCGAGAGAAGTCCTCCCGGGAGATCTCTTCGTCGCGCTCAAAACCGAAAAAGACGACGGACACCGCTATCTCGGAGAGGCAATCCGAAACGGAGCGTCCGCTATCATCGCCGCGTCAGACGCGGCGCATGAAGTGCCGCAAGATACCTGTTTCTTTTCGGTCGCGGATACTTGGGACGCGCTCGCGCAATTTGCCGCTCGCTTTTCGGGGGATATTCCGCACAAAACCATTGCAGTCACCGGCAGCGTCGGAAAAACGACGACGAGACACCTCCTCGCCTCGGTGCTCGGAGAGAAATTCAAGATTCACGAGAGCAGCGGCAACTACAACAATCTGCTCGGCACCTGCCTGACGCTGTTATCCATGCCCGGGGATACCGACCTGCTGATTGCGGAATGCGGAATGGATGCCCCGGGACAGATCTCGCGGATGTCGCGTATTTTGAAGCCGGATGATTCGATCATTACCGGTATAGGGATTTCTCACCTGGAAAAACTAAAAACAGTCGAGGCGATTTGCCGCGCGAAACTCGAAATCCTTGACGGGATGCGAGGGGGTTCGCTCTTCTGCCCGGCGGCAGAACCCCTGCTGCTCCGTTTGTCTCCCATCCCTGTCCACACCTATTCCGCGATGGACACCGGTGCGGAATACCATGCGGAAAATGTCAGGGAAACGCCGGACGGATTTTCGTTCGACCTCCGAACACGCGATCGGACTATCGCGGGTCTCTCTGCCCCTCTCATCAGCCAAAGACTGCTCGCGGGAGCCGTCCTCGCGGCATCGATCGGGTATCTGCTCGGAGAAACCGAAGAGGAAGTGCGGCGCGGGCTCAGGCGGTACCGTCCCCTCCCACTCAGACAGAATATCCAACGGTTTGGAGAGTTCTTCGTCCTTTTGGATTGCTATAACGCCTGTCCCGATTCGATGAAAGCGGCGGGCGAAGCGGCGCTCCATCTCGTGAGGATGACCGGCGGCAAAATCATATTACTGCTCGGAGATATGTCGGAACTCGGAGACAATTCGGATTACCTACACCGTGAAGTCGGCGCGTATTTCGGTTCGATCGCCCGTGATCTTTTCTGCATCGGTCGGAATGCGCATCTCTATGCATCAGGTGTCACGGGTGACTGTCGTGTTCATACCTATTTGCCCGATACCGACCCCGAGCAAGTGGTGAATGACCTGTTCCCCGTCATAGGGCGGAACGATGTACTTTTGATAAAGGGTTCTCGTTCTGCGGCAATGGAGACCTACATTCCCTGCCTGAAAGAAAAACTCGGATACTAGAAAGGAGCGTCATGGATACCTTACTCATCGGTCTCGAAGTGTTCCCGATTTGCCTGATTCTCACCATGGCGACAACACAAATTATTCTGCCGCGTCTACGCCGCGCACACGCAGGACAATACATTTTAGAGATCGGTCCCGCATGGCATAAGACGAAAGAAGGGACTCCGACCATGGGCGGTATCGCGCCCCTTTGCGGAACAATCGTCACCGGTGTGATTTTCGCCCTGTATCTGTCTCTGCGAATCAAGGCGGATATGACCCCATGGCTTCTCACCCTGCTGTTCGCGCTCGGGAATGCTTGCGTCGGTATGGTAGACGATCTGACGAAAATTCGTCATGCCAAAAATCAAGGTCTGACCCCGTGGCAAAAACTGATTTTGCAATCCGCGCTTGCGGTCGCTTTTCTTTTGCTTTTACGGATTCGCGGAGTAGTGACGACCCGACTGCCCATTCCTTTCTTCGGAATCACCTTGGATTTCGGATGGTTCTGGTACCCCTTCTTTTTCCTCGTTTTGATTTGGTTTGTCAACTGCGCGAATCTGACAGACGGAATCGACGGGCTCGCCGCGTCTGTCACTGGTGTCATCGGCATTTTTTACCTCCTCATGGCAAGAAAAACCGACAATATGAGTTTGACCCTCACGGCGGCGACCCTCGCAGGGGGGGCATTTGGGTTCTTCGCATTTAATCGACACCCCGCAAAAATCTTCATGGGGGACACCGGCTCGCTCTTTTTCGGCGGGCTGATTTCGGGATGCGCGATGATTTCCGGCTCGCCGCTCCTTCTCTTCCTCACCGCTTTTGTCTTCTTCATCGAAGGGGTCTCGGTCGTTTTGCAAGTGGTATGGTTCAAGTTGACCCATGGAAAGAGACTCTTCAAAATGGCACCTCTCCACCATCATTTCGAGAAATGCGGCATGGGAGAATGGACGATTACGCTCCTCTTCACGCTTTTGACCGCCCTCATGTCCTTTCTCGCGTATTGGGGGATAGCCAATGGAATCTGAGACAAAAAAGAAACGCGGTTTCTTCGCGTCCCTTCTCTTTGATCCGGGTGTGACCCGCAGGGAGTTCCTACACAAAAAAGACTGTCCGCATATCGACTTCTTTCTTTTGACCATTATTTTGGCTTTGGTGGCTGCCGGTTCCCTCATGGTCTTCTCCGCAAGTTTCGCCTACGCGGAATACCGCTACGGGGACAGTTATTACTTCATCGGCAGACAAATCATTTGGGTCATCATCAGTTGCGCGGTCATGCTCTTTACCACTTGTCTGACCCCTACTTTCTTCCGACACCTCGCCTTTCCACTATATCTCATTGTACTCGCGCTTTTGGTCGCCGTGCTTGTGATAGGTCAGATCGGGAACGGCGCACAGAGATGGATTTCCATCGGACCCGTCACGGTGCAGCCCTCGGAAATCGCCAAAACAGCACTTGTTCTGATTCTTGCCCGCTATTATTCGGTCTTCGAGGAAAAAGCGCTCGAAATACGCTCAAGGTCCCGTATGCTGCTTTGGGGGACTTTGATTCCCTTTGCGTTCATCGGGTGCGTTTGCGTACTCGTCATGCTGCAAAAGCACTTGTCGGGCATCATCATTCTCGGGTGCATCGGTATCAGCGTGATGTTTGTCTCCGGAATTTCTCTGCGTTATTTGGGATACTTCTGCGGTGCCGCGGGGGTGGGGGTCACCTGCATCGCGCTCTTTACGGATTACACGAAAAAGCGGATTACCACATGGCTGAATCCCGAACTCTACCCGCTCGAAGGCGGATGGCAGACCCTGCAAGGTCTGATGGCTATCGGTTCCGGCGGATTTTTCGGTCTCGGTTTCGGAAACAGTCGGCTCAAGTATTCGTATGTCTCCGAACCTGCAAACGATATGATCTTTACGATCATTTGTGAAGAGACGGGGTTTCTCGGTGCATTCTTTGTCATATCCCTGTTTGCGGTCTTTATTTGGCGCGGAATCAAAATCGGCATGCATCAAAGCGATGCGTTCTGCCGTCTCACGGCAATCGGAATTACCGTCAAGGTCGCGATACAAGTCATTCTCAATATCGCGGTCGTCACCAATACCATCCCCAACACAGGCATTTCACTCCCGTTTTTCAGTTACGGCGGCTCGTCCATGATCATGCTTTTGTTTGAAATGGGGATTCTCTTGTCCATCTCCCGTACATCTACCATAAGGAAATAGCCATGCGTATCTTTTTTGCCGCCGGCGGGACAGCCGGACATATCAATCCCGCCATCGCCATGGCGCAGTTAATCGAAAATGAGTTTTCGGGTGCAGAGTTTCTCTTTGCGGTCACGCCCGGTGGTATGGAGAGTCGATTGATCCCCGCCACGGGATATCCGACGGTGACACTCGACGTGATGGGTCTCCAAAGACGGTTGACGCGAAAGAACTTTCGCGCTCTACGCCTGTTGGTTCAATCGTACGGACGGACACGGGAAATTTTTGAAAGCTGGCATCCCGATCTCGTCATCGGTACAGGAGGATATCTGACCTATCCCGCCGTCCGCACCGCACAGAAAATGAAAATCCCGAATCTCTTGCATGAGTCGAATGCCGTGCCCGGACTCACCGTCAAACTTCTCGCGAAACGGGCGAGTGTCGTGCTCGGCGGATTCCCCACAGTCGGGGAGCATCTATCGCGGAAATGTCATTTTCGGTATACCGGCACACCTCTCCGACGCGAGTTTGGTGAAATCAGCCGCGCCGCCTCCCGCAGAAAACTCGGAATCTCGGACGGGTGTTTCCTCGTCACCTCTGTCGGCGGCAGTCTGGGTGCAGAACGATTGAATCAAGCAATTCTAAATGTAATTCAAAATTTATATCATGGCAGAAGTCACATCTGTTGGATTTTAAGTACAGGAAAACGCTTTTATAGTGATGTAAAAAAGCAAGCGGAAGAAATGGGTCTCATGGATGAGCGGGTCAAAATCCTACCGTATATTGACGACATGGCAGGTGTCCTCGCCGCATCGGATCTCGTCATTTCACGTGCGGGCGCCTCAACCGTGACAGAACTCTCATCACTGGGTGTCGCCTCAATTCTGGTTCCTTATCCCGCGGCAACAGGCGACCATCAGACCAAAAACGCTGCCGCACTTGCCGCACTCGGCGGCTGTATTCTGCTCCCCGAAGAAAACCTAGGCGATAATAGATTGTTATCGGAAATCTCTTCGCTCATCGAACATCCGCAAAAGCTGAAAGAGATCCGCCAAAATGCAAAGGCATTGCAACCGAAAAAGCGAGATCAGTTGATATTAGGCGAGATAAAACAGTGCATCTCCGATTTGTTGCCTTGATTTATATATCGAATTTTTGATTATTTGGTAAACTATTTGTTAATTCGTTTTTCCACGCCTTGTGTAATTTCCTGCTTTATGGTAAAGTAATTCTATCAAAAAGTCGTCTTTTCGACATATAGATAGAGGAGGAAAACAAGCATGGAAGGTTTCACTTTCGACGAAGCCAACGAAAGTGGCGTAAATATTAAAGTCATTGGGGTCGGCGGCGGCGGTAACAATGCGGTCAACCGCATGATTGCCAGCAACATCCGCGGCGTTGAATTTATCGCCGTCAATACAGACAAGCAGGCGCTGATTGTCTCCAACGCATCCCGTAAGATTGTCATCGGTACCAATGTGACGAACGGAAAGGGTGCGGGTGCAGACCCCGAGCTCGGTCGTCGTTCCGCCGAAGAAAGTGCCGATGAAATCAAGGAAGCGCTTCAAGGCGCAGATATGGTATTCATCACCACCGGTATGGGCGGCGGTACCGGTACCGGCGCCGCTCCCGTCATCGCCAAGATTGCAAAAGACATGGGCATTTTGACCGTCGGGATTGTTACGAAACCCTTTTCTTTCGAAGGCAGACGCAGAATGCTTCAAGCCGAAAAAGGCATCAGCGAACTCACGGGTTGCGTAGACTCGCTGATTGTGATTCCCAACGAGCGGCTCAAACAGGTCTCCGAGACCAGCATTACCCTGCTCAATGCTTTTGAAGTGGCAGATGAGGTTCTGCTCCGCGGCGTACAATCGGTATCCAGTCTGATTAACTGCGCGGGTTACATTAACCTCGACTTTGCGGATGTCACCGCAATTATGAAGGATGCGGGTTACGCGCACATGGGTATCGGCACGGGAAAAGGCGAGAACAAAGCGGAACAGGCCGCCGTCGCCGCGACTTCCTCTCCTCTGCTCGAAACCTCGATTGAAGGCGCGATGGGCGTCCTCGTCAATATCACCGTCTCGCCCGATACCGCTCTCGAAGATGTGGAGCGCGCTTCCTACCTGATCACCGAGGGCGCACACCCGGATGCAAATATCATCTGGGGTGCCAGTTTTGATACCGATCTCGAAGACGAGATGCGCGTGACCATTATTGCCACCGGTTTCTCGTCGCAGACGCAGGTCAAAGCGGAAGAAAAAGCCGATCTCTTCTCGGCACCCGCTTTCTCGGCACCGACTGTCGAGACTGTCCCCGCCCCTGCTCCGCAGGCGACCCCGATGACTCCTACCGAGACCCGGTATGCTCCTCCCGCTCCGCAGCCCGAAACGGCACAGCAGGCTTATGCCGCTCCCACGGCCGCGTATACCGCTCCCACGGCACCTGCATATACGCCCGCGCCCGTTCCTCCCGCAGCACCGACCGCATCGCCTGTTTCGACGCCCGTGACTCCCGCTCCGGCTGATGCGCTCCGCGATGAAGAGTTCGAGCAACTGGTTACTCTTTTGAAGAAAAACCGCAATTAAATCACATAGCGCTAACGGCACGCGTCAAAGGAAAAGAAAAGTCTTTTCTCCACTTTGATTCGTGCCGTTTTTTCTTTGGAAACAGTAGATTTTTTTCTCAATTTATGATACAATTTAATTAAATATGGAACAGCCGGAGGAATAGCAAATGTCGGTCAGTATTTTCCTTGGTCGCCCGCATGATATTGCGCGGGTCTATGCGAAAACAGAGCAGACTTTGAAAGCGGAAGCGGGACTACGCGGTCTTATGACGCGGGAAGAAGTTTTAGCGGGCAATGCGAAAGATGTCTCCTATATTTTTTCCACATGGGGGATGCCGCAGTTTACCGAAGAAGAGATCCGCTCTTGTCTCCCCTCACTGAAAGCGGTATTTTATGCCGCAGGTTCGGTGCGCTATTTCGCTGAGCCCTTTATCAACAGCGGCATCTCGGTTTTTTCCGCGTGGGCGGCGAACGCTATCCCCGTCGCCGAGTATACGGTCGCGCAGATCATTCTCGCGAACAAGGGCTTTTATAACACCTCCGCTTTGATGAAAGCACAGAAACTCGATGAGACCCACGCCCTGCGAGATGCCATGCCCGGAAACTTCGGGACGAAAGTCGGACTTATCGGTGCGGGTATGATCGGCAGCATGGTCGCCGAGAAACTCCATGCGATTACCGATTTGGAAATCCTCGCGTTCGACCCCTTTATGAGCGAAGAGAAAGCGAAGAGAATCGGCGTTACCTCCGTATCTCTCGAAACCCTCTTCTCCTCTTGTCAGACCATCTCCAACCATCTCGCCAATAACGCCGAGACCCAGGGGATGCTGAACGGCTCGCTCTTCCGACTGATGCCCGAGAATGCCGTGTTTCTGAACACGGGCAGAGGCGCGCAGGTGGTGGAACAAGATTTGATCGATTATCTCAAAACCCATCCGACCGCGACTGCCGTTTTGGATGTGACGGCGCCCGAGCCTCCCGTCGAGGACAGTCCCCTCTACCATCTCCCGAATGTTGTCTTAACTCCCCATATCGCAGGAAGCAACGGACATGAAGTCGAACGAATGGCGGCATTCATGCTGGACGAGTACCGTTTGTTCGTCTCAGGTCGACCGACCCGTTATCGGGTCTCTGCCGAGATGCTGAAAACCATGGCATAAGGAGACAGTATGTTCTATCCCGGACTTGTATCGATTTCTTTTCGTTCACTCACCCCAAAAGAAGTGATTTCCGTCTGCCGTGACGCACAGCTCGACCGTGTGGAATGGGGGACCGACTCGCACACAAAAACACCGCTCGATGCCGAAACGGTGTATGAGATGGGGAGCGCCGCGGGCGTTCTTCCCTGTTCCTGCGGGTCCTATTATAAACTCGGGTTTTCTCCGCGTGAGTCTTTCCCCACTCTTTTGAAAATCGCAAAAAATCTACATACCGATTTGATTCGGATTTGGGGAGGAAATCATGGTTCCGCAGATCTAACTGCGCGCGATACCGCTGCGCTCGCCAAAGAGGCGCACGAACTCGCGACCATGGCGGACGCGGAGGGCCTCACGCTCGCGCTCGAATGTCATCCGAACACCTTGACCGACCGTTATGAAGCCGAACTTGCTTTTCTCGAATCGGTCGACCATCCGCGGCTCGTCACCTATTGGCAGCCCAATCAGTTCGAGAGCCGCTCCTACAATCTCGAAGCGGCGGAAGCACTCGCGCCTTTCACAAAAATGATTCATGTCTACGCATGGTCTGCGACCGAGCGGTTCCCTCTTTCGTCAGACCGGGAGATTTGGTCAGAATACCTCTCTGTCTTTCAAAAGGCGGGCGGCGACTATGGCACGCTTTTGGAATTTATGCCGGACGACGACCCCGCGACCCTGCCGCGAGAAGCCGCTGTGTTACGGGAAATCATCCAAACCGTGTCGAAATAAAACGACGGGTGTTGCGTTTGCAACACCCGCTTTTTTAATAGACGCTTTGATTCTCCCGATAGGTTTTCCACACATTCTCGAAGAATCCGCCTCCCGACGGAATGGGACGCACCCGCCGCCAAATGACGGTGCCGTCGAGTTTCACCATTTGCACTTCGTCGTTAAGACCCGCCTCGGGAATAAACGCCATACCGTTTAACCCGCAGGGAGCGGTCCCCCGACTGTTCTTATAGAGTGCGGACCCGCGTGTCTTTCCGTTCGTCTTGCTATAGAAGTCCATCATGGCAGTCAGAAGGACCAGTCGGCACGCAAGCGTGTCTTTCAATTTATAGAGCGCAGGGATTTCTTCGGTTTTCCGAATGCGGACAAGATGAGAGAACTCCTGGAGCATATTCCGTGTGCCGGACAGTTCCACCGCCATCGCCTCCGGGTCACGCACAGCGCCCGCAACGCGCGTCATTGTGTTTCGCAACGCATCCGAGAACCGCGCGACATTGCTCTTGTCTCCCGAGAGTACCTCCGTCAGCATGGCGTGATGCTTGCTGTAAACGGTTTTCGCCACGGAACGGAATTCGTCATCGAGGGGTCTCGGATATTTGGCAACATACGAAGCAGCACGCAGTGCGCCCACCTGTCCCGCATTCAGAGCGCTTCCACCGGGGCGATAGACACCATGGGTACCTGCCGCCTCTCCGGCACAGAAAAGTCCCGTGAGCGAAGTCTGCCACCATGTGTCGACCGCCGCACCACCATTACAGTGCTGGGCACAGAGCGCAATCTCCAAGCGTTCGCGTTTGAGGTCGATTCCCTTTTCCAAATACAACTCATATGCCGGCGCGTTCATATGGATCAACCGTTCAATCGGTGTGCCGAAACAAGCACCCGCCTCTTTGAGGTACGAGCGTGCTTCTGGTGCGAGCGTCTCATAGTCCACCCCACCGTACGGATTGGCGGTGAAATCCAAGTACACCCGCCGTCCGAGTTCCCGTTCCCGCGCGACCAAAAGATCCATCGCAGAGGATTTCTCCGCCTTGCGTGAATCGAACGGCCATTCATACCCTTTTAAGAATGTACGGTTTAGGCAATCCTCTTGCGAGAAAAACTCTTCCGCAAAATAGTGTTCGACCCCCATTTCGTCGACCGAGACAAAGCGGGGCAACACCTGCATATAGGTACCCGACACATTCCATCTCGGGGAGACCGATGCGAGTCCGTACTGCCATTCTGTCATGTTCTGCGCGAAAATACCGCTTTCAAACAGGACACCGCTGCTGCCGGTATGACAGGTAGGATATGCGCTGTCCCCGTAAACGCCTGCGGGTCCGCCCGTCGTCCAAATGATATTCCCGCACGAGATGAGTTGGAGCTCCCCTGCGTTTTTATTCCAGACCAGAAGACCCGAGACATGACCGTCCCGTTTGAGAATCTCCACGACCTGCATATGGTCGAGAATCGGAATACGGAGGTCCTGCACTTTTGCTTCGAGCGCTTCGGTCATGAATTTGGATGTCAAGGGACCGACCGAGGTCGCGCGCGCCCGCGGATCATGATCCGTCTTATATCCGACATATTCTCCGTATCGGTTGGTCGGGAACGGAACGCCGAGGGAAACGAGCCGCATGAAACAGCTCACGGAGTTCGCCGCCTCGCAAAGCGCAACATCTCCGTCCACCGAGCCGCCCGCGAACAGGTCTTTCGCCATGTCGGCGGGACTGTCGGGAGCATCTCCCGCGAGACTGAGTTTATAGTAAGTCTGTTTATCCGAGCCGGTATTCCGAGAGGTCCCGCAAGAGATGCCCTCGGTGACTATCACGACATCGGTCATCCCGCGCTCCAATAAATACATGGCGGCTGCATATCCTGCCGCGCCCGTACCGACAACGACCGTAGACGCAATAAATACTTTTACCGATTTATCACCAATCTTAATCGTCGATTTTTTCACTGATCACAGCCTCCTTATATGGAAACCGCCGTCGACATCAATGGATTGCCCCGTCGTATAGCGGAATGCCCCGCTGACAAGAGCGAGAACCGCCGCGGCGATATCCTCGGGTTGTCCCCATCTCGCCACAGGCAATAGCCCTCCATCGATCAGCGCATCGTATTTTCCTTTGACCCCGCTCGTCATGGGAGTCGCAATAATGCCGGGACGGATTTCATTCACCATAATCCCGTATTCGGCGAGTCGGTCGGCGAAGAGTGTGGTAATCATCGACACACCCGCCTTTGAGATACAGTATTCCCCGCGGCTGACCGAACTTGTATAGGCGGACATGGAACTGATATTGACAATATAGCCGCGAATCCCGTCGACCGTCTCATTTTGAATCATTTGATTCGCCGCATATTGGGTGATGAACATCATGGATTTGGTATTGATATTCATCACACGGTCGTAACTCTCCTCGGTCATTTCGAGGATATCGGTACGCACCGTGGGCGCGACTCCCGCAGCATTCAGAAGAACATCCAAATGTCCCTCTTCTCGAATCACGCGGTCTACCGTCGCGCGTCTCGATGCGTCATCGGTCAGATCGGCGCGAATATACCGCGCCTCGGAGCAGGTATCATAGCGTTCTTTCACGCGTGCCTCGTCCTGCACATCCATGCCATATACCCGAAATCCTGCTTCGCAGAGCATCTTCACGCAGGCGAACCCGATGCCACCCGCGGCACCTGTCACAAGAGCGGTCTTCATACAATCTTTCCTTCTTTCTTCATTGTTTGATATTCTTCTTGATAATAGGGATTCCGCACGACACAACCTGCAGTTCCGCCGCAACGCATGAGGCGGGTACACTGACTGCAAGCCAGACAGATTTTGTTCTTTTGAAACTCTCCTGCCGCAAGGTCACGGACGAAATCGGGATAAGCAAGCGTCATTCTGCCGAATCCGATGAGATCCAGTTTTCCGCTCCCGACATACCCCGCCGCGACATTTGGAGCAACCGCACCGAGATAGGACATACCCGACGCGACGATGGCGATCCCGGGGACTTGTTCCCGAATGGATACGGTCCCTTCGAGCATCCGATGCACGCCGGTGAGCGGTTCTTCCTCGGGCGTATATCCCCCTTGCGCAAAGGGGCGATTGACATGGGGATTCACATAAGGATTCCCCATGGTGATGTCAATGAAGTCGGTTCCTTCTGCCTTTAATTCGCCGACCAAGCGGCAGATTTCGGTCAGGTCGGGGATAATACCGCCTCCTTCGCGCACACCGAATCCCCAAGGATACGGGAATCCGTCATAAGCGCTCAGGCGGGAACAGACCAAAGTCTCATGCGGGACAGCCGCACGCACGCGCGCCACCGTCTCCTTCAAGAATCTCATGCGGTTCTCGTAGCACCCGCCGTATTTTCCGGGGCGATGATAGCCGGACATGAGCTCTCCCAAAAGATATCCGTGGCAGCTCTTGATATCAACGCCGTCAAACCCGCATTCGGCGGCGAGTTTCGCCGCATCGACAAAGGCATCTTGTAACCTGTCGAGATAATCGTCCGTCACGATTTGGTCGTCGGTAATCACCGTATGCTCTTCAAATATCGCGTTGTGATACGCGACGAGCTGCGCGGGTTTCCCATGGGGTTTCGACTGTCTGCCCGAATGCGTCAGTTGCAAAATCAAAAGCGGTTCGATCCCGCATTTCTCCCGTGCGACTCGCTTCATGTCGGAGACAAGCCGAGCGAACTCGCTCTTGGTCTCTTCCGTGAGACGCAGCTGACGGGGATTCGCCTTTCCCTCATCGCAGACCGCGGTCGCCTCCATCCAGATGACCCCGGGACCCGCTTCCGCAAAACCTATGTATTTCGCCCGTGTCAATTCGCTCGGGGCACCGTTTGCTTCCCCGTCGCACCCCTCCATCGGTTGATAGACGATTCGATTGGCTGCCGTGCGGCACCCGATCGGGTATGGTGTAAACAGGGATTCGTAGCTCGATGCCATCGGGAAAAAATAGCCGAGAGCGGCAGACTGCCGCTCGAACTCATCAGATGTCAGTATCGCTTTTGCCATATTCAACCTCCGGAATATGCAGGTTTTTGTACAATCTTATTATCTCAAATCACAAATTGAAATACTATGCTTAAATTTGCTTTGCCTATTGCAATTACTGCAAAATTGTGATAGAATACAAGTAGATTACCGAAAGGAGACGCATTATGATCGTTGAAATGACAGGTCAGCACTTCTCCATGGCGTATCAAGACCATTGGAGTGAGTCCAGCCGTATCCTCTACAATCATTGTCATGAGGACTATGAAGTGCTGTTCATTATTCAAGGGAAATCCACCTTGGTGCTCGACAACAAAAAGTATCTTCTGACCGAGAACAGTATTTGCGTGATCCCCCCCTACCGGTATCACAGCATTGAACTGTCTCCGAGCATGGCATACAAACGGCTCATCATCCAGTTCGACCAGTCTGAGATTTCAAAGTCGCTTTTGCTGCGGTTCAACGAGCAACTGACGCACATACAGGGCATGGTGTACGAGCCGGTGATTCAAGTCTTTCAGAAGTGCTGTTCCCTGCTCTTGCACCGCAATACGGCGGAATACCAGCGGCTCGCACACGCCTACCTCATCGAAGCGATCTATCATATTGCCGACTGCTCGGACAAAGTGCCGAGCCACGAACTCTCCATGAATCCCCTGACCCTTTCGGTCATCTCCTACATTGACGCACACCTCTACGAGCATATTTCCATTGCCGATATCGCGCAGGCGGTCTATTCCTCTTCCTCAAATATCTGCCATGTGTTCAAAGACGATATGAACACGAGTATTCTGCAATATGCGATGCAAAAGAAAATCGCGGAAGCGAAGAAACTGCTCTCCTCCGGCATGCAACCCATCGCGGTTGCAGAAGCCCTCGGATTCGGGGAATACTCGGGTTTCTACCGCACCTACAAAAAAATCACGGGACAAACCCCACTCGACACACAGAAACAGGGGAAAATCCAACAGGCACAAGCGGGGGTTCTACCCCTCAAAAAAGACGCGGGGATCTGATGTCCCCGCGTTTTCCTTATAACAATCATTCTATCGTTGGCGTTTCTCATAATGTGTTTTATCATATTTGTCATTTCAAGAGCCAATACCCCTTATCGTCGCTTGACAACCGGCTCCCCCATGGGTTATAATAGCCGTTGTACGCGGGTATGGCGGAATTGGCAGACGCGTCGGATTTAGGTTCCGATGGGCAACCGTGCAGGTTCAAGTCCTGTTACCCGCACCAAAAATCCTGAACGCTATCGCGTTCAGGATTTTTACTTTTTCACTCTTCACTTTTCACTCTTCACTAAACTCGCATTCAGAATTTCAGGTAAAAAGTAATAGTGAATAGTGAAGAGGTATTTGTGTATTTTTGATTTAAGTTTCCTTCTGTAACATTACTACACGACAACGAGGGCACCCATATTGGGTGCCTTTTCCTTATTTGACAGCGGAGAGACGAATATAGCTAGTAATAGCACGAAAGAGACTCTTTCATCACAAAATCTTGCGCAAGCTCACTCAAACAACTCGGAAATATCCACCTGCAAGATTTTTGCAATCGTATATACCTCAATATCGGTGGCTAGACGGATTTGCCCTTCCAATTTGGAATAACTCGTAACATTGATGTCTACCCCCATGCTTTGCATTTTCGCAATGATTTCTACTTGCTTGAATTTTTGCATTTTGCGTATGCGTTCAATGTTAGCACCTACCATGTTAGCAGAGCCCAGAGGCTTTTTTCTTGTTTTCATATGGATGCCTCCTAAATGTTCTACTTTATTTATACATGACTATTTTGCATATAAAATTCCGAATTAGAATTATTCAATTTTCTTTTTCGGAATTTTGTATTGACAAATTTCTAATTCAGAATTATAATTAGAGCATAATTCTAAATTGGAATTAAAAGGAGTCGATATGAAAAAACTATTCTCATTTGTATTGGTAATCTCTTTGCTGACCGTTTTCGCGCTTGGATGCTTTTCATGCGGGAAAGAACCTGTAAAAGAACAAGACCCTCAATACGAAAAAGCACTATCTTTGGCAAAGATAGCAATTGACAAGTTAAAGTCAAAACTGAAATCTCCTTCAACTATGGTAGTAGCTAGCATTTCTGTTGAATATAGCGATTCCATGGATTTATCCGATATTCACATAATATATTCTGCTCAGAATTCATATGGTGGAACAGTAGATGACTCGGCATATTTTGCAATTCGACTGAGTACTAGTGGCATTAAAAGCTCCTATTTTGGCAATGCAATGGATTTAGTATCGTATTATGCTGCCATTGAAGGATTGCCTGATGCTTCTGATCGATATCATACATTTATTCATTCGGACGATTATGGTTATCTCGGCGTCAGAAAGAGCGAAAACCTTCGATACTATTAAGGGATTACATGCAGTTTTCCGTGTATTTGATGAACAAAGTCGCATGAATTTATATATTTGTAAGGATAGTATCACGATGAAATGCGTTTACTGCGGAAATGAAACTGATTATTTGATTACCGATGATAAACCAATCTGCTTTGAGTGCGCACAAAAGCTTCAAATGAAACCATGTGTGAGGTGCGGTAAGTATTTTAGTGAAAAGGACTCTATAGGAAACGAAAATTTGTGCTGTCAATGTGCAGAACAAGAATAAACTGCAATCTGTAAAATTGATACCCGTTGCTATATGACGGAGAAGCCATTTATCAAACTAATTGCAATACTTGATTTTTCGCCCTCTCCTTTGAAGCAGAGGTCTTTTGGGAAACACTGATTCGACTTAACAACCATCATAGATTCTGAATCATTTGGCATCGAGATTGACTTGTCTCCCCTGTTGTGTTAGGATTACCATAGTAAACAATATGGGGATGCAATATGGAGATATTGGAACTCTGTGAGAGAATCGGTATGCCGAGAGAGGTGACCGAGCAAGTTCTTTCGCATACCGCTTTTGACAGACAACTGCTCGTAGGAATTACGCATCGAGAAACAGCCGCAGACACCTACCGCGCACTCAAGGCGCGCTGCCAAAATAGGATGGAACTGCTCGCCTGCTCTCTGCAAGCGGCGCGATTGGCCTATGAAGCATATCGTGCGCTCGGGATCGACGAACGCGTATTTATAGACACCATGAAATGCTTTTCCCGCTTTATCGGGGAAACCTATACGAATTGCGGTGTCTATGACTTCGACCGCGGGTGGTGGACCTACCGCCAGCTATCGCTCTCGCTCTTCCGCCTCGGTGAACTCGAATACGAGTATTTGGACAGTGAACACAAAGTCTCGATTCACATCCCCTCGGACGCGGATATTTCGCTCGACTTGTGTCGGGAATCCTACGCACGCTATTTGGAGTTCACAGAGCGGTTCTTCCCCGACAAAGCCGGCTATACGCCGGTCTGTGAATCTTGGCTGCTCTCCCCCACGCTGAATGAACTGCTCCCGCCGTCGTCGAGAATCCGTGCCTTTGCCTCCTGTTTCTGCGTGACCGCATGGAACCGAGAAGCATCCGACTATCTGACTTGGATTTACGGGAAATCGACTACCGATTATTCCTCGCTCCCCGAGAATACCTCTCTGCAAAAGAGCGTGAAACAAGTCCTTCTGAACGGGGGGGCAATCGGCTCCGCATACGGAGAACTGACGGGTTTTTGACTGCGTACCCGCCTCATCTGCTGCGTCATGGGAAAACCACTCAACGGCTCTCCTATTTCACTTTTAAACGTCATTTCTTCCCTTTCAAAAAGATAAGAACCGGCTGGGTCAGCCGGTTCTTCGCTATATTTGCCCGATTTGGTGTTCGTTATCCCTCTTCCCGTTCCGCTATCTCCTTGGTGGGATGGACCGTCCCACGCGGGTGTTTCGGCGGTGCGTAAATCGAGTAGACTCTGAGAGGTATGTGCCCGATATTCGTCAGGTTATGCCATGTCCCTGCGGGAATGATAAAGGCGTCGTTCCCGTTGACTTTCTCCTCTACGATGAAGTCGTCTTTATTCGGACCCATCTGAACAAGACCGTATCCGCGCTCGACGCGAATGAACTGATCGGTATCCGGGTGCATCTCCAGTCCGATATCTCCCCCGACGGGAATCGTCATCAGGGTCAGTTGCAAATGGTCGCCTGTCCAAAGGGCGTTGCGGTAATTCGGATTCATATGCGAGGCGCGGTCGATATTGACGACAAACGGAGCGGGTCCGTAGTCGTGGAGTACGGACTCCCCGCCATCCGACTGATATCTATTCATGGGTATTCTCCTTATTACGCGTTTGCTAATAGAATATGCCCATCCCCCGCGGTCGGTTCGGTCGTCTCTTCGTCTCCTTGACAGAAAAACAGCGGAAAATCTCCATCTGAATGCGTGAGTTCCTGTTGACTCGTGTCGAATTTCGGTATAAAATAAGAAAAAACAAAAGCGGAGTATGTCATGAGACTCGAAAAATATCACAACAAATACAGTTATGAAAAACTGCGGAAACGCATCAAGAAGAGACGCATGACCATTCGCTCCTTCACACGGCGCGCGGGCTTAAGCCGCGCCGACTCCTATCGGATGCAGATCGACGAGCTGATGAGCGCGGAAGGTGAATTCGCCGCCTGTCTCTTTCTCGGATGCGACACCTGCGATATCCGCGACGACCTCGTGGTCGAACCTCCCGAAGTCGAAGAGTTCGATGTCAAAACCCGTACATCCAGAACTACCCGTTACTACATTTGAGTAACGGGCAGTTTTTTTGAATGGATAGGATGCGTGTTATGCTTCTTTGCGAGCGGCTTCGATCACCTTCTGTGCAATGTTCGCGGGGACCTCGTCATAACGGGTCACCTCGTAGACGAAGGTACCTCTGCCCTGTGTCATGGCACGGAGCGCAATGACATAATCGGTCATCTCCGACTGCGGCACTTCCGCCACGACGGTTTGAAGTCCGTCTTTCGGCTCAATCCCGCTCACTCTGCCTCTCCGTTTATTGAGTTCACCCATGACATCGCCGACATAGTCATCCGGCACCGTGACTTCCAGAGTCCCGACCGGCTCGAGAAGTACCGGCTTCGCCTGCGTCATACCCGCTTTATACGCGAGAGATGCGGCAATCTTGAAGGAGAGTTCATCCGAGTCTACATCGTGGTAAGAACCGTCGTACAAATCCGCGACCAACTCGACCATCGGGTATCCGGCGAGGACGCCCTGTTTCATCGCGTCCTGCAATCCTTTTTCCACAGCAGGATAAAAGTTCTTCGGCACGGCACCACCGACGACAGACACCTTGAAAGTCAGTCCTTCGTCTTCCCCATGGGAGAACCGAATCTTGACATGACCGTACTGACCGCGCCCGCCCGACTGTTTCTTGTGTTTTCCTTCCACATCCGCGGTACCGCGAATGGTCTCACGATAAGCGATTTTGGGTTCGGTCAGTTCCACCGATACACCGAAACGGCTCTTGAGTTTCGCGATGGTGACATCGAGATGCATATCGCCCAGCCCCGCGACTGTCAACTGCCCGGTTTCGGCATTGTTCTTATACGCGAGCGTATAGTCCTCTTCCAATAGGCGGGAAATCCCCTGCGAGATCTTATCCTCGTCCCCTTTGGCTTTCGGCGCGATCCCGCGGACATAGTAGGGTTTCGGGAACTGAATCGGGTAGAAACGAATATCCTTCGCTCTGCCGGTGAGCGTGTCACAGGTATTGGTAGAAGTCAGTTTCGCCGTCATCCCGATATCGCCGCAGCAAAGTGTATCGACCTGCGTCTGGGTCTTGCCGCGCACGGTGTAGATATGTCCGAGTTTCTCGGTCACACCGTTCGTGGTGTTCCGAAGCGAAGAGTCCTTGGAGACCTCGCCCTCCATAACGCGGAAAAATGTCATCTTCCCGATAAACGGGTCGGCAACCGTCTTGAAGACGAAAATGGACGGCGCGGTATTGTCCTTGATAATCGGCAGATGCCCGATCGTACCGTCTTGATTTAAGATTCTCTCGGCACCTCTCGCGGTCGGACGCGGGAAAGAGTCTGCGATGGTATCGAGAAAGGTCTTAATCCCCCACATCTTCGTGGCGGCACCGCAGAACACCGGGACGATCTCGCCGTGAATGATGCCCATATGGATGGCTTCCACCGCTTCTTCGCGCGTGATTTCCTCGCCGTCGAAGAACTTATTCATCAGTTCTTCGCTGGTCTGCGCGATGGACTCGAAGAGCATATTGCGAAATTCATCAATATACTCTTTTTGATTTTCGGGAATGGGGCTGGCTTGGTATTCCCCCGTCTTCCCGTCAAACATATACATGACCTGCTCGACCAGGTTCGCAAAACCGATGACTTCCCCGCCCTCAATCAGCGGGATTTGGAGCGGGCAGACCTCCACCCCGAATTTCTCACGGAGCGCGTCGTACACGCGGCGGAATCTCGCCTCGTTATCGTCAAAGCGGTTGATGAAAAACGCTTTCGGCAGATGCGCCTCGGTCGCCTTCTTCCACGCGAGTTCTGTCCCGACCTGTATCCCGCTCTTCCCGTCGACGACGATCACCGCCGCGTCTGCGACACGGATACACTGGCGCACTTCGCCCTCGAAATCAAAATATCCGGGCGTATCCAAAATATTGATTTTCGTGTTTTTCCACATTGCCGGAGCAATCGATGCTTGCAGAGAGAATCCGCGGCGCACCTCTTCGGGATCGTAGTCGCTCACGGTATTTCCCGCCGAGACACTCCCGAGACGATCTGTGGCTTTCGTCAAATACAACATCGCCTCGACAAGAGAGGTCTTCCCGCTCCCGCTGTGCCCCAGTAATACGATATTGCGAATTTGTTTCGTCTGAATCGCTTCCATAGTTCTCTCCTTTTTTTCTGAATATCCACGGTTTTCCCCGGGATCATCTAGCATTATTATATCGTTTTTTGACCTCCTTTTCAACTGTGTTTTTGCCATTTTTGAACGACAGGCGTAGAAATAAAAAGACGCAAATTGTGCATTTGTTACAATCTGCGTCCTATATCTGTTCAATTATTCTTTGGGTTTCAGATAGGTGAGAATCTCATAGATACCTTTGACCCCGACGACCTTGACCTCCCCCGGAACAGTGACCGAGAGCGGCAAATTCCGTTTGGGAACCAGAATGGTGCGGAACCCGAGGCGAATACACTCCTTGACACGGAAATCAATGCTCGATATCCCGCGGATTTCCCCGCCGAGTCCGACCTCGCCCATGGCGACGAGCTTTTCGGGGACAACCCGATCGGTAAGTCCCGAAATGAGTGCCATCGCGACCGGTAGATCCGCGCCCGGTTCATCGGGGCGAAGTCCTCCTGCCGTATTGAGGTAGACGTCGTTTTGAGAGAAATGCAAGCCCAACCGTTTTTCGAGTACGGCGAGCAAAAGGCACATACGGTTATAATCGAACCCGTCTGCCGCACGCTTGGGCGCGGGATAGACCGTCTGCGAGACGAGCGCCTGTATCTCTGCGAGGACGGGTCTGCTCCCCTCCATCAGACAGCAGGGGCAATTCCCGCTCGTGCCGGGGGTGTGTTCCGCGAGCATCATTTCCGAGGGATTCGGGATTTCTTTCAGTCCGCGGTCGGTCATGTCGAACACGCCGATTTCATTTGTAGAACCGTAGCGGTTTTTCATGGCGCGAATAATTCGGAATGACTGGGTTCTGTCCCCCTCGAAATAAAGTACTGCGTCCACCATGTGTTCGAGCACTTTCGGTCCCGAAATACCGCCCTCTTTGTTGACATGCCCGACGAGGAAGACCGCGACACCGTTCGTCTTGGAATGACGGATAATCGCCATGGCGGACTCGCGCACTTGCGTGACGCTCCCCGCGGCGGTCGACGACTTTTCGGTATAGACCGTCTGAATTGAGTCGATAATCATGACATCCGGAGAGACCCTGTCGCTCTCGGCGAGAATCGCGTCTACATTGGTCTCGGTCAGAAGCCAAAGATTATCCGTGCGCATCCCGAGACGGTTATACCGAAGTTTTAACTGCCCGCAGGATTCCTCTCCCGAAACATACAGCACGCGCTTCCCCGCACAGAGATACCCGCAGATTTGCAGGAGCAAGGTAGATTTCCCGATCCCGGGTTCCCCCGACAGAAGCACCACGGACCCCTCTACGATCCCGCCGCCGAGGACGCGATCGAGTTCCCCCATGCCTGTGGGAAACCGCAGATATTCCGGCAGTTCCAGTTCCTCAAAGCGTACCGCG